>CAXMRQ010000190.1:0-8284 GCA_964196115.1 uncultured Gammaproteobacteria bacterium
GCTTGCCTGATCCAGTCACCTGCCTGCGCACCCGATTTGCGCAAATTATCTTCAGCGAGCTGTAATGGATTTTTTACCGCTTCAGAGGGTGGTTTCAACCACAGTGCGAGGCCTCGTGGATAGGCATGTTTCCAGCGAGTCGCGACTTCGCCGAACGGTAGATAAAACTGAAAATAGGGATTGCCGTAGTCGTAGAAAAAACCCACAACGCGGTAATCCCTCGGGCCAGCGTCGGTTTCAAGTTGCACACTTTCGCCGAGTTTTAAACCTCCCAGATAATGCGTTTGCTCGTTGGCGAGTATGGCATCGGGCTCGGTCCGCCACATTGCCAGCGCATCCTCAGGGGTTTCACCCAGCCATTGCGCAAGCGGAAAGCTCAGGCTATCCGGGGCCCGTGTGTCTGCGCCCCGTATCAGTGTAGGACGATCGTGCCAGCGAGTAGTGACGCCGATCCGAGAATGACTGTCAGCGAGCCAGTCTGCCGATTCGTCGCTGTGTAACAAATGCTGCGAATCGATGTTGGTGCCGCGCACATAAAGGTCGGCACTCTGGCGAATTTCCAGCCAGCCGATAAACGCCCCACGGAAGCTGTCGATTAGCGTGCCGACCCCGAGGTTGGCGGTCATCGCCAGCAACAGGGCCATCATCGCGGTGCGAAACGCTGGCATTTGCGACCAGCCATCACTCACCAGCCAGCGGCCGAGTAACGAATGCACGGGCAGGAATCGTGCAATCAGGCGCAGGCTGCCTGCGAGTAATAGCGGTAATGTCCAGGCCGCGGCAAATAACAATAAACCAAGCAATATAAAGCCGGTGGTTGCGTTATCGATACGCGGATAAAGGAATATCGCAACCAGCATTAGTATCATGGCCCCGAGGGCTAATGTGCGTCGCGCGTGACGTTCCGAATCGAGCACAAGGCCAGTCGAATTCGCTGCCAAAATATCGGTTTTAAGTTGCTGGTAAAGCGGCCAGGCCAGCGCCCATGTCAGGCCGAACAGGGTGATTAACCAGGCCTTGATGACGCTGTCGAATTCCAGTTGGATAATGCCAGACAGGCTAGCGTCATAAAGGCTGTGCAGGCTGGCGCTTAATCCGGGCAGCAAAAACTGTCCCAATTGAATCCCGAGCAGCAGACCGAGCGCGGTACCGATTACACTCCACAGCAGGGTTTCGAGTAAAATAGCTACCGATAAAACCGCGACCCCGACCCCCATCAGTCGCAGGTTCAATATCGTTTCGCGACGATACCAGAGCGAAAAACGCACCGCGTTGAAGACGATAAATAAACCGACCGCGAAGGATAACAGGCTCATCGCGGTCAGATGCGTATGCAGGCTTTCGGTCAACTGCGCCAGATCCAGGTGTTGCTGGTTCTCGACCAGTTGCAGGTCATCGCCTAAAAACGATTTCAGCCTAAGCAGCTTCTTGGGGGAGATCGCGCCGACGGCCAGGTAACTGAAACGTGGTTCTTTGGTCAGGGCAAACACCGCGCCTATATCCATCAAAATTTGTCGTCCCTGCTGCTGGCGACT
The DNA here is from genome assembly GCA_964196115.1 of uncultured Gammaproteobacteria bacterium. GTDB lineage: Bacteria > Pseudomonadota > Gammaproteobacteria. The sequence continues at coordinate 1,536 of CAXMRQ010000190.1, forward strand.
TTGAATCAGCGCCGGGGGTAGTTTTCGCCCATCGCGCAGTAATAGCGAATCACCCGCTTTCAGGTCGAGTTCATTCGCGAGTTGTTGCGGCACCCAGCTTCGATGGGGCGGCTGAACGAATGCCAGCCACTCGGACGCCGAACCAGTGCCCGAGTCACTGGCGTTGTTTTCAAAAAGATCGACGGGTAGCGCAAACAGGTCGGTGGCAATTATACTAATCGGCTCGCCCTGCTTGGTGCTGACCTCGGCCTCGATCACCGGATATACCTGTCGAAAACCGCCGCGGCGTAAGTCGATGTAAGTCTGCTGCGCTACACCCTGTTCAGAGCGATTGCGAATCCAGTAACTGGCCTGCGCACCGAGCAGGGTGTTAGCCTGCGTGTAGCTGGTTTGCGCATGGCGATTAATGATCTGTACCGACGACCATAAACCGACCCCGGCACTTAATCCCACCAGCAAAAACAGGGTTTGCCAGGGGTGTCGCCAATAGTGGCTGAGTAAGGCTTTGGCCACCCAGTAAAAGCTATTCTTGCGCAGCATCGTTGACTTCGCTCAATTGGCCGTTGTGCAGCAGCACCGAGCGATCCATAAACGCCGCCATTTCGCGACTGTGGGTCACCATTAATAAACTGCTGCCGGCATTTTTTACCAGTTCACTAAACAGCGACATTACTTCGAGACTCGATTGTTCGTCGAGGTTGCCAGTCGGCTCATCGGCCAGCACCAATGGCGGTTTGTGTAATAAGGAGCGTGCTATCGCGACACGTTGCTGCTGCCCCCGCGACAATTGATGCGGGTATTTTTTTAGCTGTGATTGTAAACCGAGTCGTTCGATCAGCCTGCTTTCAAAGTCTGCATCCAGGCGACCGCAGAGTACCGCCTGAAATTGAATATTGTCAGCTATATTCAAAGTCGGAATTAAATGAAATTGCTGAAACACCAGGCTGACCCGTTGACGCCGCATTTCCGCCAATAAAGAATCGCTTAAACCAGCCAAACTTTGACCTGCGACCTCGATATTACCACTATCCGCTTTATCGAGCCCTGCGATCAGGTGCAGCAGCGTGCTCTTACCACTACCACTCTCACCCAGCAAGGCGACCGAGCTTCCTGCGTCCATGTCGAAGCCGAGCCGGTCTAGTACGCGCAATTGACCCTCGTCCTGGGGATACGACTTGTTGAGATTTCGAATCGAGAGCATGGTGTGATCCTAGCCGCAATCGGAAGCGCAGGCAATCACCGGAATATCCGGCAATAAAAAAGAACCTGTGCTTCCTGCCTTTGAGCCGGAATGACGGCCATGGATACCCACCAAAAGTAGGCGCTTTAGGCGAAGCGTTCGCCTTGCTCACGGGGCAGGCCCTGGTGGAAATGCAGTAGGAATGTTAGGAACAATCCTTGCGCAATAAATCCATAAACAGTGGAAGACCCAATAAGATGAAGTTTCTACGATATAATAGTCAACCGAATTAATTAAAGTGGAAACATAAAATGAATGTACTAATCGATGTTTGCGTGGTGCCGATGGGTGTCGGTGTTTCAGTCTCGAAATACGTAGTCGAATGCGAAAAGATTTTTGCAGCGGCGGGCTTGAATCACCAGATGCACTCCTACGGCACCAACGTCGAAGGCGACTGGGACGAAGTTATGGCGGCGATCAAAAAATGCCACGAAACCGTTCACGAAATGGGCGCACCCCGAATCGGTAGCACGATTCGACTGGGCACCCGCACCGACCGCGAGCAGAGCATGCAGGATAAGATTGATAGTGTGGAATCTAAGTTGGTCTAAATTTTGAGAGAGCTAAATCTGGCCAGGTTAATACTACCAACGACTGGTTTCTGATTCGGATTTCGTAGTTATACCGCGCGAGTCCGGGTAACGCCGCATCGCCGGCATTCATCGCGTTCAACACCATTTGTGCCGAATCCAAAGGTTACGTCGACGACACGGAAGTCATGAAATCCCAGCCAGCAGAGGATTCGGCCTATTAGCTTTAACATAATCGCATCACTTTGGTTCAGCAGTGTTAACCCGGAAAATTCATAAATCATGCACAATCTCACTGGACTATTGATTCCACAAGAAATAGTTCCTCAGTCGCTCGGAATCATTGATACGAGTCTTCTTCGGGTATTTCCTTGGGAAATCAATATGCTGTGCGATCCTTGCGCAGATTTATGAAATTTCCGGGCTAGTAGAAATATACTCTTTTTTTATTGGTCGTGTACTGACTTGTAGATTTAATTCGATTCAGCAGGTTTAGCGCTTTTAATAGTTCATAACTCACGGCTTGCCAACAACACGGTTAAGTCTTCCGGATCGGTACGAATGCTAAATCCGAGTTTTTCGGCCAATTTCCGCATATTAGTATTTTCGGTCAGAATATCTCCGTTCATCTGCTTGAGTCCCCGCTGACGAGCTGCGTCTATCAGTGCGGTCATCAGGCGGGAGCCGATACCTTTCTGATGCCATTGATCTGCGACGACAAGCGCAAATTCACAACTTTCACCGTCAGCATTCATAATGTAACGGGCAACGCCGAGTTCTGTCTCAGCTTCAGCTTGTTCCTGTACGGCAATTAGCGCCAGTTCCCTGTTGTAGTCTAACTGGGTGAAGCGTACCAGCATTTGTTGGGTCAATTCACTCATGCCCTGCATGAATCGAAAATGCCTCGACTCGGGCGAAAGATCGCGAACGAAACTCTGCTCAATCGATGCGTCTTCCGGGCGTATCGGGCGGATTTTAATTTTTGTGCCATCTGCTAACTGCCAATTGGAAACCAGATGGCTCGGGTAAGGGTGGATTGCCATATGTTCATAGGGGTCAGCGCCGGGAGATTGTTGTTCGACCGCGATTCGAGCATCGAGCACCATCACTCCATTTTCATCGGCGATGAGTGGATTGATATTCAGTGCTTTGATTGCCGGTAATTCACACACCATCTCCGAAACCCGCTGCAACACCTGTACCACGGCATCCATATCAATGGCGGGCATATTTCGATACTTGCCCAGTAAGGGTGCTATATGGGCTTGCTGAATCAGATTTTCTGCGAGAAAGCGATTAAGCGGCGGTATGGCGACAGCACGGTCTCGTAGGACCTCGACCTGGGTGCCACCGGCGCCAAAACTAATTGCGGGTCCGAAAACCGGGTCATTAATAACGGCGATTTGTAATTCCCGCCCGTGGGTAGGTAAATGCATAGCCTCGATAGTGACGCCGTTGATCTGGGCATCGGGGGCATACTCGCCCACTGCGGTTAGCATATCCTGATAGGCGTTACGCAACGAAACCTCGTTTTCAATATTGAGCCTGACGCCTCCTACGTCGGATTTATGACTGATATCTTTCGAATCAATTTTCATCGCCAGTGGAAACCCCAGCGACTCTGCCGCAAGTAACACCTGTTCAACCGAATGACAGGCAATACTGCGGTTAACCGGAATAGCAAAATCCTGTAGCAGGGCTCTGGACTCGACGATGGTGAGGGCGTTTCTGCGATCAGATAAGGCATTCTCAATAATTTTCCTGGCACTATTTACATCGGGTTCGCTTCGGGCTACCAATGGGCCGGGCAGCTGCATCAATAATTGTTGATTCTGATAATGTGTGGCCAGATAGGCGAATGCTTCGACTGAAGATTCGGGGTTGGGAAAGCAGGGGAAGTGATGCTTCGAAAACAGCCTGTTTGCTGCCTCGACTTGCTGAACCCCCATCCAGCAGGCTAGCACGGGTTTATTATTGGCGTTATTGGCGTCAATCACCGCCTGCGCACATGCCAGCGGGTCGGTCATCCCCTGGGGTGAAAGCATCACCAGTACACCATCTACACCCGGGTCGTCGAGGCAGGCATTGATCGCGATGCGATAGCGCGATTCCGGCGCATCACCAAGCAGGTCGACCGGATTGGCGCCTGACCATTTCACTGGAAGGCAATTTTTTATGAGCGCAATGGATTCGCTGGATAAAGGCGCTATTTTTACACCCAGGTCGATAGCACGGTCGGTAGCCATAACACCCATGCCGCCACCATTGGTAATTATGGCCAGGCGGTTTCCATTCATCCGTTGTCTTGTCGCAAGTAACTGTGCTGCGGAAAACAATTGCTCGATGGTCATCGCGCGAACCACGCCGGCGCGTTGCAATGCCGCGTCGAATACGTCGTCGGCGCCAATTTTTATGCCTGTATGAGTAATCGCTGCGCGTGAACCTTCATCATGTCGCCCGGATTTGATCAAAACAACCGGTTTCATTCGCGCGGCTATACGAAGCCCACTCATAAAGCTGCGCGCATCGCGGACGCCTTCGACATAAACAAGAATACTGCGTGTCTCCGTGTCCTGAGCCAGATAATCGAGCAGGTCGCCGAAATCGATGTCGGCGGCACTACCCAGAGAAACGATGGCGGAAAAACCGATGTCCTGAGCACCGGCCCAGTCCAGAACCGATGTGCACAATGCGCCAGATTGAGACACCAGGGCGAGTTGCCCGGCTTTCGCGGTGTTTTTGCTGAAGGTGGCGTTCATAGCTGACCGGGGACGTATTAAACCCAGGCAATTAGGCCCGAGAATGCGTATTGGAAACGGCCGCGCTGCTTTTAGCAGTGTTTTTTTTAACTGATTACCATGCCTGTCGCTGTCGCTAAAACCACCCGAGATAATGATAGCGGCTTTAACGCCATATTCACCACAGGCGCGAATGATTTTGGCTATAGTCGATGCAGGCGTGATAATGACTGCCAGATCGACAGGTTTACCGATGGCCTTCACAGATCGATAACAGGGTTGCCCATAAAGTTGCCGGTGTTTCGGATTTACCGCATAAATAGGCCCGGAATAGCCGCCATCGCGCAGGTTATCGTAAACACGGCCGGCGACCGAGTCGGGCCGTTCGTTGGCGCCAAACACCGCGATTGCCTCGGGCGCAAAAAGTCGATCTAAAAAATGTGTTCCCATATCTGTTTCCCTGTGAGATGGTTATTATAATCGATATAGACTCGATCATTAGCGGCACAATGGAATAATTATTATGACAATTTCGTTAATTTCACACCCGGACTGTGCTCTGCATGAAATGGGTGCACGACACCCGGAATGCCCGGCTCGTTTAGATGCGGTTAAAAACCAGTTACTGTCGAGTGGTCTGGACTTTGTGCTGCTACATCAGGAAGCGCCAGCGGCGACCCATGAACAACTGTGCCGGGTTCACGATCCTAAGTATGTCGAGAGTATTTTCTACAAAGCGCCCAGCGAAGACCGCGCATGGCTTGACCCGGATACCAGTATGAACCCGAATTCGTTATCGGCAGCCCTACATGCCGCCGGGGCTGTCGTGTTAGGTGTTGATCTGGTGATGACAGGCAAGAGCAGCTCTGTGTTTTGTAACGTGCGACCTCCCGGCCATCATGCCGAACACAATAGCGCTATGGGGTTTTGTATTTTCAATAATGTTGCTGTCGGTGCTGCGCATGCGCGCGAGGCATATCAGCTGGGGCGAGTCGCGATTGTCGATTTTGACGTTCATCACGGTAATGGCACGGAAGATATATTTCGAAGCGAACCGAATGTGATGTTTTGTTCGACCTTCCAGCATCCGTTTTACCCGCATTCCGGCACCGATGCCGATGCGGATCACATCGTCAATGTGCCTTTGCCGGCGGGCTCAAATGGTCAGTCATTCAGAGCAGCGGTGGAATCGCACTGGCTGCCAAAACTGGAAGCTTTTCAACCCGAGCTGATTTTTATTTCCGCTGGTTTTGACGCACACGTCGAGGATGATATGGCTGGTCTAAATCTGGTAGAGAAGGATTATGCCTGGGTAACCACTGAAATTAAGAAAATAGCAGATAAGTATGCCAGTGGACGGATCGTCTCGACACTGGAGGGCGGTTATGCGCTTTCGGCACTCGGGCGAAGCGTCGTCGCGCATATTAACGCGCTACTAGGTTAGGGGGCCTTGTCCTGGTCTTTCGTAGGAATCGAGGTTATATATAGCTGCCCCGGACTTTGAGATGAAATTTCCAAAAATGAAGGCCCGGACAATTCGTGATAACCTGAGCTCTATGACAGACGACCAAACCATAGCACCTTTCGCTGCCGCAGTTTATACACCTGACACTGGTGACAGAATGGCGTTATTGAAATTCGTCGACAAGCAAAAGGCGTTGAATATCCGTGTCGGAGGGATTCTACAGGAAGCGCTGTTCGATTCAGAAGGTAAAATAACAGGGCTTAATGCGGTCGATGTTTCAACTAACCATCGCATTTCCATATCGCGCCCGGCGCAGAATGACGATGAGTGTGGGCTGGATGTTTCAGCCCTTGCGGGGACAACCGGCATTATTCGTGACGCTATAAGTAACCGTGTGGATCTGGTAGTGGTGGAGAAATTTGGCGAGTTAGAGCAAAGCGGTAAAGGCTTGATCGATGAAATACTGCAAACTATCGTCGAAGGTATACCGCTGCTGATCTCGGTCCCGGAGGCGGCGTTGCCACTCTGGCAGGAGCGAAGCGGCGAACTTGGGGCGGTCATACCTTTCAGCGAGGAAGCCTTTCAACAATGGTGGCAAAGCCTGGCATAGAGCAGAATCACAAATGCAGATTTAACCCGGAAAATTCATAAATCATGCACAATCTCACTTGCCTATTGATTCCACAAGAAATAGTTCCTCAGTCGCTCGGAATCATTGATACGAGACTTCTTCGGATATTTCCTTGTGAAATCAATATACTGCGCGATCCTTGCGC
>CAXMRQ010000191.1:0-9695 GCA_964196115.1 uncultured Gammaproteobacteria bacterium
TCACCGTGCACCCTGGCGTGTTCCAGGATCGCTTTCTGGCGGCCATTGAGGTTTGCTGATGTTTGTTGTTCGTCCACGTTAAAACTCAATCGTTTTAATTCTTATTGATAAACCTGGAGGGTGGAATCACCCTCCAGGGTATTTCGAGTAATACTACTTACTTAGAATGGTACTAAGCTTATTGCGCCCAGCGTTTTACCAGTTCGTCATAAGCAACGGTCTCGCCCTGAGGTTTCTCATTGGCGAGTTTCGCTTTCGGTGATCCAGCCTTGTTGAGCCAGTAAGATGCTTCACGCTCCTTGTTCAGACGTGGTCCGCAACCACCGTAGGTGCCAGCTTTTTCATCAGCACTCTGCATACGTCCCATGACAGTGTCCATTTCTGATGCGAGTCGATCCATCGCTTGCTGCGGTGTGAATACGCCAGAGTTGACGTCACCTATTTGCTGCCACCAAATTTGTGCCATCTTCGGATAGTCGGGCACGTTGATGCCGGTTGGCGTCCACAGAACTCGGTCGGGTGAACGATAAAACTCTACCAGACCACCGAGATTTGGTGCACGTTCGGTAAAAGATGCATGACGGATATCACTGTCGCGAATCGGCGTGAGGCCGACATGAGCTTTCTTCAACGAGACTGTTTTGGAAACAGCGAATTGCGCAAACAACCAGGCTGCCTTACGACGGTCTACCGGTGTTGATTTAAACAATGTCCAGGAACCGACATCCTGATATCCGAGTTTCTGCCCGTCAACCCAATAGGGTCCGTGCGGAGAAGGAGCCATACGCCATAAAGGTTTACCGGCTATATCGACGGTATTATTGCCTTCGCTTCTCGGGGCTACCATGGAAGCACCGAAGGCGGTATACCAGAAAATTTGCTGCGCTACGTTACCCTGGGAAAGGGCAGGCAAAGACTGGTAAAAGTCGTAACTGGCTGCGCCGGGAGGTGCATATTTGCGTAACCACTCATCCCACTTGCGGATTGCATAGACTGCGGCTGGGCCATTCGCGGCACCACCACGTGTAACCGATGCACCAACAGGGTTACAGCTACCTGCTTCCATTCGGATACCCCATTCATCGACAGGTACGCCATTGGGTAGCCCCTTGCTACCGGCACCAGCCATGGATAACCACGCATCAGTCATACGCCAACCGAGGTCAGGAGCACGCTTACCATAGTCCATGTGACCGTAGATGCGAACGCCGTCGATTTCCTTAACGTGTACCGAAAAGAACTCGGCGATATCTTCGTAGGCTGACCAGTTAACCGGTACGCCCAGATTATAACCGTAGCGATCTTTGAATTGCTTCTTTAGATCGGGACGTTGGAACCAGTCATACCGAAACCAGTAAAGGTTAGCGAACTGCTGGTCGGGTAGCTGATAGAGATCACCATCAGGACCTGTAGTAAAAGATTTACCCATAAAATCTTCAAGATCAAGTGTCGGTAGTGTTACGTCTTTACCTTCACCAGCCATCCATTTGGTTAAATTCACTGCCAGTTGCAGGCGAGAATGCGTACCGATTAGATCCGAGTCGTTGATATAAGCGTCGTAAAGGTTTCGATTGGTTTGCATCTGCGTTTGCACCGCTTGAACCACTTCACCCTCGCCTAGTATTTGGTGATTTACCTTGATACCGGTGATTTCCTCGAAGGCTTTGGTTAGAACCTTGGACTCGTATGTGTGAGTTGGAATGCCTTCTGACAGGACATTAATTTCCATGCCCTTGAAAGGTTTTGCAGCCTTGATGAACCAGTCCATCTCGCTTAACTGTTGTTTTTTAGTAAGGGTAGACGGCTGGAACTCGTCATTCACCCATTTACTTGCCTCGCTTTTACCCGCGTGGGCTATAGGCTGGATGCTCAATGCGACAGCAGCTGCCAGCGCAATTTTACGAATTTTCATCGTATTCTCCTGATATTGGTTAAATGTTATGGTTATTGGAGGGCGGACATTAGCATTCATAATGTTCGATTACAAGTATTTTAATGTTCGTATGAATATTTAATTCTTAAATTTCGATCATTTTTGTTCGAATGTTACCTTATGGATGACTTCGACCCTAAAATTTGTCAGTAGTGCCGGGGAATCCGCTCAGGCGCCCTGGCAATCCAGCAGAGATGCGAGATCAACAAAATCCTTCGCATGAAGGGTATTCTCGCTATTCGGCGAAACGTCTTTTATCTGTGACGCACCATACTCCATCGGGCGCTCGATATAGGCGGTTTTTAAGCCACATTCTCGCGCGGCCTGTAGATCATTTTGATGCGCGGCTACCAGCATGACTTCCTCAGGGCCAACATCGAATACTTTTGCAACACCCAGATAGGTGCCCGGGTCAGGTTTGTACTTGCGAAATACTTCAGCTGAAAGAATACAGTCCCATGGCAGCCCCGCCCTCTTAGCCATGTTTGTCAGTAGTCTGATATTTCCATTCGATAGTGTGCAAATAGTGTATTTCGACTTTAACCTTTGCAGGCCATCAACCGAGTCCGGCCACGCCTCTAACCGATGCCAGGCCTTGTTGAGATGGCATTTTTCATCTTCGTTCAGGGTATTTATATCGAATCGCTGAAGAATTTCGTCGAGGATCATGCGGTGCAAATCGTCGATTAAAGTCCATCCGAGTTCACCGGACATTACTCTCTTCATGGCTGGTTGATAACCCGCGCGCCAGGCCAGCGCAAATTCGTTGCTGTCGACAGCGAGATTCATACCGTCGATTTCCCTGACGAGTGAGCCATGCCAGTCGACCACCGTACCAAAAACATCGAAGGTAAGAATCTTAATGTCGCTTAAATTATCTGAATTTTTCATAGATTTCATCCACCCAGTTAATTTTAGGCCTAAATCCCTCCACCAGATCGAGGTATTGCTGCGGAAGTTGATCCGGCCATATCAAGCCATATTTCTGCGGCCTGCAAAGTGGCGCCAATAAAGAAGCTGCAGCCAAATCGGCTCGGCTAAATTGATCACCAACCAGGAAAGCATTATCTTGCAAATGACTATGCAATCTATCAATTGCGACTTCCAACTTCTGCCTGGATAGCTGCGATGATTCCTGATTAATATTCATATACTTTCGCATTGTTCTTTCCAGTTTAGGAAATACTCTTTTTAAATATAACTTCCCGTACCACGGACCATTATGGGCGAAGAATGGAATCACAATATCTGGACGTTCTAATAGTATGTGATAACAACACAGGCGTACGTGAACGCCTATTTCACTGTCGACAAATTGCTCCCATTCCAGCGCCTCATCTTTTAGCCGACCGCTCGTTGGCGTCAGGCTTCGCTGTGGAAAAGTTTCATCCAGATAAGAAATAATGTAGGCGGAACCCTGAATCACAGTCCCGTCATGTGCCAGAATCGGCACAGACGTATCGGACGCCAATTTTTTTGCTTTCGATAGATGCAATCCGGGAAGAAGATTCTTTATTTCATACTTAACTTGTTTGTAGTCGAGCGCCCATCGGACTTTCTCGCAGTAATGGGAAATCGGAAATTGGTACAGCTTTATCATTAAACCATTAGCCCATTAACTTACCATCGGATCTATTGAGTTTACTAGACGTCCGACATTCTGCATCAAAGCAATTGTCCCTGCACTACTGGAATCACACTACCACCTACATACACCCGATGGGGTTTACCCTTTTGAGCTCGTAGCAACACCAGCGAAGGTCGGCGAACTTCGTATCCGCTAAAACAGCCAAATTATTTTTCTCTTCCAATCTCACTTTTAAACAGACTAGTCATTTTTATAAGATACGTCTACACACTCAAGTTGACATATTGGAACACCCAGAAATATTGCTGATACAATAATCATTTTATTGAGTGGCTATTCGGGCTGGGTAAGCGGCGCCATTTCGGATTTTAATGGTGGAGTTATGGCGGGACGAAATTAATGATGCTTAATTTAGATTTTTCAAAGAATGTTGTGATCGATACCAATAAGATGGACTGGATAACAAGTCCGTCCGAGGGTGTCGAGCGTAAACCTCTTGCCAGAGAAGAGGCGGAAAGTGGACACACGACTAGCATTGTGCGTTTTGCCCCAGGATCCAGCTTCAAATATCATCAACATCCGTTTGGCGAAGAATTCATGGTACTTGACGGCGTGTTTTCTAATGAGAATGGCGACTATGGCAAAGGAAGCTATATTCGAAACCCTCCCGGGTCGGGACACAGGCCATTTAGCAAAGAGGGTTGTTTGTTGTTTGTAAAACTCGATCAATTTGATCAACAGGATAAAAAGCAATTTAATATCAACACCGAAAAGGCCGAGTGGCTTCCCGGCATAGGTGGACTTGAAGTCATGCCATTGCATGAGTTTGAGCATGAACATGTCGCGCTGGTGAAATGGCCTGCCGGAGAAAGGTTTCAACCCCATAAACACTTTGGTGGTGAAGAGATTTTCGTACTGTCCGGCACTTTCCAGGATGAACATGGCGCGTATCCTGCTCATACCTGGATAAGAAGTGCTCATATGAGCGAGCATTTTCCATTTGTTGAAGAAGAGACGGTGATTTGGGTTAAAACAGGCCATCTCCCAATTAGCCGATAATTCCAATATCTTTATCGCCCGCAACTTTGGTATTTGCCCCTGGTCAAATTCGGTGATAGCCTACGCCGTCACAGCATCGAGGAACTGTAATGTCCAGCCAGAATTTTATCTCTCGCCGGAGACTTTTAAATCGGTCCCTCGTAATTGGCGGGCTGGCGATTTCGACCTCCCTACGATCAGTTCTTGCCGGTGTCACGCCATCTCAGAGCGAAGGACCCTTTTATCCGACTAATAAACCGCTCGATCAGGATCCAGATTTAACCTTAATTGCAGGAAGTTCTGTTCAGGCTGCGGGAAAGATCGTGTATCTGATGGGCCGGGTAGTAAATAGCGAAGGGGAGCCCATCGAAGGCGCTCTAGTAGAAGTTTGGCAAGCCAATTCTTATGGTCGTTACAACCATCTTCGTGACAATAGCTCGGCGCCACAGGATCCCAATTTCGAGGGATTTAGCGCTCAATTAACCGACAGGCATGGGTGGTATCGGCTTAAGACTATTAAACCCGGTGCTTATCCTGTTAGCGGCAACTGGACCCGGCCGCCGCATATTCATTTTAATGTGCGTAGCCAGTCTCGACGCCTGGTGACGCAAATGTATTTTGACAATGAACCATTGAATGAGGTCGACCGTTTATTACACAGTGTTAGCAATCCGCAGTCGTTAATCGCAAGGTATCAGCCGCTGGCCGGAAACATGGAATCTGATGCCCTTGCTGCAACCTGGGATATTACCCTGCCCGAATCCTGAGATTTTTCTCCAGGGTATTTAAGCCAGATCACGAATACGACTAAACCGGTTGGGCAAAATAACGCGCCAGATAATCAGCAAATGATTCTCCGTTTTCCGCTTCAATGGATTTCTGTTTCGCGAGAGATTCTTGAGTTAGACGGGTAAACATTGCCCGGCGCTCAGGATCGAGATCAAGACTGGCAAAATAATCCTGATGCTGTTGTGACATACGCATGGCAAAGTGGAAAAAGCCCTCATCCTCACGGCGCATCGCTTCCAGCATTCGCGCCGAAGGTGTGAAATCAGCGTCATGTGCTTTATCATTTTGTGCCGCGAGTGATTTGCTATAGGGTTTTTCTGGCAGGCCTTTATCGAGTAATTCGCAGATTCCGCTCATCGCGCCGATAAGCTCTTTCGCCCAGTCGCGCAGCAGAATTTTATCGTCTCCTCTATATAACTGTAACTTCGGGTCGCGTCCCTGGTGCGCGGCAACCAGTTCATTGTGATCAATATGGCCCCGCTCCTGATCACTGATGACAGGGCTTTCGTGCAGCTGGCAAAATATCAGGAAGGCTTCGAGAAATCGCAACTGGCGATCATTAATGCCCAGCGGTTCAAACGCATTCACATCGATAGAGCGCAGCTCTATATATTGCACGCCCCGTCGTTTGAGCGCGTGAACAGGCTTTTCGAACGCACCTACAATCTGCTTGGGGCGAATCGTACTGTAGTACTCGTTTTCAATTTGCAGGATATTAGCATTGAGCTGTTCATGACGTCCGTTCACTACCACACCGAGCTTTTCGTATTCGGGACAGGGCGTTTCAATCGCCTGTTTGAGGCTGGCTACATAGGCATCCAGATTGTCGTAGTTAGCCTTGACACCTGTTTTTGATTCCTTGTTATTTTGATAACCGATATCACCCATGCGCAACGACGTCGCATAAGGCTGGTAATAGGTACTGACATCAAATTCGTCCAGATTTGTCTCAGACCCTCCGAGAAAAGACTTACAAACCGCTGGCGAGGCACCAAATAAATAAGGCACCAACCAACCAAAGCGTTGCAGGTTACGGATCAAGCCAAAATAACTGTCATTGACGAAATCCTGCATCGGCCTGCTGTCCTTTTCCAGGTTCTGATATAGGGGCCAGAAAGCGTCTGCAAATGAATAATTAAAATGAACCCCGGCAATCACCTGCATCACACGCCCATAACGGTGACCCAGACCACGTCGATAAACCGTTTTCATCTGGCCTGCATTCGAGCTGCCGTATTTAGCCAGAGGGATACTGATCTCTCCGGCAACTACGCAGGGCATACTGGTAGCCCAGATCGACTCATCACCCAGATTTTCGTAGGCAAAAACCTGGATGTCGCGTAGGAAGTCCAGAACTTCGGGAATGGTTTCGCAGGGCGGCGTGATAAATTCTGCCAGTGCCTCGGAATAATCAGTAGTGATATAGGGATGCGTCAGCGAAGAACCCAATGCCGTCGGATGTGAGGTTTGTGCCAGGTTACCTTCCGGATTGACACGCAGGCTTTCCTTTTCCAGACCTATTAATCCAGAAGTCAATAGATCACTGTTCCCGCTATCGATTAGCCGCGAGAGTCGCTGTTCAGCCAGTTTGTACAATGCTTTTTCCTACACGTAGTCAGGCTATAGCCGGACGGGGTTTTTGAATCTAGAAACCGCAGTTGGGCGCGAAAAAGATGTGCACTAAAAGTAGTCGCTTTAGGCGAGGTATTGATGTGCATGGGGAATATGAAAAACTCGTGGTTACCTACATGGATGTAGGGTATGCAGATAATGCAGGAGCAATTACCTGTCACCTTACTGGTGATGAGAGGTTTTTCAGATTTTCCAGATACGTCAAGAGCTTGTGCATACTTTCGTAATCCAACTGCGGTTTCCAGGTTGAAGCACTGATTGTGCCGTATTTAACTTTAAAAATCACTTCCCATCATCAATTCAATATCATAGAAATGCCCGCTTGCTCGCTGAGTTCCTGATGCAGGCATAACTGACGAAACCTTTTTTAATTTATTTAAAAAAGGCAGCGAAACAAAGCCTCTGCAGATTGCAGCTGATTTTACAACGATATCCAGATCACCACTTTATTTTAATCGGTGACAGCGGAGTACAGGATCTAGAAGCCTAGGGCGATATCGCACGACATTATGCTGCCCAGATCCAGTGCCATTGGGGTCAGAGTAATTGATTTAGAAACGATAGGAAAGCAATCCAGAGAGGCATTGAGAGCTGAATCGCCCACAAAATTAAATTTCAAATACACTGACCCCTTTGGTTGTATTTTAGTTCTGAATTTTATCACGATATAGAATCGAAAAATCATATGACTTATCTAGCAATATCGACTAGACAAGCTGTTTCCCATCAGCAAACACCTGCGTCCACTCAAGAATACGAATCGATTTACGCAGCCCGGTCGACTAAAAGGGATCGGCTTCTATCAGCAGCCTAACCTGTTGTAGATTGTCCGCTTCCACAATCCACAATCCACCCGCTGGCTCAGCGTTACCGGCATCCTTGAGCGGTCCGGCACCATGAATGCTTTTCGCATTGCTAGCCAAGAAGGCCAGGTGGTTTGACATGAATTTCGAGCGCATGTCGGCGTGACTGTCGTCGTCTTCAAAAAGTAAGGCAAACATCATGAGTTGATTCCTCCAGATAATTTTACGCATAAAAAAGTGAAAGTATAAATTCGCATTTATAGTGTTAAAATCCCGATAAATGCAAATATAGTAGGCAAAAATGCAGGGGTTAAACTGGAATGATCTCAGGTTTGTGCTGGCCGTGGCGCGAACCAAATCACTGGCAGTGAGCCTCTCGAATTCTGGGAGTTAACGAGAGCACCGTCTCTCGTCGCATTGCTAGCGCTGAAAAGCAGCTAGGCACTCGATTATTCGAACGATATAACGGTGTTCTTACTGCAACCAAAGCAGGCGAAATTGTTGTCTCTAGCTCCGAACGCGTCGAACTCGAAGCGCAAGGTCTTGAAAATACTGTCGCAGGAACAGACCAGTTAGCAGCAGGAACTGTTCGACTTACTACAGTTCCGGTTATTTTGAATCATGTGCTAGTAACAGCCTTACCAAACCTCCTTCGAAAACACCCAAAATTGCAGATTGAATTAATAGCCGAACCACGCGACCTGAGTTTGACCAAAAGAGAAGCCGACATCGCCTTGCGACTCGCACGGCCAACCGAAGAAGTACGTGCAGTGGCGCGCCGAATTGGACGACTTGATTACGCTGTCTATGGAGCATCGAACCAACAGGGGAATCCGTTACCCTGGGTAACCTACGACGATAGCATGCGAGATTTACCACCGGCACGTTGGCTAGCCGAACAGATTAGTCAGGACAAGCTTTAAAGCATCAGTGCCGGCTAACGATGCTGAGGCAATCCTCGCTGCTGTAAAAGCAGGACTCGGCAAATCCCTTTTGCCTGTCACCATAGGCGAGGTAGAATCAAAACTTGTTCGACTGAACGATACAGTTATGCTTTCACGCGAGATTTGGATAATGGTACATCCGGGTCTACATCAACTGACCCGTATTAAAACCGTGGTGAACTGGTTAATATCGACTATCGAATCAATTCAATAGAAATTAAATCCAGGATCCCAAAATGAAAAATAAAGCCGCTAAATTTCAACAGCTCCATTTGTCCACCGATACCTTCTTCTTGGCAAGCGCCTGGAATGCGGGAAATGCTGGAAAAGGGAAGTTTCGAATATTCGAATCAGCAAATAGCCGACGACGAGTTATGCAGGCTTTTTTCAAATCTTTGAGTTATTAAATATGGAAATCAGACAATTCCAGAAGTCCGACTGGCCTCAGCTATGGGCAGTGATCGAACCGGTATTCCGCGCCGGTGAAACCTATCCCTACCCTTCCGATATTTCTGAGCAGGAGGCACAACAAAACTGGATAGACACGCCACAGGAAACCTGGGTCGCAATAGAAGCCGACGAAATTCTGGGTAGCTACTACATCAAGCCAAATCAGCCGGGGCTCGGAGGCCATGTATGTAATTGTGGCTATATCGTCTCAGAAAACGCACGTGGCATAGGCATCGCTTCGAATATGTGTCGGCATTCCCAGCAACAGGCTGTGAAACTGGGCTTTAAAGCGATGCAATACAATCTGGTGGTTTCCTCCAACGAAGGCGCGATTGCACTGTGGAAAAAACTCGGGTTTCTAGTTGTAGGCACATTGTCGAATGCATTTAACAGCGAGAAAGATGGCTTTGTTGATGCACTGATAATGTACAAGGAACTTAGCCAATAGGTTGCGTCAATTCACTTTTCAGCCAGTCCAGCGGGACCTGCACTTCTGATCTATCGGTTTTATGTGAATA
>CAXMRQ010000192.1:0-9651 GCA_964196115.1 uncultured Gammaproteobacteria bacterium
TATTGATTTCCGCGATGGGCATGTTAATTTGTCGGAAGGGGAAATGTATGTTGTTCCCAAGGGTGTAGAGCACAAGCCTTTCGCAGCGCAGGAAGTAAAAATGCTGTTGATAGAACCTGGTGGTGTACTAAATACTGGCCACGAGGGTGGTGAGCGTACTGCCGAGAATGATGTGTGGATTTAGATTGCGTTTGATTGAAAGGGGGTTGTAACGATAACAGATGATACGTCATATTTTATTTGTCCGCTTTAAATTGGATGCCTCACTTCAATCGATTGCGGAGGTTCTGGCAGCGTTTAAAGAAATGCGGTCAAAAGTTGAGGGTATTGTTGACGTCGAGTGTGGAGTAAACGATAGTCCGGAGAATAAAAATAAAGAGTTTACGCATTGTATTTTGATGACATTTATCAACGAAGCTGCGCGTGATAACTATCTCCCGCACCCCGAGCACAGTGCGTTAAAGGAGGTCTTTGGCGCCATTCTTGATGAAATTATTGTGCTGGATTACAGTTTTTAGGAGTAACTGAAAGCTGTCTTTTGAGTCGTGAAGGTTAGATTACAGCTTCTCAGGTTTTACTCCACCGTGGTATTTCATCAGCGTCAAATTCGAATAATTGATGCTCGGTATATACCGGTTTATCGTTGATCATACCGGGGTAGGCTGGGCCATTTTCGGTCAGCGCCTTACGTGCCTCTATCTGTGGGTGGCTACTCGGGTCATGCGGAAAAATGATCGCTTCAAAGCAACAATCTACGGATGTGAAAACCTGATTCCAGTGTTTCGCGGATTGTTGCAGTATGATCTGACTGACTGCGCCGATTAAATCGGTCTGGGGCATGGCTTCAAACTGGCGCTCAGTCCATTGTGGCTGTTCGATAGTCTCGCAAAAGCGCTGCCAAAAATGCGGTTCTACAGCACCCAGGCTAACAAATTCACCATCCGCACATTGATAAATGTTGTAACAGGCTGCGCCACCATTGATAAGGCTTTCGGCGCGCTCAGGTTCATTATTTAACAGTGGAAAATATTGCCAGGAGAGCATAGTTTCGAACAGGCTGATGTCGAGATAAGCGCCTTCGCCGCTGCGCTCTCGAGCGAATAATGCCCCCATGATGGCGATGCTGGCCTGCATTGCGCCGGCATGATCGACAATCGGCGGGTATCCTATGACGGGTCTTTGCGGTATGCCGCTAACTTGTGACGAACCACTGGCGGCACAATAATTGATATCGTGTCCGGCCTGGAGCCTGTAAGGACCGGTTTGTCCGTAGCCGGAGAGCGCACAATGAATTAAACCTGGATTTAACTGTTTCAGTAGTTGACGCCCGAATCCAAGTTTTTCAAGAACCCCGGGGCGGTAGGATTCTAGTAATACGTCTGCACTCAAGATTAAATCGCGTAAGCATTGTTTGCCTGCATCTGATTTTAAATCGAGACGACAAATATGCTTGCCGCGGTTCAGGTGTTGGTAAACCGGTGATATTGAGTTGTCATCGGTATGCATGAAATAACGCATCGGGTCGCCGCCAGGTGGTTCGACTTTTATGACTTCGGCACCGAGATCTGCGAGCTGACGGGTAGCGAAAGGGCCGGGGATATATTGTGATAAGTCCAGAACCCTGACGCCACACAGAAAACCTTCGTTTAATTGTGTGTAATCGGTATTCAATATTTTACTGGTCGTACTGGCGGATATCGTCAATTACCTTGCCGTCGTTCGGCAGGCTATCGGCCTCGAGTAATTCCACCTCACCGCGAAGTTTGCATATTTGGCGAATGCTCTCGACGATAGCTGCCGACAGCGAATCATCATCGTCGGCGGTTTCGCACTGCAACTTGATCTGGTCGGATTCATTGACCCAGTCAATCACTAGTCGTGCCTTAATAATTTCAGGATGGCGTTTCACTACCTTGTTGACCTGCTCGGGGTGGATAAACATGCCGCGTACCTTTGCGGTTTGGTCGGCGCGTCCCATCCAGCCCTTTATTCGTCGATTGGTGCGCCCACAGGGGCTGATTCCTGCCATGATTGCCGACAGGTCGCCGGTGGCAAAGCGGATTAAAGGGTAATCAGGATTAAGACTGGTAACCACGACTTCGCCGACTTCACCCTCAGTAACAGGGTCGCCGGTGCCGGGGCGGACAATTTCGAGGTAAACCCCTTCGTCTATAATCAGCCCTTGCTGGGCGCTGGATTCATAGGCGATAACGCCGAGATCTGCTGTGGCATAACATTGTTGAGTGCGAATGCCACGTTCGACAAAACCCGATCGTAGCGAAGCGGGTAAGGCCTCACCACCGACCATCGCTTTATTGATAGAACCGATACTGATACCGAGTTCATCGGCCTTGTCGAGGATAATTTTTAAAAATGAAGGCGTGCCGACATAAGCCTGCGGAGACAGGTCGGCGATGGATTGTACCTGTAATTCGGATTGCCCGACGCCTGCTGGAATCACGCTACAGCCAAGCGCATGTGCGCCGCTGTCGACCATCGATCCGGCAGGGGTGAAATGATAGGAAAAGCAATTTTGGATTAAGTCGCCGGGGCGAATACCGGCGGCGTAAAGCGTTCGTGCAAATCGCCAGTAATCGTGGCGATTGCTACCAGGTTCATAAATTGGACCTGGTGAGGCAAATATATACGACAACTCGGGTGCCGCGATGGTAGCGTATCCACCGAATGGGCGGTTTTTTTGCTGTTGTTCGATTAATTCGGATTTGCGTGTAATGGGTAGTGTGGCGATTGCACTGGCATCGGTAATTTCAATCGGATCGATATCCGCCAGGCGTGATTGGTAGATTGGCGCTTTATTTTTCGCCTTGGCTACCTGTTTGCTGACCGCCCGAATGAGTGCCTGCTGGCGTTCCTGCGGGTCGCGGGTTTCGAGTGAGTCGTAATGTTCGGTCATATATGGTGCTCGTTATTCCTGCGCAGGCGGAAATATTTTAAATTACCGTCAAGGTAGTTTCGGACTGTTCCTCAGTTCCGTTGACAAGATTCCTGCCTGCGCAGGAATACGGTGTATTTTTAAGCCAGCCAGCGTTTACGGCGGCGATAGTGTTTAACTTCTCTGAAATTAACACGTTCACCTTCGCTGATTCCCAGGTAAAACTCCTTAACGTCATTATTATTGCGTAACTCTTCCGCGGTACCATCGAGCACCACACGCCCATTTTCAAGAATGTAACCGTAGTTGGCATAACGCAGGGCTATATTGGTATTTTGCTCGGCGAGCAGGAAGGTGACGCCTTCCTTTGTATTTAATTGTTCCACAATTTCAAAAATTTCTTCGACCAGTTGCGGCGCCAGGCCCATCGACGGTTCATCGAGTAAAATCATTTTTGGACGTGACATCAATGCACGTCCGATTGCCACCATTTGCTGTTCGCCGCCAGATGTATACCCGGCCTGAGCTTTGCGGCGTTGTTTCAGCTTCGGAAAATAACTGTAAACCAGATCGAGATCCCGTTGAATTGCAGTATTGCCGTCCTTGCGCGTATAGGCGCCTGTCAGCAGGTTTTCTTCAACGGTTAAATGTTCAAAACAGTGACGCCCCTCCATGACCTGAATGACGCCGCGCTTAACCAGCTCTGACGAAGAAAGCCTGTCAATGCGCTGGCCCTGATATTCAATCGTGCCCTTGGTGATATCGCCGCGTTCGGCTCGCAGTAAATTGGAGATCGATTTAAGCGTGGTCGACTTTCCCGCGCCGTTAGCCCCGAGAAGGGCGACAATGCCCTTCTCGGGGACTTCCAGTGAAACACCTTTGAGAACCAGTATAACGTGGTCGTAAATGACTTCTACATTGTTAACCGATAGCAGCGAGTTGCTGCTTTCGGCTGGTTTTAAAATTGCATTCACGATTCGTCGGCTCTCACTATCAATAAAACCAGGGTTTATTCCGGCTTAGTTACAGTTGCGAACAGTGACGTTATTTTCAGTCGCATATTGCGCAGAATCTTCGGCAATTAACGGTCCGGTGATGTCACGCAGTGGCTCGTAGAATTTACTCACCAGGCTCCATTTTTTGGCTTTCGCATCCCATTGCTGCAGTGCTACCTGACCTGGGCCTTCGTGATTATCACAGGTGATCTTCACTGGAATAGTAAAACCCGGTAATCCCAGTTCTTTTAAGCGCGCTTCGTTGACATCGAGTGCTTCGAAACCATCGCGTACCTGTTTGGCGTTAACTTCATTGGTGCCGTGTATTTTCATCGCTGTGCGAATCGCTTCAGATGTCCACATTGCTGCGACCAGTCCACGATTGTAGAGCACTTCGCCGATACGATCTCGATCACCAAATCCCTTGCCTTTGTCGTAGACGTGTTTCTTAATGTCGTCGTGCGCAGGAAAGTTATCGCCGGGCTGGTGGAATGCACCGGAAAGATAGCCGTCTGCAGAGGCGCCGGCAGGTAGTACATCGTTTTCAGATCCTGACCACCAGACACCGATAAAGTGATCCATCGGGTAACGAATCGACCCGGCTTCCTTAATAGCGACCTGATTCATCACGCCCCAACCCCACATCATTACCCAGTCGGGTTTTTCTTTACGAATTTGTAACCAGGTGGCTTTTTGTTCCTGTCCGGGATGGTCGACCGGTAATAGCATGAGCTCGAAGCCGTATTTTTTCGCTGCGCTTTCGAGCGTACGAATCGGCTCTTTACCGTAGGCAGAGTTGTGATAAACCAGGGCTATCTTTTTACCCTTGAGATTTTTCATTCCGCCTTCTTTCTCACCGATGTACTGGACGAAAACAGTTGCCTGGCTCCAGTAGGTAGCAGGGAAGTTGAACACCCATGGGAAAACCTTGCCGTTAGCGGCAGAGGTACGACCATATCCCATCGAGAAAATCGGAATTTCATCGACGCTGGACTTGGGGATTAACTGGTAGGTGATGCCGGTAGATAAAGGCTGATAGACCAAAGCACCATTGCCTTCGCCTTTTGTCCCTTCGTAACATTCAACACCACGTTTGGTGTTGTAGGCAGTTTCACAAGCGACGAGATTGACTTTTGCGCCATTAATGCCGCCATCACGCTCATTCAGCATGGTCAAATAATCGCTATAGCCATTAGCAAACGGAATGCCGTTGGGTGCGTAAGGGCCGGTACGATAGTCGAGTGTCGGTAGTGTCAGTTCGTATGCGCTGGCAACCCCGCTTAAAAGCGGTACTGCGAGCAATGCAGCTATTATGGTATTGGTTAAACTTTTAATTTTCATTGTCTTCTCCGGATATATTATTTTTAACAACATCTTCTAGTATACGCGCCAGCCAAAATTCACACTAATTTGCCTTCAACTAAAGTTTGTTAACAAACTAGTATGGAAATGGCCATAGACGCAGTTTTTCCTTGGCGATCCGCCACAGGCGTGCGAGCCCGTGTGGTTCGGCAATCAGAAATATTATGATCAGTGCTCCAACAGTCATGATTTCGATATGCGCAGCTAACGCGCTATTGGTACCGAAGCCATTGACTAATACATTTTTTAATAATATCGGCATCAACACCATGAAGGCAGCGCCTAAAATTGAACCCAGCACCGAGCCCAGCCCACCGATGATGATCATGAACAATACTAAAAATGACTGGTTGATATCGAAGGCTTCGGTGGGCTCCGCCGACCCAAGCCATACGGCAAAATACAATGCCCCGGCCATACCGATATAAAAAGACGAAACTGCAAACGCGGATAACTTGGCAATTAACGGACGTACACCGATCAATTCGGCGGCGATATCCATATCTCGGATCGCCATCCAGTTGCGGCCGATCCGACCTCGTGCCAGGTTTTTCGCCACCAGGGCAAAAACAGCGACGAAGGAGGCTACCAGTAGATATTTAGCCGCAGGCGTTCCTTCCGGGCCGGTGATGATGACGCCGAACATGGTCATCGGTGGCGAAGTAATCATGCCGGTGGCGTTATAGTTGAAAAACCAGCCAACCTTATTAAACATCCAGATCAGGAAAAACTGTGCGGCAAGTGTCGCCACAGCCAGATAAAAACCCTTAATTCGTAACGAAGGCAATCCAAACAGGGTGCCTACCGCGGCGGTGATCAGGCCGGAAAGTATAACTAGCGGAACAAACCCGAGTTCGGGTACCGCGACCATTAGTTTATAAACCGAAAACGCGCCAACGGCCATGAAACCACCGGTGCCAAGCGATACCTGGCCGCAATAACCAGTCAGAATATTGAGTCCCAGCGCGGCCAGCGCATAGATCAAAAACGGCAGCATAACCGCGTTCAGCCAGTACTGATTGAGAACAAACGGAACCACAGCAAAAGTAACTAGTAACACTGCGTATATGACGTAGCGATCTTGCGCAATGGGGAATAACGCCTGATCGTCGCTGTAGTTGTCTTTAAATTGTCCGGTTTCACGGTAAATCATCAGGGATCTCTTTTACACTCGCTCAATTATTTTTTCGCCAAACAATCCCTGCGGTCGAAACAACAGGAACCCCAGAGCAAGCATATAGGCAAACCAGTTTTCTATTGCACCGCCGACAAACGGACCTAAATACACTTCAGCCACTTTTTCACCGACGCCGATAATCATGCCACCAATGATTGCACCCGGTACCGAGGTGAATCCACCCAGGATTAACACCGGCAGGGCTTTCAGCGCGATCAGGGAGAGTGAAAACTGCACGCCGGACTTGGAGCCCCACATGATGCCAGCGACCAGTGCGACAATCCCCGATACTGACCAGACCACTACCCAGATGGTATGCAGTGAAATACCGACGGAAAGCGCTGCCTGGTGATCGTCGGCAACCGCGCGCAGGGCGCGTCCGACACGAGTTTTCTGGAAAAAAACCGCAAGAATGGTAACCATTATTGCTGCTGTCACCGCAGCAAAAACCTCCAGTTTTTCGACGTAAATATCAAAACTATCCAGCATCCAGTCTGAAGCGCCTTGTGGAATACCAATATCCAGCAGCTTGACATCAGAGCCCCATAAAATATCACCCAGACCTTCAAGTACGTAGGCAAGTCCAATGGTCGCCATAAACAGAATGATGGGCTCCTGGTTGACCAGGTGTCTTAGCATCAGTCTTTCGATAACCCAGGCCAGTGCGATCATTACCAGGATTGTTCCAATGATGGCAAGCCAAACCGGCATACCGAATTTTTCCATAAACCCGACCAACGTCAGCGCGGCAAATAGCGCCATAACGCCCTGGGCAAAATTAAATATTCCCGAGGCTTTAAATATCAGTACAAAACCCAACGCCACCAGCGAATACATGATACCGGCCATTAAACCACTGAGGACGACTTCTATAAAAAAAGTCATAGCAGGGTATCCTGGTTAATTTGGATTTCTTCAATCATGTGAAACACCCAGGTAAGCTTCGATGACTTCTTTATTGGCGCGAATTTCATGCGGCAGACCGTCGGCCAACTGGCATCCATAATCGAGTACCACGACGCGATCCGACAAATCCATCACCACGCTCATATCATGTTCGATCAACGCGATGGTGGTGCCAAACTCCATGTTAACGTCGATGATAAAGCGCGACATGTCTTCTTTTTCTTCGCTGTTCATCCCCGCCATCGGTTCATCGAGCAGTAGCAGTTCGGGTTCTGCTGCCAGAGCCCGGCCGAGTTCAACGCGCTTTTGCAATCCATAGGGTAGTTTGCCTACCGGCTTTTTGCGGATTGCCTGAATATCGAGAAAGTCGATGATGCGTTCGACTGCCTCGCGATTTTCCAGTTCTTCTCTCCTCGCCGGGCCAATATGCAGCGCCTGCCAGAATAGGTTGGTTTTCATTTTCAAATTGCGTCCGGTCATGATGTTGTCGAGCGTGCTCATGCCCTTAAACAGTGCAATATTCTGAAAGGTGCGTGCGATACCCTGACTTGCGGCTTCATAAGGGCGCATTTGTTTGCGCGTTTGGCCTTTATAGGTGATGGTTCCCTGTTGCGGGTGATAAAAGCCATTGATGACGTTCAACATTGAGCTTTTGCCCGCGCCGTTGGGGCCGATAATGGCACGAATTTCACCTCTCCGAATATCGAAGCTGACCCCGTCGAGCGCTTTCACACCTCCAAATGCGAGGCTGACGTCTTCAACCTTGAGCAACACTTCAGTACTTAAATCGTCTATTGTCATCGGTGTCGAATTAGCCTGTTTTCTGCGCCGTATCGAATGTTTTAGTGTCGCAAATCTGAAGATCGCCGCTAATCATACCCTTACGGCCATCCTCAAATGTGACTTCGGTTTCGATTAGTATTCGATTGATTTCGGGGTTGTACAGTGCTTCGATCAGGTCGGCGTAACGTTCAAGAATAATTCGCCGCCGAACCTTGCGCGTGCGAGTCAACTCGCCGTCGTCGGCGTCGAGCTCCTTGTGCAAAATTACAAATCGTTTAATTTGTGATTTCGCCAGTGTTTCATCGCGCGACAAATCTATATTTACCTGTTCAATGCTTTCCTGCACCATCGAATAGACCTCGGGGCGGGAAGCCAGATCCTGATAACTGGCGTAGGCGATGTTGCGCCTTTCCGCCCAGTTACCCACCGCCACGAGGTCGATATTAATCATCGCGGTAACCTGGTCGCGCTGGTCGCCAAAAGTCACGACTTCAAGAATATGCGCAAAAAACTTGAGCTTGTTTTCGATAAACTTCGGTGCGAACAACGACCCATTGCTCAAGGCGCCAACGTCTTTCATACGGTCAATTATTTTCAACTGGCCTTCGCTATCGAACAGGCCGGCATCGCCGGTAAGAATCCAGCCGTCGGCATTTTTCGAATCTCGTGTGGCATCCGGGTTTTTATAATATTCCTTGAAAGCGCCTGGACTACGGAAGATCACTTCACCGTGTTCATCGATTTTCACATCGACATCGTCAAGCGGTACGCCAACCGTATCAGAACGAACCAGATCACTGTGCTGCGCGGTCAAAAATGGCCCGGCTTCAGTTTGTCCGTAAACCTGTTTTAAATTTATACCGATGGAGCGATAAAAGTCGAACATATCAGGACCGATTGCTTCGCCAGCAGTCCAGGTGATACGTGTTTTGCTGTAGCCGAGATTATTGCGTAACGGCCCGTAGGCATAAATATCGCCGATAAAATAAAGTATTCTATCGATCAGGCTAACTTTTTTAGCAGAATAAATGTCGATACCAACGCGACCGGCGTGGTCGATAAAGTAGTTGAATAATTTTCGCTTGAAACCTGCCGCATCTTCCATTCGCGTCAGTATATCAGTGCGCTGGCCTTCCAGTACACGTGGAGAGGTAAAGTGAAAAGTGGGTCCGATCTCTTTCTTATCCAATAACAGGGTGTCGGGACTTTCGGGGCAGCAAACGCAATACCCGGCACAGTAGGCCAGCGTATAACAAAGGAAATGATCGACCACCCAGGCCATCGGCAGATAAGCGATGACCGAGTCTTTTTCGGTCAACGCCTCCAGTTCGGCTACGCGTTGTGATCCAAAAATCATGCTGTCGTGCGTTAGCACGACGCCTTTCGGCTGACCGGTGGTGCCTGAGGTATAGAGCAGAACGGCGATATCATCGCCATTACCGAGCGCTATCTGGTCTTCAAAAAAAGTATTTGAAACGCTGGCAAATTCAGAGCCTTTTTGTTGGACGCTTTGAAACGAAAAAATCCGCTCAGGA
>CAXMRQ010000193.1:0-7345 GCA_964196115.1 uncultured Gammaproteobacteria bacterium
CGAACTCAGTGTCGGCTGATTACCGGTCGAACCCCAACTGCCATTATCGAGACAGATGACGGTCAGGTTTTTCGGGTTGAAAGTAGCAATGTCGATTAGCTGGTTAGGATTAAAAAAGAACGAACCATCGCCATCGATGACATACACATGGCGGTTATTGCTTTCTTCGGCGAGACCAATGCCAACTTCGCTGGCCGAACCGAGCGCACCGAGCATATAAAAATTAAGGTCCCGATCGCGCGTGTTGAATACCTCCTTGGACGGGAAACCGATTTGCGAAAGCACGATGTCATCCTCGCCAATAGATTCCATGATCAGTTTTATCGCGTCGATACGAGTGCCGATTGGGGTGCCGGAGTAGCCCTCAGCTTCGACTGCTACCGGATTGATTCTGGGTTCGCCAAACACATGATAATCGGCGCTGTTGGTTTCCCACAGTTCGGGCGACATTAAATAAACCTTAACTTTGTTAGCCTCAAAACATTGAGCGATATCCGCGTCTATATTAACCAAATCGGCTTCGGATTTGAGTATTGAATACTCGACATCGATGGCCTTGAGCAAATCTTCCACCTTGCTGCCAAATATAATCTGCGCCTCAATAGGCTCCTGATAGTAACCACGCCAGGAGACAAATATCGGCAAAGCCGACTGATACAGCTTTTGCATCGTAAAAAGATCAGTCACCAGGTTTCCAAGACCGGTATTCTGAATCATCATCGCCGAACGTTTACCCGCCAGGCTGCGCCCGAAGCACAGGCCGAGACCAACCGATTCTTTGGTAATATTCCATACATCGATTTCCTCAGGCGCATTTTGCATCAGAGCGTTTAGCTTATTGCAGGGCATGTAGGTGACTTTATCGACGTTATTCGATAGCAGACTTTGCCAGACTCGTTGTGCGTTGTTCATAGGATTAGTCCTTTTGGTTAATTGTTATTCTTTAATCTGGTTTAGCAAAAATTGTTTTAACGGTGGCAAAACCCGCTCGGGGGCCTCGATCAAGATCGAATGCTTGAGTCCATCCAGTATCACCAGTTCGGAATCGGGCAGCTCTGCGTGTATGAAGCGATTCAATCGCGGGTTGCAGCCACCATCGAGTTCGCCGGTTAACACCAGACAGGGGCATTCGATTTCATGTAACCAGGGGCCCATCTCGGTCGTGGCATAAATCCAGAAAACGTTAAAGGTTCGGGGTCTGGTCTTTGATTTATGATTTCCACAGTCATAATTTTTTCGAGACCAGTATCCATAAAACCATCCTGATTAAGTTATATCTCTACGTCCGACAAGCAGTAAAAATCCGTATTGCACCGACGAACCTAACAAATCAGTTATTTCATTACAAGTTTTAATGTAAATCTATCGGGGTCGAATAAGAGCGTTACCAAACGCTACGGTTTTTTACCATCCCCCTTTCAAGCCCTCGGCAAAATAGTGCTCAGATCAGGGTAAATTGACAGGACACCAATTTAGGCCCACCCGTGCAGGGAGCGCGCGTGGGCCGACCCTGGTATGAGTGCTATTTTGACGATTAAAGGGCTTGTTTGGGGCGGCATTTTTGGTTCCTTTTGTTGCTGTTGACAAAAGGGACTCGCGCACCTACTCAATAGTAACTACGAAGTGATGAAAGATTTAGTGTGCGAAAAACAGTCCAATTAAATTACCAGTTCCAAAAGCCTGCCAACAACCTAATAAGAATACTCCTCATCCAAAGGCCTAAACGCCACACACTCAATCTCAACCAGAATATCAATCAAAAAATCACTCACCACCGCCGACCGAGTCGGTGGCTCCTGCGGAAAATACTCGGCATACACCTCGTTAAACCCGGGAAAATCGTCGCGATTTTTCAACCACACCATCGATTTCACCACATCGCTAAGTTCGCATCCCGCCTCCTGCAGAATGTCACGGATACTTTCGATGCAGGCGCGAGTCTGATCTTCTATCGTGCCATCGGTCATCGGCGCGCCGTCGCGCATCGGCACCTGCCCGGTGAGAAACACAAAATCACCGGCGCGAATCGCCTTCGACAGCGACAATTCTCGGCCATTGATTACCAGTGGCCCGCCAATTACCTGTTTTTTCGAATTCATAGTTTCACCTATCAGGTTCGACATAAGATTTCATCTCTTATATTAATATCGTTTGTGATGATCGATTTGATCTTTATCAATAAAATACGTGTAATTCGAGATGGTTGCCAGTGCTTTCATTAAACTTGGGAAACGCAATTAAAGGTTTTCCATTTTTATCCTATAAATGCGAAACTCGATTTAGCCGGTGCGGCGTTTGTTTTTAAGAGCACCTCTAAAAATAGTGATTTTTTCGCGAGAGCAAGGAAGCACCACGCGCAGAACCGCAGTGTATATGACATACATGAGGATTCTAGCACGGAGCTGCCAAAAGTAGGCGCTCTGAGGCGACGCGGTTATCGCGGAAAAAGCGCATTTTTAGAGGTGCCCTTTAGTAATATCGCGAGAATTCTAGTGAGCCTGACAAAAGATTTAATTCAACTCATTCGCAATAAACCGATTAGCGAGACTGATCTTGCATCGGCTGCGATGTTTACGCTCGACGCACTCGCGACTGCCTACGCCGGCTGCGCCACACCTACCGGAAAAAAATTGATCGCCTGGGCGCAAAGCGACGATCTGGATCACAAGCGTCGGGCTTTTTTGATGGGCGCTTTGACCCATATTACCGAAACCGATGACTTACATCGTGCTTCGGTAACTCACCCAGGGTGTGTTGTGATTCCTGCTGCACTGTCGCTTGCTGAAAAAACCGGCGCCAGTGCCGATAAAACTTTAACCGCCATCCTGCACGGCTTCGAGGCGATGTGCCGTATTGGTGCGGCGGTCGGGCCGACACATTACAAAGTATGGCATAACACCGCGACCTGTGGTCCTTACGGCTCGGCGATGGCGGCTGCAACTCTGCTCGATCTCGACCTGGAGCAAACCATTAATGCGCTCGGCAATGCCGGTACGCAGTCTTCGGGTTTCTGGCAATTTATGCAAACCGGCGCAATGAGCAAGCATTTACACGCCGGTCGCGCCTCCGAATCTGGACTACTTGCAGCCGAACTGGCAGCACATGGATTCACCGGGTCACCCGAAATTTTGGAAGGCGAAAAAGGCATGTTTGCCGGTATGTGTGCCGACCCGATTCCCGAGGCAATTCTGGCGATGCCCGAGGACCCCTGGCAATTGCCGCTCACCTCGATCAAACCCTGGCCTTCCTGTCGCCACACCCACCCGGCTATCGATTGCGCATTGGAGCTACACGGCAAACTCAACGGCGCTGAAATTCAAAGTGTTGACGTTGACACCTATCAGGCTGCACTCGATGTCTGCGACCGACCCGAGCCGGAAAACGAATATCAGGCTAAATTCTCGCTTTATCATTGCGTCACTACTGCATTACAAAATGGTGAAGTTAAACTCCATTCATTTACCGAGTCAGCGCGTGACCAGACCAGTCATTTGCGTAAGCTGACCCGATTGCATGTAGTCGACCCATTTGCTTCTCGCTATCCGATATCCTGGGGTAGTGGTGTTCGCGTGACGACACAACAGGGTGATGTTTTTTCGGTAGAGCGGAAAGATTGTAAGGGCGACCCTGAACTCGCACTGGATGAATCTGAGATGCGTGTTAAGGCGAGTAATTTAATGCAGTTCGGCGGCCTCAGCGACGCCGATTCGCAAGGTTTGTGTGACGAGGTTTTATCTCTTCCGGGCAATCCGGCGACACCTACCCTGTTTAGTGCTTTTATTCGAGCCCTAGGAGCCTGTCGGACTTAGGATAAATCTACTGCGGAAAAGCCATTTTGGCCAGATTTCCCTATCCATTTCGTTTATGTACAGGAGGTACGGTATGCCGATTTCGCCTAAAGCGCCTACTGTTGGTGCAGGAGCATAAACCGGTAAAAATGAATGACTATTCGCCTCAATCGATAGAAAAATCTGGCTCAAATTGACTTTCCCTCGACAATTGCGTCCTGCATTGTTCTACTACCGTACATCCTGTACATATCGCTACAATTACCTAAGTCCAACAGACTCCTAAAATGACCAATATCACCGCAGCGGAACTTGACGAAATTAAACAGGGTTACGATTCTGTTGCTTCGCGATCATGATCACTCAATGCAGTAGCCTATACTGACCCAAAATTTGTCTCCCTGGAAAAGTCGGCCATTTTTCATAAAACTTGGCAATTTGTTTGTCATATCGAAAAGCTACGTGCGCCGGGGTAATACATCAGGGTTGATGTTTACGGGCAAAGCATCGTCGTCGTTCACGATTCGAATCATGTTTTGCGCGCTTTTTACAATGTTTGCAAAAACCGAGGTCATGAATTACTCAACGGTGAAGGACAGAAAAAGCTCATCGTCTGCCCTTATCACGCCTGGTCTTACACACTGGAGGGCCAATTGAAGTCGGCCTAATAGGTGATCCGAGGCCAATTGGGTTGGTGTTCTGGGTACTCGCGGCGATAGGCGCAGCGGGGCTGGATGTACTCGGAAATATCCCTTTTATGCGCCTGGTCAAACCCAAAGAGCGCACCGAAATGACAATGGTATTTTCCACCTGGCGCGAAATGTCGGAGCTGCTTAACCCATTGATAGTTTCGTTGGTATTGTTGTTTTTTCCATTCGAGGTGGTTTATATTGTCATCGGTAGTTTTTTGTTAATTGCCGCTTACTTTGCCAGCCACCTGCCTAAACGCCTTTAGAACGCAGGGTTAAGATCCACTTTCTTCAGCCCCGTTAGCTGAAATTTTATTAGCGAAAATCCACCAGACTAGTCATGTTAAAAGACATGAGCCGAACCCTCATGTTAGTGCGAACAAAGTCAGACCGTTTCAGCATATTAGGATAAAAATTGCTAGATAATGTGGTAACTATCTGTAAGCAGTCATTCGGTCCGCAATATGAAAATACCGAGTTCGGCCAGAAACGGACATTAATATAAAAGGCTAGGTATACTGCGTAAGTATAAAAGTTCTAATGCCAGCTTAACAGGAGAGAAACGTGACACATACTGCACTATTGGCCGATTTGGAAAGAGCCTTTGATCTCTTGAACCAGGTGGATGAAAGCAGACTTGACTTCGTCCCTGACCGGAATGTCTCTCCCGACATTCGCGAGCTAACAGGTCTGGAGATGTATCCGGTAGATTCCCACCTGGCGAACTTGCAGGCCAGAATCGTGGCCGTCGTAAAAGCGGGGGATAAGCTGGAGCCGCGCGACCCCTCCGACTATGTGTCGAAGCTCATCGTCGCGTGCGTAAGGCTCGCCCCGTCGAGCGATGACTGAGCTTAGAATTAAAGAATTAAGGTGACAGTTTATTAGTCTCGCCCCTGTCGCGAATTAAGTTAAAGGCCGTAATTATTGACCTCTCGAGCCGCGGAATGGGACGCGTCTTGAATTGTGAATCCAGGGGGAAATTTTAGGATATTAAAATTTTATTTCCTCTTGAATAAAAGTTTCAAGACTTAACCCCAAACTCCATTATGAACATGCAGGCGAATTGAGGTAACCTCCCTTTGAGGCGAAACAATTGATTTATTCTGGAGAGAAAATATGGCGTATGTACTGGCGGTCAACTGGACCGCAAAAGAAGGTCACGAAGCGGAGATCCACGAAATTCTGCGTATCCTTGGCGATGCTTCGCGACAAGAGCCGGGGGTAATTACCTATTCTACACACGTCGACCCGGACAATCCGCGCGAGTTTTTCATCTATGAAAAATATCGCGATGTCAGCGGTCTTGAGGCGCACCAGGAGACCTCGCATTTCAAGCAATACGTGCTCGAAAAAGCGATACCGTTGCTTGAGTCCCGAGTGCGCAGAACCTTCGTCGATATTTAAGTACACAAGGCTAAAGATCGACCAAATGATTCAGTAAAAGCTAGATCTGACCCAGACCCCTGACCCCGGTCTGAGCCAGTGGGTGACAGGCTCGACCTGATGACCTGGAAAGGGTTTGTAGAGATGCCTGGGACTATTGTTCTCTAGCCCGACTTCGCTGCCATAAAGCACATCAATTGTCTCAAACCGGCGTTTGGTAATGCGACTCAACCCTACGAACTGGCATCGCTCGATAATAACTTTTGAATTACCCCCTCACTACCTTGTGCCATCTTTCCCTTAGCCCTGGCTAATTTCAGGGTTTCCAGTCCCATCATTTTGTAGATTGGTAAATGAGCTTCTGCTCCCCCTTCCATTGCGTGCAGGTGATTTTCTATCGTCTTTACATCACCACGGCTAATCGGGCCAGTCAATGCGTCGGGCAGGCCGCTGCTTGCCAGAGTGTCGACACTGCCCTGTACCAGCGGCATCAGCAGTGACAGGGCCTTTTGTCGGGATATTCCGGCTTCTGCCAGCATCTCTACGGCTATTGCTTCGAGAGTTGTCAGATAATTGGAAGACAAACTGAGTGCGGCGTGATATAGCGCCTTTTTGTCCTTGTTGATGACGGTGGTCTTGCCGGATATCTCATGCGCAATATCTCTTCCCCTTGCAATAGCCGAGTCACTTCCCTCCAGGCAAAACCAGGTCGACTTCAGTAAATCTGCGCCCTGTAGCGGTTGCACCAGAGTTTGTGCCGGGTGGAGAGAAAGCGTATCCGCACCTGCTGCTCGAGCCGCGTCAAGGACGTCCGAGGTTAAAGCACCACTGAGATGCAGCACCAACTGCCCGGAACTGAAACCAGCAGAAGCGGCTACGGTTTGGCAAGTGGTTTCGATAGCACTATCAATCGTAGCGATGACAACTATCTCAGCCTGTCGGCAGGCAGCAGCCAGATCGGTACCTGCGTTGTCACAATCAACCAGCGCGGCACAGCGCTGAGCGGATTCTAAGCTGCGGCTGGAGATGGCTGCAACAGGATAGCCTGCCCGGTGTAACGCAACCGTCATTGCGGTTCCGGCTGAGCCAGCACCGATTAAAGTTACTGCTGGTTTGGTCATATTCTTTGCGACCTTGTTTCTGATAGTGATGACAGGTTGTATGTTGGCAGGTTAGGGGATTATTTCAAATGCCTGGAGGGTTTCAGGTCAGGCGCGTGTGGTTTAATATGAAGAATAATTAATGAGTGCTTCTTGAATGATTGGGTGTTTTTGATGAATTAGATTGTGCTTTGACGCTTACTTTGAATCATAAATCAAAGACTTGGCCCCGAGATTCAAAAAACGCTTACAAGGAACGGGGATTAAGATGTGTCGGATGTAAACTCTGACACCGCTACCCGTGGTTGAACTTAACGAAATTTCTCTATTAGGTTAACGAAATATCGGCGCCAATATCCGCTTACCGCAAGCTCCGAGCGAACGC
>CAXMRQ010000194.1:0-7657 GCA_964196115.1 uncultured Gammaproteobacteria bacterium
CATCAGGTTGCCTTCGGCGACCATTTTCAGCCAGTTGGGAATGTAATTATGTACCGGGCACTTCCATTCGCAGTAGGGATTGCCACATTCGATGCAACGCTCGGACTGATCCGCTGCGTCTTTTTGATTAAAATCGGTGTATATTTCGGTAAATTCTTTAACCCTGCCAGGCGCCGATTTTTTTGCAGGGTCGGTGCGTTGCACCTCCAGAAACTGGAACACGTTGGACATTAGATTTTTAGTGTCAGGCCGAGTCGAGCCTGGATTTTATCAATTCGCCCACTTTTCGCATATCGGCGCGACCCTGTAGTTGCGGCTTGAGCAACCCCATGACCTTACCCATATCCTTAATCGAAGAAGCCCCAATGGTCTGGATCGATTGCTCAACCAGGTCATTAATTTCGGTTTCTGAGAGGGCTTCGGGAAGGTATTCTTTGATGATTTGCAGTTCAAACTCTTCGATCGCGATCAAGTCGTCGCGTGAAGCTTTAGAAAACGATTCGATAGATTCGCGGCGCTGTTTGGCCATCTTATCGAGTACAGTGGTGATGCGATTGTCGTCTAGTTCAATTCTTTCGTCGACTTCAATTTGCTTGATGGCTGCAAGCATCGTACGGATTACCAATAGTCGTGCCTTGTCGCCGCCTTTCATCGACGACTTCATATCAGTCTGAAGTCTCGGTTTGAGCGTGCTAGCGGACATCAGTACAGGCGTCTTCTGGTGCCGAAATCCTTGGAGATACGTTTGAAATTGCGTTTAACCGCAGCAGCCGATTTACGCTTGCGTACCGATGTGGGTTTTTCATAATGCTGACGACGACGGGTCTCGGTGAGAACGCCGGCTTTTTCACAAGACCTTTTGAAACGACGTAGCGCGAAATCAAAAGGTTCGTTGTCCTTTACTTTTACTGATGGCATATTAAAAATAGTCCAGGTTGAGTAGGTTTCAGGCGTAGAATTATGCCACGCCGCATTTAGAGCCGGACAATTATAAGGAGGCAATATTAAATATCAATTGCCAAACACAAATTAAAGAGGCAATTTAGCCCGGAAATTTCATAAATCTGCGCGAAGATCGCGCAGTATGTTGATTTCACAAGGAAATATCCGAAGAAGCGTCGTATCAATGATTCCGAGCGACTGAGGAACTATTTCTTGTGGAATCAATAGGCAAGTGAGATTGTGCATGATTTATGAATTTTCCGGGCCAGGGGTATAAATGAAGGTTTTAGGACTTGAAAGCTCATGTGACGAGACGGGTATCGCATTATTCGACACAAATAGCGGTCAAATGTGGCAGCGCCTGTATTCGCAGATCGAGAAACATCGTGAGTATGGTGGTGTCGTGCCGGAGCTTGCTTCTCGTGACCATGTGGTAAAAGCAGCGCCCCTGATACGTGAAATTTTAGATGAATTCGGCTCAATCGACGAAATTGATGCAATTGCTTATACCCGCGGACCGGGTTTAATGGGTGCGCTGATGGTCGGTGCCAGCCTGGCGCGCGGTCTCGCCTGGTCGTTGCAAAAACCCGTACTCGGCGTTCATCATATGGAAGGTCATTTGCTGGCCCCGATGTTAGGCGACGATGCCCCTGAGTTTCCGTTTGTCGCCTTGCTGGTTTCGGGTGGACACACTATGCTGGTTGATGCGAAGGCTGTGGGCAATTACCGGATTATGGGAGAATCGCTTGATGATGCGGTAGGAGAGGCCTTTGATAAAACAGCCAGGTTGCTCGGCTTGCCTTATCCCGGTGGCCCTGAACTGGCTGCATTGGCCGATCAAACCAGTGAGTCGCGTTTTACCTTCCCGCGCCCCATGATTAATCGGCCAGGGCTGGATTTCAGTTTTAGTGGGCTGAAAACCTATGCATTGAATACAGTGCATCAAAATAGCCCGCTAGACGAAGCAACTCGCGTCGAAATCGCATTCGCGTTTCAGCGAGCGGTGGTAGATACGCTGCGTATCAAATGTGATCGCGCATTAACCGAGTCGGGTTACTCGCGTCTGGTAGTAGCCGGTGGCGTAGGCGCCAATCGGCAATTACGTCAGGTGCTAAATGAGCTAGCAGTGCAGCGTGGGGGTAAGGTTTATTATCCGGCACATGAATACTGTACCGATAATGGAGCAATGATCGCTTATGCCGGTGCAATGCGTTTACTGGCGGGGCAGTGCGATGAAGATGTTTATGATGTCTTGCCGAGATGGTCGATTGAGGAATTGAGGCCGATAGCGAATTAAGATTCAGTGCCCTGTAACAGGCGTTGAATATTGCTTTTGTGTCGCCAAATCAGGATTGATGACATTAATATAAAAATAACAGTGGTCGCTGTGGAGGCTTCCTGCCAATAGATCAGGATGGGTAGGGCAATAAAAGAAACAATCGCCGCGAGCGAGGAAATCTTGAATACTTTGGCAAACAAAAGCCAGATTGCAATAATGATTACGCCGACCAACCACTGAAACCCGACGCTTACCGCGATTGCCGTTGCGACGCCTTTGCCGCCCTTAAAACCAAAATACAGCGGAAAGCAATGCCCGAGGAAAGCACTGAATCCAGTTAACGCGACAATGAAACTATAATCGACCAGCGAGTGTGCGAGTAATACTGGTATCAGGCCCTTCAAACAATCGCCGACGAGGGTAAAGAATGCTGCCTTTTTCCCGGCAATGCGCATCACATTGGTAGCGCCTGGGTTATTTGAGCCATCGGTTCGGGGATCGGTGAAGCCCATCAATTTGCTCAGCAGGATCGCCGAAGAGAGTGAGCCGAGCAGGTAGGCGAATAGCGATAAACCGAAAGTTGTTATAAATGGATTGGCCACGGCATTTTGCAGTTGTTTTTATGATGCGGTGACGGCACTCTAGCAGAATATTTCGCGATTCGCAGCAGGCTATATTCCATGATCAACGATTTGCCGGTGTCCCCGGTAGATAATCATCAACCGATTATTCTCCTGCATGGTTGGGGGATGAATGCATCGGTATTCCAGCCATTGCAAAAATTATTATCAGGCAGCAGACAGGTTTACAGTGTTGATCTGCCTGGATATGGCAGCAACCCCTGGCAAGCGGCCTTGTCGTTTGAAGATCAGGCCGCGAGCATCGCAGTTAATCTGCCAGCTGGAATACTGATCGGATGGTCGATGGGGGGGCTTTATGCGACTGAAATAGTCAGGCAAAATCCCGCGCGGTTTGCGCAGCTGATTCTGGTTTGCTGCAATCCCTGTTTCGTGCATCGGGCGGATTGGCAATGCGCTGTTAAAGTTTCGGTTTTCGATGCGTTTGCAGACGATCTGGCCAGTGGCTGGTCGACTACGATGAGACGTTTTTTATCGTTACAAATGTTAGGTGACAAAAACGCGCGCCCGTTAATACGTGAACTGGTTATGAATTTTCAGTCCGCGGGTGAACCTGATACCGAGGTCTTGCGCTACGGCCTCGAATTATTGAAAACCTATGATGGTCGGAGTGTCCTGGCAGATATTGATATTCCGGTGAAGATGATTCTGGGTAAACGTGACGCATTGGTCCCTGCCAGTCTGGCAAAAGAAATTCTTAAGGTTAACCCGCGAATTCAGGTAGAATTGATGGCTAACGCGGCGCATGCACCGTTCTTATCGCACCCCGATCATTTTATTTCGCTGATCTAGGAGCGTGTCGGACTTAGGCCGGTCTACTGCGGAAAAGCCGGATTTGGCCATATTTTGAGTTCTTTTTCGTCAAATAGAATGACGTGTTCCTTAAAAGAACTCATAATCTGACTCAAACCGGTCTTTCCCTCGTGACGACCACCTAAGTCCGACAGGCTCCTATTGGTTAGTTGTCCCTAATTTTATCCCCTTGAATTATAGGTTTCTTCGTTGGACTTGCTCAATCTTCCCCGTCTGGATAAATCATCGGTCAGAAAATCCTTTGATCGTGCCGCCAAAAGCTACAATCGTGCTGCTATTTTGCAAGAAGAAGTCCTATCTCGACTTTTACAGAGACTGGATTACGTTCGTCATCAACCCGAAACTCTGATCGATTTCGGCTGTGGTACTGGTAAAGCGATTGCCGATCTGCAAAAGCGCTACCCGCGTTGCAAAATTGTAGGCCTTGATCTGGCCTTCTCGATGCTGCAAGAGAGTAAAAAACAGTATGGGATGCTGCGAAAGAAGCGTGTTGTCAATGCAGATATGGAGCGAATGCCATTCGCTGACAGTAGTTTTGATATGTTGTTTTCCAATCTGGCATTGCAGTGGGTTAATGATTTAGGCGCAACTTTTAAAGAGTTGGCGCGAATTGGTAGGAACGGTGGCCTGCTCATGTTTGCTACTTTCGGACCAGGGACGCTGAAGGAGCTGCGCGATAGTTGGGCTGAAATAGACCAAAGTCCACATGTTCATCAATTTATTGATATGCATGATATCGGCGATGCGATGATGGCGAGCGGATTTTCGCAGCCGGTGGTCGATGCAGAAATTATACGCCTGGAATATAGCGAATTTCGACAGCTGTTAGACGACTTGAAAAATATAGGCGCCAGCAATGCCGATAAAAATCGTAGTCGTGGATTAATGACACCTGGCAAACTGAAGCAGTTGGAAAATAATTATCAGCAACTGGGCTACGAAAAGGGTAAATTTATTGCCAGTTATGAACTGGTTTACGGGCATGCCTGGCTGTCCTAGGAGTCCGACAGACTCCTGAAGACAGCAATCGAAATTTTAAGGAGCTGGTGGTAGTACGCCGTGGGGTTGTATCCAGCCCATTAAAAATGACACCACTATTACAACAAATAGTGCAATTGACAATACTATTCGAATGGTCAGGAATTTTACTGTACGATTCGTCTCCCCACGATCTTTGATCAGACTAAACATACCAGCACCGAGACTAATGAGTACCAGTGCTAATAGAACTAAAACTATGATTTTTATGATCATTTAAAATGCTAAATAAAACGTCAGTATTAAAATATCGGCAGGGGGACCGCTACCATTACCATGCTTCGCGGTCGGGCTCTGGACTCTGTGAGGCTATTTTACTCGATCATGGCTTTGGCGCGATATGATTATTTTAAATCGACGCTTTGCGCCTTCCTGGGTGATGACAGTGATAACCATTTCCGGGCTTATCCTGTTTAATTCGCTTGGGCTTTGGCAGCTACAGCGAGCGGCCATCAAGGAAGCCATAGAGGTCAAATTTGAATCTCGGCTCGGTGCCGACTATCGTCGAATAGAGGCATGGGAATCAATGCCAGATATCGAATTTCAAAAATTAATGATAAGTGGTCGATATGATACCCACCGTACGTTTTTAATCGATAATCAGCTGCACCAGGGTAAGGCGGGTTATCATGTTTTATCACCATTTATATTAGATGGTGGGAAAAATATTGTGCTGGTAAACCGTGGTTGGGTGGCGCTCGGGAATTCACGCCAACTGTTACCGACTATTCAGATGCCGACTGCTGACGGGGCGATTCGGGGTATCGTCAGTATTCCAGATATGGATAGCTTTAGAATGGGCGATGTTTCGCTCGAAGATAAATGGCCTCAGGTAATACCGTTTATCGATATCGATGCGATGCAGGCCGAATTTCAAAATCGACTGTTGCCGATTACACTATGGCTGGGGCCAGAGCAGACGGGGCATTACCCACGAGTCTGGAATCCTGTATGGCTAGACCCCAAAAAGAGCAGGGCCTACGCCTGGCAATGGTTTGCCTTCGCGGCCATATCGCTGGTCTTGTTTATTGGATTAAATCTTCGAAGTGTGAGTAATGAAAGAAAATAAATTATTATGGCATCGTGTCAAATTCATCGCCCTGGTGCTGGTTTTTACTGCCCCGTTTATCGGTGGCTGGTTGGCTCTATACGTATTCGAGTTAAAGCCTGAAAGTATGAATTATGGCAGCCTGGTGCAGCCGGTAAAAAAGCTAAAGTGGCCGCCGCTGAGTTCTGTCAGCGGCGAACAATATGAAAATGGTTTCGACCGCAAATGGACATTTCTATTGTTTGCGAACGATTCCTGTTCGGAACAATGCCAGTCAAATCTGTTCTATATGCGCCAGATCAGGACATTGCTCGGACGAGATACGCCAAGGCTGCAAAATGTACTGGTCATGACCAGGGTTGTCGATCCAGCATTGAAATCATTTTTAGTCGAATATCCGGATCTGGTCGTTATACCCAATAGCGATCAAATGCTGGAATCGCAGTTGCAGAATCCAGATGTCGAACAGGTAGGTTCCACCCCACGGCTTTATCTGGTTGATCCGGACAATAATTATATGATGTACTATCCGGCTGAAATCGACCACTATCGCGTTCTTGACGATATCAAAAAGCTGATGAAGTTATCGCAAATCGGTTGAGTCTGGTATCATGCCGCCGAATAATTTTACTCGATGAAACGCCGGATTAACCCGGAGTCTTTAAATATTATGACTGAATTGACTCTTCCTGCCTGGTCGCAGTACTACAATTTGACTAAACCCAAAGTTGTATTTTTAATCGTATTTACTGCGATGGTTGGCATGCTATTGGCGGCCGATGGCGCAGTTCCACTCGATATTTTTGTGTTTGGTTTACTCGGTATTGGGCTGGCGGCTGCTTCAGGTGCCGCGATAAATCATGTCGTCGATGCCCATATAGACCGTATCATGGAAAGAACCAGGGGCCGTCCGCTGGTAAGCGGGGATCTGAGTCAGAAAGCGGCGTTGGTTTTCGCGCTATCGATTGGTGCGCTTGGTATTATGATGTTAGTGCTGTTCGTTAATTTGCTCACAGCAATATTAACCTTTTTTTCATTGGTTGGTTATGCATTGATTTATACCATGTACCTGAAGCGCGCCACACCACAAAATATTGTGCTTGGCGGTGCAGCTGGCGCAGCTCCACCTTTATTAGGCTGGACCGCGGTGACGGGGCAGGTAGAAACTGAAGCTCTGTTATTATTTCTGATAATTTTTATCTGGACGCCGCCGCATTTCTGGGCACTGGCGATCCGCCGCCGGGAAGAATATGCAAAAGCCGAAATCCCTATGTTACCGGTGACCCACGGCGTGGATTTTACCAAGATTCAGATATTGCTATACACCATTTTGCTTTTTATCGTTACGCTAATGCCTTTCATTTTTCAGATGAGCGGTTTGATCTATCTGGCTGGCGCGATATCGCTCGGTGTGGGATTTTTGTATTACGCGATTAAATTGTATCGGGATAAAGAACCGAATGTAATCGCAATGAAAACTTTTAGCTATTCGATATTTTATCTTAGCTGGTTGTTTGCCTTTCTTCTGGTCGACCATTACGCCAGAATTTTTATACGAGGCTATTTTCTGTAATAAAACTAGCCCGGAAATTTCATAAATCTGCGCAAGGGTCGGGCAGCATATTGATTTTACAAGGAAATATCCGAAGAAGTCTCGTATCAATGATTCCGAGTGACTGAGGAACTATTTCTTGTGGAATCAATAGGCAAGTGAGATTGTGCATGATTTGTGAATTTTCCGGGCTAGATATTGGGGTGCCGTTTATACGCTAATATCGCCAGTTGGTAACCAATCACTTTAGGTGAAATTGATTAGCTGCCGGTCACATTCATTACGATTTTAACAACGCCGACGAGAGTAAGGACAAACACCACTCCAAACAGTAGTCCGATGAAAAT
>CAXMRQ010000195.1:0-4674 GCA_964196115.1 uncultured Gammaproteobacteria bacterium
CAGCTCGCGGCGGTCGGTATCGCTGGTGACCTGTCCTTCGAAGTCCTGGTCGTATTGATGGGGTTACTGTCCATCATCGGTGTATTAGCCGCACAGGCCGAAGGTGCGGGCAATAAATCCGAAGTCGGCCAGTCGGTGCGACAGGGTATGCTGGTTGCCAGCATGATTGGAATCCCCGCTATGGTTTTGATCTGGAATCTGGATCTGGTACTACAGGCGACCCATCAGGATCCGGTCGTCATCGAACTAGCCATTCCCTACTTGCAGGGCCTTAGTGCATTCGTGCTACCGGTACTCTGGTTTTCAGTATTCAGGAATTTTGTCGCCGCACTTGCCCAGCCTCTGGCAGTCATGGTGATTACCATTGCAGCTGTTTTTCTCAACTATTTGCTCACGATCTGGTTTGTATACGGTGGTTTTGGCCTCGAACCAATGGGTTTATTCGGTGCCGGACTGGCGACTACGCTGGTCTCCTGGTTAATGTTTATCTGCCTGACAGTTTACATATTTAAAAAAGCGGATTTGCGCGGCTACGGTATCTTCAAATCAGGCTGGCGTTTCGACTGGCCGGTCTGCAGCGAAATATTTAGGCTCGGACTCCCGGTTGCGGCGCTGGTTTTCCTCGAAGCGGGGCTTTTTGTGGCTGCGTCGATCCTGTCCGGAGTCATCGGTGCAAAAACTTTAGCGGCCTACGAAGTTGTTATGGCATGGGCTGGAATTCCGTTTGTCATCGCATTGGGTATGGCCGAGGCAACGATGGTTTTAGTGGCCCACGCAGTGGGGCGCAAACAAATTCGCGCAGTACGCCGGGCGGGTTATCTCGGTATGACACTCGGGGTAGGAATATTGACCTTGTTAGTGATTGTCCCATTGGGGCTTGCCGATGAAATTATCAGAATTTTTATCACGGCTGATGATCCGGGTTTTGACGAAGTCTCCAGACTTGCTACCCAGTTCTTGATGATAGTCGCGATCTTTCAGGTTTTCGATGGTTTGCAGGCAATCGCGTCACGTGCATTACGTGGACTCAAGGACATTGTAGCACCGCTATGGATCGCCGGATTTGGCTACTGGGTATTAGGTATTGGCGGCGGTTCATTGCTCGCTTTTGAGTATCAACTGGGTGGCGCCGGCCTGTGGTGGGGCCTGGCGATCGGTCTGTCGGTAACAGCAAGCCTGCTGTGCTGGCGATTTAACCGACTGAGTAATCGCCCCCTGAAATTCGATCCTGCGACTGGTTTAAGCTGAATTCATTTTTTTGCCACCCGTCCATAAAATCCCTGTTGCTCGGTCGGCGTAAATAGTCGGCCCGGTGCTTCATAGTATGAGAGAACACTCACAACACGCTGCCTGTCGCCTTGCACCGGCGTAATTCTATGCGCAGTATTCTTGCCTCTGAACACATTCAGATCACCCGCAGCGATTGAAATCGATTCAACTAACTTATCCTGATTTCGTAATAACTTCGCGACGCCATCATAATTTGGATCGTCATCACTACGCAGATTTTGACGGTATTGAAACTCCGCTCCAGCATCAGGCTCCTGCAGTAAAATGGTTGTGGTAAATTCGGATCGGTCGAAATGCCAGTTTAGTCCCTCCCCTTCGTAATAGGTCAGCACATTGACCCCGGCGAGCTGATCTTGCATTACGAATAGCGCGTCTTTTTGCATCACGCGAGCGAGGAATTCTGCTAATGCCGGCCATTCATAAATCACCTTGATCGGATTATCGACCAGTTGATCACCGCACAAGGTATGGTTGATGGTTTTTTGCGGTTGCAGAGCCGGATGGCCGGGTTCAACGTCCGGCGGGTCGTCGCTAAAATAAATATTGTGCTCGCGTTCATGCGTAAAAGCCTCACTGGCAATCCGGGGTAACAGGGAGTCCACCATGCCAGGCAATACCGGAGCGCGAATGAAACCCGACAGGGTGAACATACCATCGCGTTCCAGATCATCCATACATTTTGTCATCAGTGATGCAGCAGCTGCCGACTCCAGTTGATGCAGCGGATAGCGATCAAGATCAATAATTTGTTTCATAATAGTCGTGTCGGGC
The DNA here is from genome assembly GCA_964196115.1 of uncultured Gammaproteobacteria bacterium. Taxonomy (GTDB): domain Bacteria; phylum Pseudomonadota; class Gammaproteobacteria. The sequence goes on from CAXMRQ010000195.1 coordinate 2,062, forward strand.
ATTGGCGATAAATTTCAGTAGGGTTCCTGCTTCATATTCCTGAATTAGGTTAAACACAGTTATACCCCGATACAAGTGGGGATTTGTCAACAGCGACTCCATATCCTGGCTCAAGTGGGCGCACCGCGATAGTAGTGCCATAAAAACAGGCTACCCGCACTACGCCACGGCGACCAGTGTTCTATCAACTCCCTGGCCTTTTTTTCGTCGGGGCGCTGTTCCAGCCCCCTTAAACGCTGTAAAGCGACCTGCAATGCCAGATCATTAGCCGGGAAAATATCGCGTCGTTGTAGCGAAAACATAAGATAGATTTCCGCACTCCAGACTCCGAAACCACGTAACGCTGTAATGGCCTGAATCACGGTTTCGTCATCCATCACGGGCAAAGCTTCGGGGACAAAATTGCCTTCGACTATAGCGCTCGCCAGCCCTTCGGCGTATTCGACTTTGCGATTCGACAATCCAGCTTCGCGTAACGCGCCTGACGGTAGATCAAGCAAAACGTCAGCTTCAAGCCGGGGTAACAGATCACGCACACGATTCATTATCGCCGCCGCTGCGCTGGTAGAAATTTGCTGGCCTATTATTATCGCAAACAGGGTCTCGAACCCTTCTAGCCGAATACGCGGTCGCGGGTAGCCGATCGAACGAATCGCCGTGCCTACATCAGAATCAATTTCAGCGATTTTATCGATATCGATTTTTATCTGTTTATCATTCAACAGATTCCGGCCCAAATCAACGATGTTGCTTTTGCTTACCATCAGAATCGACCTGAATTCAACCTGGCATTCGATATAGCATTTGACATCACCGCATGTTAATGAAAAATGCATGCCTTAACATCAGAAAATTCACAAGCGAATTTTCGACACAATTAATCCACTAATAACAGGAGACCTGCAATGGCTGCTTACTGGATCGCTCACGTTACCGTCAACGATGCCGATGCCTACGGCGAATATGCAAAACGCGCTACTGGCGCTATCGAAGCCCATGGTGGAGAATTTCTCGCGCGGGGAACGCGCACGGTCTGGCTCGAAGGAAACGAGCGAGCACGTAACGTTGTAGTGAGATTTCCCAGCGTTGAAGATGCCGAACGCTGTTATAAATCAGAGGCTTACCGGGAGGCATTGACTTATGCAAAAGGAGCGGCTGAACGCGACCTTTGCATCATAGAAGGTAGTTAAATATGGTGCTGACGCAGGCACAGGTCGACGATTTCGAAAAGGATGGCGTAGTCGTCCTGCGTGGTCTCTTCAGTGATTGGGTCGATACCCTGCGTGACGGTGTAGAAAAAAACATGCACAACCCCGGACCCTTTGGTCGTGAGTACAATCAGCCGGGAGAACCGGGCCGTTTTTTTGGCGACTACTGTAACTGGCATCGAATCGACGAATATCACGACTTTATGTTTAACTCCCCGGCGCCGTCACTGGCCGCGCAATTAATGCAGTCGGTTCAGGTGCGTATATTTCACGAACACGTGCTGGTTAAAGAGCCCGGAACCGATAAAATTACACCCTGGCATCATGACCAACCTTATTATTGCGTTGACGGTCGACAGGTTTGCAGCATGTGGATTCCACTCGACCCGGTACCCGTCGAGACTTGCCCGGAGTTTATCGCCGGATCACATGATTGGGGTCAGTGGTTTTTGCCGCGCAAATTCAGTGGCATCGATTATGAACATAGCGATAAAAATCTGAAATCCATGCCGGATATCAGTGCACAACGCGATGACTACGATATCCGCAGCTGGGCGCTAAAGCCCGGCGACGCCATTGCGTTTCATTTTTTAACCGTTCATGGCGCACCATCAAATCACTCCAGTACACACCGTCGCAGAGGATACGCAGCGCGCTGGACCGGAGACGATGCCGTGTATGCCGAACGCTCGGGTGAAATTTCGCCACCCTTTCCCGGCCTGGAAAAAAAGCTGAAGCCCGGCGATAAGCTGGTGAGTGACGAATTTCCACTGGTGTTTTCGGGCTCGTAACACCCCGGCCCAGACCCAAATATGAAAATTATTGGAGAAACACTGTAATGGAGGGAGATGATCACGTGAGTGTAGATCCGCAGGATGAGCAACGCATGCGCCAGTTAGTGGTTGCGGTGATACGACGTGCGCCGCTCGATGCAGTGGTGTTGCTAGAACGCGAAGCTGACGAAGTGATCGCCGATGTCCTGGAACAGTTAAATCCCGATTTAGCGGTACGCATACTGTCGCATATGGATTTAAAACGTAGCGAGCTATTGTCACCCAGCATCGAAGACGGAATCGGTGAGCAATGGTCGGTTAATCTGAGCTATGCAGAAGACAGCATCGGCCGCATGATGGAGCCGCCACTAGAAGCTTTCCCGCCAACCATGCAAGTGAAAGAACTGACCGAATTGTTACGCGACTCTGCCACCGATCGACAGGTGGTTTACGCCTTCGTAGTCGAAGACGACATGACCTTGATCGGCCTGGTAGCGATGCGGGATTTATTGGTTGCAAAACCGGAAGACGCGCTGGAAAAACTGATGGTCACTAATTTGTTTTACTTCAAAGCTGCCACCGAAGTAGACGACTCGATCAATGCAGCGCTACTTCGACACTATCCGATATAT
>CAXMRQ010000196.1:0-4239 GCA_964196115.1 uncultured Gammaproteobacteria bacterium
CGCTAGCGAAGAAATTACCGCGATTGCTGAAATTCTTCGAGTGCCGGTAATCAGCACCAACAAGGGCAAAGGAATATTGCCCGATCTTCATCCATTGCATCTGGCCGGCAGCCTGATTCGACCCGAGGTGCACGCACTGATTGATAAAGCCGACCGCGTTCTGGTAATCGGATCAGAACTGGCAGAGTCGGAAAGTTTCATTAAAAATCTCAGCCTTGAAAACAAGCTGCTACGTATCGATATCGATGCATCCAAGTTAAGCGACCGTTACGCGACACTGGTAGCGATATGTGCCGACGCCGCTGAGTGTTGTCAATATTTGAGTGCACGACTAGAAGGCCACCATTCGAAACTGAGCGGTAGTGAAACCGTGGCGTCTCTACGCGAGGAAATCGCTAACAATCTAACCGCCTCACAGAAGCGGCATATTCGGGTATTAGACACCATCCGCGATGCTCTGCCGGAAGATTGCCTGATTATGGCCGACGCGACGCAACTGGTTTATACCGGCATGTTCGGTATGCCGGTGGCTAAACCAGGGCTGTGGCACTTCCCTGCCGGGTTTCTGACTCTGGGTTCGGCATTGCCTGGTGCTGTGGGCGCGAAGTTTGCGTTTCCTGATCGGCCAGTAGTTGCGATTGTCGGCGATGGCGGATTTTTATTTACTGTGCAGGAATTGCTCACCGCTGCGGAGCAGCAACAGCCGTTGGTCATTATTCTGTGGAACAACAATTCGCTGAAACAGATAAAAGACGATATGCAGGCCGATGCGATGCCAACTCTGGCAGTCGATAATCTCAATCCGGACTTTTCTGCGCTGGTGCAATCCTGTCACTGTCTGTGGCAATCGCCGAAAAGCCATAACGACCTTCATCAAATGATTAGTCAGGGGCTACTAGCTGATAAACCTAGCGTGGTCGAGATTAATGAATTCGACGACTGGATCGATGAATAATTAATTCTCAGTCGAATTGAGTGGGTATACCTGTAGGGTCGAATTCATTCGACCGGTCGCGTTTCGTTAATCAATTGGCCGAATGAATTCAGCCCTACATAGTATAATTTCCCCGTCCGATTTTGGGGAAAGCCAAAATCAGTTGGCATTATTAAGTAGTTCCAACGCCGCTTCGTGTAATTGCGGGGTCGCAGCGGCAATTACCTGTGAACCCGACTGCAACCCAAGTGGATTGCCCTGCCAGTCGCTGATGATGCCACCGGCCTGTTCTACAATCGGCACCAATGGCAGGTAATCAAACGGATACAATGTCGACTCGACCACCAGATCCGCCCAGCCGCCTGCCAGCATCGCGTAGGTGTAGCAGTCTCCGCCATAGCGTCGGTAGCGAATCTGTTTGCTTAGCGATTCAAATTGTTTGAATTCATTTGCATTAAAAAAATCTGGTGATGAGGTTAGCAGGCTGGCGCCAGGCAGATCCTGGCACTGACTGGTGTGGCAGGGTTTATTATTCAGCGTTGTCGGACCATGTCGATCAGCAAACCAGGTTTCGTTTAAAGCCGGCATAGCGAGACCACCCGCCTGCACGGTGCCATCTTCAACAAAACCAAGCAGGCAACCGAACAGCGGATTGCCGAGCAGGAAACTTTTAGTGCCGTCAATCGGATCGATTACCCAGGTTCCGCCTTCACCGCTGGTTTGTCCCTGCTCTTCTCCATAAATAGCATGCGCCGGAAAGCGTTCGCTCAACAGGTTACGCAGAGCCTGTTCGATTTCGCGATCGGCAATTGTCACAGGTGAGTCATCCGCTTTTACGTCGACACTAACAGGCTGTCTGAAATAGCGCAGCGCAATTTGTGACGCAGTGCCGAGCGCTTCGACAATGAATTGTGTGAGTATCTGGGATTGAATCTGCATCTATAATTGATATGGTAGATTAAAATTTACAGGTTAGTTTATTACATTAATGGCTATACGGTTTAAAAGTTTTAATCTGCATCCCGTCCGTTTTAATATGACCATGTTCGACCGGTTGTATGCTTACCATCTGGCGTAAAACAGCGCAAAGGACACAGTACTTATTTTATCGAACTGTGCAATTGGGAAAAAAGTCTCTATAGTTGGTTATATAAACGCGGCGTTCACGTCCATTACTCGACATTAAGCTTGAGGAGCAGGAACTTATTCAGATGAAAGACGAAGCTAAATCCAATAAAGAAATCAGTCGCAGAAAGTTTATTAAAGCGAGTACAGCGGCAGGCGTCGCCGCCACGACTGGTCCGTGGATCATCGGCTCGGACGTGCTGGCCGCCTCCGGTCAGGTTAATTGCACTATCTGGTCCGGTTATATTCCCCCTGATTTCATTGCTGATTTCACCAGCAAAACCGGAATCAAAGTAAATTACACCAAACTCGGTTCGAACGAAGAACTGATCAACCAGATGAAGGCGAGCAAAGGTGCCGGTGTTGATTTGTGTAGCCCAACCGCTAATCGCTCGGGACATTGGCAAAATCTAGACTTGCTCCGTCCTTTCGATTATCGCCGTATTCCCAGTATCAAAAGTATCAACCCGGCACTACTTAAAGTTGGCAGCACCGAGTGGAATTTCGCTGGTAAGGGTTCGCACTGGCTGCCATTAATATGGGGGTCAGAAGCGATTTCCTGGCGTACAGATTTATACAGTCCTCCTGGCGGAATTCCGAGTTACGGCAACATCTGGGAAAGCGCCACTAAAGGCAAAACCATGATTCGTGCTTACAGCGGTATGGTGGGTGCTGGCCTGTACATGGAGCGCATCGGCGCGCTATCTCGGGGCGATGTTTGGAAGGGTTATACCAACGAAGACACAATGCGGCGTGTGTGGGGCAAGATAACCAAGTTCTGCGTGGAGCGCCAGTCGCAAATTAAATTGTTCTGGGAAGACTCCGACGGCCAGAAAAACGGTCTGCTGAATGATGGTGTTATCGTTGGACAAGCCTGGGACGGCCCGGTGATGGCAATGAAGGCACAAGGTGCAGCAGTTGCTTATCAGGCACCGAAAGAAGGTGCGTTGGTATGGGCTGATGGCCTGGCCATGTCATCAGCAGCGAAGAATGTTGATGAAGCCTACGAACTAATCAATTATTTATTTACCCCGGAAGTAGCGGGTAAGTCCATTGACGCACACGGATATAACTCGGCAGTGTTGGCCGCGGACAGACATGCTGGTGCGGTTTACAGGAAGGACTTTGCTGAGGCTTATCCCGGTAATTCACAGATCAAACTCAACCCCTGGCCTGCGGAGCCGCAATGGTATGCAGACGCGAGTACCGAATTCACCAATCAATTCGTTTACGCTTAATTAGTCGCATATGGGTGCCTGCGTTAGTCGATTTGGGTTAATTTCGACTCAATGATTCAAAATTTTTCGAAAGAGTGTGGGTTTGTGACTAGAAGCTGTGTGGGTCGGATCCCTCGGCTGCGTCGCTGCTCGTAGCCGGCATATTTTGATTAACTTCATTTAGTAACCCAATAAAAATCAATCGGATTTTTACATTACTGCGTTAAATTGGTAATCTGGTAAAAAGTAACTACTTTGTAACATTATTCTGATAACATGTGTCGCAAATAAGAATTGTCGCCTGCGGATATTAAACGCCAAAGGGATCAATCGTCGGCACCGTCAGTGTGGTTGAATCAATATGGAGTTGCCGGTGTTTCCAGGGAATTAGTAAACCGCTATTTTCATGCGGCACGCGTCTGTCACAAGCGTAAGGATAGTGGCTTCCTTTATAGGGCACTAGAGTATCGTGGCCGATAAAACAACAACATAACGATAAATAATAACATTACAGGAGATCGAAGAGATGACATCTAGAAAACTAACACTATTACCGCTCGCCGGGCTTGCCCTCGTGGCGCTGCAGGTCGGCACCATATCCAACGCAGTGGCGGCGGCCTGTCCGGCTGTTACCGTGGCCAAGGACATGGGCATCAAGGGCGCGTACCCGCAACAGTTTGAGCTCAGCGAATTCGAAAAACTTGCAGGCTGTAAGCTAACGTTTAAAGCCAACCCCGACGCTGCTGCGTTGAATAAACGTATATTTGGCAACCCCGAATTACCCTCGCTTGCCGAGCGCCTACCCGAAGAACCATTAGTTGTAGCACCTTACGACTCAATTGGAAAATACGGCGGCACCTTCGATATGCTGTCAAATGCGACCGAATCAGGCACATCAGACATGATGGCGGTTCGTCACGTCAACCTGGTGCGTTATTCGGACGATCTTGAAACCATCGTGCC
>CAXMRQ010000197.1:0-16880 GCA_964196115.1 uncultured Gammaproteobacteria bacterium
GGCGGCGTATTCCTATATTTATTTCTCCTTTTCGGCGACAGCCATCGACCACTATGCCCCGCTAGATTGTCCCAGCATAGCTACTCAATACCATGCTGATACATTCATCCGCCGAATGAGGTTTTCGCGTGGCATGGGTCACAGTCATCGAATCACATATTCGCGTTCAGCATTGGCGAAGATGTTCTTGAATCGGTTCTCGAAAACCTGATTGACAATGCGAGACCGCATAGCGCTGATCGCATTGAAATCGTGCCACAGGTACAGGATTAAATATGTGGCACGAAGGAAATTTACCAATTCATAAAGGCCCGGTTGCTACGCTTTTAAGCGCATGATATAAGTTTCGCAGCCCTTAATCATCGCGGAACTGCATTGACAAATAAAACCATATCGAGAACCGGCGCTCAAATCCTGATCGAAGCGTTAAAAATCAATGGCGTAAATCGCATTTTTAGCATCCCAGGAGAAAGCTTTCTAGCTGCACTCGACGCCCTCTATGATCAGCCCGAAATCGAATTAACCATTTGCCGTAATGAGGGTGGAGCTTCGTACATGACCGAAGCCTATGGCAAACTCACCGGCAGACCGGGCGTCTGCTTCGTCACCCGTGGCCCTGGCGCCACCAATGCCAGTTGCGGCCTACATGTGGCGATGCAGGACTCGACGCCAATGATATTGCTGATCGGCCAGATAGCGCGTAAAGATATGGATCGTGAAGCGTTCCAGGAAATTGACTATCGACGCATGTTTAGACAGGTGGCAAAATGGGTCGCACAAATTGAAGACGCTGATCGAATTCCAGAATACCTGACCCGTGCTTTTGCCACCGCGACCAGTGGTCGTCCGGGACCGGTGGTGCTCGCCCTGCCGGAAGATATGCTCACCGATATGACTACGGCAACCGATGCAAATTCCTGGCAAAATATAACAACCCACCCCGCGCCAGCCGACATCGACAAAACCGTCGAGATGCTTTCCCGTGCCGAGCGTCCGCTCATCATTGTCGGCGGTAGTGGATGGAGTGAAGCGACGCGACTGGACCTACAGAATTTTGCCGAAAAATCATCGCTACCGGTAGTTAACGCTTTTCGTTGTCAGGATTACTTCGACCACGAGCATCCGAACTACATCGGTGATCTCGGCCTCGGCGTCAACCCGGCGCTCACCGAACGTATCCAAAAGGCCGATATGCTGCTGGTGATCGGGGCGCGCCTTGGCGAAATGACGACGGGTGGATTTCAATTAATCGAAATTCCGACCCCCCGTCAAACCATGATTCATGTCCATTCGGGTGCCGAGGAACTGGGACATATTTATCAGCCTGATCTCGCGATCAACGCTTCATCGTCAGCTTTTATCGATGCGCTTAAAGACCGGCAAATATCTAGCGACAAAACCAACGAGGCAGAATTAAAACTGGTACGACAATCATTCGAGGACTGGAGTGCGTCTATTCAGGTGAAAGGGCCGCTACAGTTTTCCGATATTATTAAAACCGTACAGGACAGCACCGACGACGATACGATTATCTGTAACGGCGCCGGCAATAACACCGGATGGCTACATCGATTTTACCGGTTTCGTAAATATAGAACTCAACTCGCACCGACCAGCGGCACCATGGGTTACGGTGTGCCAGCCGCGATTGCAGCAAAACTCATGTATCCGCAAAAAACCGTGGTTGCCTTCGCTGGCGACGGCGATTTCATGATGAATGGACAAGAACTGGCGACAGCGATGCAGTATGGCGCGAATGTTATTATCATCGTCGTCAATAATGGCATCTATGCGACGATTCGTATGCACCAGGAACGTGACTATCCCGGGCGGGTAGTCGGCACCGACATGGTGAATCCTGATTTTTGCGCATTGGCTAAAGCCTATGGCGCGCATGCTGAACTGGTCACCACTACAGAAGAATTCGCCCCGGCATTTGAACGCGCCAGGGCTGCGAATAACCCGGCCCTGATAGAAGTTCAGCTTGACCCTGACATTCTGACACCGACTACTACGATAACGTCGCTACGAAATAGATCAAAAGGAACTTCTGAATAACGATTTACAACTATAAAATCAGCCAATCTCGGGAATCGGATATATCAATGGTTATCGTCGAATTTTATTTTTATAGTATACTTCGCTGCATTCTATGTGGCTCTGGCATAACTTACTGAAATATAATGAATATTGACGAGCTCTTAACACAAAGTTTGCAACTGCTCGGTCTTGGCATGGGCTCTGTATTTATTATTCTAGGCCTGCTAATCGGCATCATTTCGATCATATCGAAACTGGTTCCCGAAGATTTGCCAGTCGAAGCAGCCCCAGACTCAGCACCAGTAACATTGGTCAACAATCAGCACATTGCCGCAATCCAGGCAGCCATCCATAAATTCAGAAAATCACGCGGCCACTAACGACCGACAGGTATCAAGACATGACGCAACCGCTTTTATTAACTGATCTGGTGCTCCGCGACGCGACGCAATCGCTTTTCGCCACGCGTATGCGCACCGATGACATGCTGCCAATTGCCGAAAAACTCGACAAGGTCGGCTTCTGGTCACTCGAAACCTGGGGTGGCGCAACATTTGACGCCTGTATTCGTTTTCTCGGTGAAGACCCCTGGGAGCGACTACGCCTGCTCAAGGCAGCAATGCCGAACACACCGATGCAAATGTTGCTGCGTGGCCAGAATGCTCTCGGCTACCGCCATTATGCAGACGACGTGATCGACGCGTTTGTCGAACGCGCCGCAGAAAATGGTATGGATGTATTTCGAATATTTGACGCGATGAATGATATGCGCAACCTCGAAACAGCCATCAAGGCGACCAACAAGGTCGGCAAACATGCGCAGGGTGCGATGTCATACACGCTAAGTCCAGTTCACGATGTCGCATTTTGGGTCGATATGGCAAAACGGCTCGAAGACATGGGAAGTGATTCGATTTGTATTAAGGACATGGCAGGCTTGTTAAAACCCTATGCTGCGGAAGAGATTGTTAGCAAAATCAAGGAGAGTTGCAAGTTGCCGCTGTCAATGCACTGCCATGCGACGACCGGTTTATCGACTGCAACTTATCTGAAAGCGATAGAAGCTGGCATCGACATGCTTGATACCTCGATTTCGTCGATGAGTCAGACATACGGACACTCAGCCACCGAAACCTTCGTCGCGATTATGCAAGAGACTGATCGCGCCACCGGCCTGGACATGAATTTACTCGAAGAAATTTCGCTTTATTTTCGCGAGGTGCGCAAAAAGTACGCGAAATTTGAAGGCTCGCTGAAGGGTGTCGACCCGCGCATACTCACCGCGCAGGTACCCGGCGGCATGCTCACCAATCTGGAAAGCCAGTTACGCGAACAAAACGCCAGTGATAAACTCGACGAAGTGTTGAAGGAAATCCCTTCGGTACGTAAAGATCTCGGTTACGTGCCGTTGGTCACGCCGACTTCACAAATCGTCGGCACGCAGTCGGTGCTTAATGTACTCAGCGGTGAGCGCTACAAAACAATCAGTAAGGAAACTGCAGGCGTGCTCAAGGGTGAATACGGTGCCACTGCAGCACCGGTTAATAAAGAATTACAGCAACGCGTGCTCGATGGCGCCGAACCGATTACCTGCCGTCCAGCGGATTTAATCGAACCCGAAATGACTCGCCTGACAAGCGAATTGAAGGCGCTGGCGAAAGCCGAAAATTTCGATTTAAGTGCGAACGAAATTGACGACGTATTGATTTATGCGTTATTCCAGCAGGTCGGTATCAATTATCTGAAAAACCGTAACAATCCGGATGCATTTGAACCAGTACCCGGCAGCGAGCCCGAAACGCCCGCCGAAGTTCCAGAGGTAGCAGCGCCTGCCTCTGATACGGCTGCCGAAAGCTATCAGGTAACGGTTAATGGTACACAATACGATGTCATAGTTGCGCCCGGTAGCGGCGATATCAGTCACATCGCGCCAGCCGCGAGCGCGCCTGTCGCAGCCGCACCAGCGGCAATGGCCCCAGCCGCTGCGAGCCCAGGTACCAGCGTCAAAGCACCGATGACCGGTAATGTGATCGATGTCCTTGTATCGGTTGGTCAGCAAGTCGCTGATGGCGACCCGGTGATAGTGATTGAAGCGATGAAAATGGAAACCGAAATTTGTAGTAGTGCGGGTGGCACGGTTCGGACAATTGCAGTCAGCAAGGGCGACGCAATCCGGGCCGACCAGGTTCTGATGACGATTGCCTGATGGAGCAGGGCTTACTCCAACTCTGGGCGTCAACCGGTGTCGCCAATTTTACCATCGGGCAGGTGATTATGATCATCACAGGCGGTCTTTTAATCTACCTCGCAATTGCCAAAGGGTTTGAACCGTTACTATTGATTCCAATTGGATTCGGTGGTGTTCTAGCTAATATTCCAATCGCCGAAATTGCAGGCCCCGATGGACTGCTCGGCATTCTCTACCACTCTGGTATCGAAACGGGTGTGTTTCCGTTATTAATTTTCATGGGTGTCGGCGCGATGACCGACTTCGGACCATTGCTCGCCAGACCCAGTTTGATGATTTTGGGTGCCGCTGCGCAATTCGGTATCTTTGTTACGCTGTTTGGCGCAATTGCGATGAACCTGATTCCGGGCATGGAATTCACCCTGGCCGACGCGGCGGCGATTGCGATTATAGGTGGTGCAGACGGCCCAACTGCGATTTATGTGGCTTCCCGCCTGGCACCGGATTTACTCGGCGCTATCGCGGTAGCCGCCTACTCCTATATGGCACTGGTACCGATAATCCAGCCACCAATCATGAAACTGCTGACCACCGAAAAAGAGCGTCAAACCAAAATGACCCAGCTGCGCCAGGTCGGTAAACTCGAAAAAATACTGTTCCCGTTAACTTTATTGCTGGTCGCAATTTTACTCCTGCCATCGGCAACACCGCTGGTCGGTATGCTTTGTTTCGGTAATCTGTTAAAAGAATGCGGTGTCGTAGACCGCCTTAGTAATACCGCTAAAAATGAACTGATTAACATCGTAACCATTTTTCTCGGCCTCGCAGTTGGATCAAAACTGGCCGCCGATAAGTTTCTCAGTGCCGAAACCATTGGTATTCTGCTACTGGGTATGGTCGCCTTCTCTATTGGTACTGCAGCTGGTGTAATCATGGGCAAAATCATGTATCGGGTGACCGGTGGTGAAGTGAATCCACTGCTCGGCGCAGCCGGTGTTTCAGCCGTACCGATGGCAGCGCGGGTCGCGAATAAGGTCGGCCTTGAGGCTAACTCACATAATTTTCTTTTGATGCATGCAATGGGGCCTAACGTGGCCGGGGTTATTGGGTCGGCGGTGGCGGCTGGCGTTTTATTGGCTATAGTTGGTTAGCTGACATCAAATTTAAAATTAGTATTATTTGAATCACGAAACAGTTTGTCGCACATCAATGCTTTCAGTTCTCCGTAGTAACTTATGTATGAGTGCGCGAACCCCTTTTTCCCAACAGCAGCAAAAAGAGTCGAAGACAAATTTATAGCGTCACTCATTCTGGTTCTCTAGTCGTTTTTTATAGGCTGAAAAATCTCGAAAATCCATGAAATATCGTATATGAATCAGTTTCCACTTATATCAATTTCTGGTGGGCCTTACGAGCGTGGCAGACAGCATGGCCAGCAGCTTAGCGAGGAGATAGCAAAAGCCATCGATTTTTATCGTTCGATATTTGGGCTATCGGAAGATGAAATCCTGCGACACGCCGTTTATTTCCGGAATATTATCGATGAATTCAACCCAGCCTATAGTGAGGAAATAAAAGGCATTGCTCAGGGAGCAGGGGTCGACCTTCTTTGGATTGTTGCACTGAACGCCCGAACAGAGATTCTTTCTCGTAATGCATGCGCGAGTAATGAGTGCACGGCCGTTTATTTTCCGACCCCATCAATCCTCGGACAAAACTGGGATTGGGGAAAAGCGCTCGAACCACTGACAGTTTTGATGAAAATCGAGCAACCCGCTGGACATGTAATCATGATGATCACCGAACCCGGCATTATCGGTAAAATCGGTATGAATAACGCTGGTCTGGGTGTTTGCCTGAATATATTGACACTGGGTAAACGGCTTGTCGGATTGCCCGTACATATAATTTTGCGTGCTATTTTAGACTGCAAATCACTCGCACAGGTTGATGCATTACTGACTCAACATGGCAATGGTAAAGCCAGCAATATTATTGTGGCCGATGCCAGTGGCAACGGCTTCGATATGGAGTTTTGCGATCAAACTTCATACCGCCTGGTAGCAGAATCAGATTACCTTCTACATACTAACCACTACCTGGGCAACCCGATCAATTCAGAACAGAACCCCGATTTTTCTAGCTCCTACACCCGCTTCAGCAAAGCGATGCAGATTCTCTCAGACCATAGAGAACGAAGTGTAGAGTCGATGTGTGAATTGTTGTCTGATGAATCCGATCAATCACTGCCGATTTATCGAGAATATGTATCAGACGAATCTGTTCACGAACTCGGCACCATATGCACCATCGTCATGGAGTTGGCACAACAGAAAATGCATGTTAGAAAAGGTAAAGGTATCGGAGCTGAGTTTTTTGAATATCGGGTGGGGGAATGAGGGATAGGTAATCTCGTCAATATTGCTATTGCTCACAGGCTCACAGGCTCACTTCATATTGCTAGCGAAATAGGGTTTCGATAACCAAAAAATCAAGCCGCATTAGTCGAGCGCTGCTTAATCTCCCACTCATCCCCAAGCCCAACAACAGCATCAGAAGCTGCCAGCATCCCCTTCCCTTTAATAATATCCGCTGCCCGCTCGGCAACCATGATAGTCGGCGAGTTCAAATTACCATTCGGAATAGTCGGAAAAATAGACGAATCAACCACACGCAAACCTTCTATTCCACGTACGCGGGTCTCGGAATCAACCACCGCCATATCATCCTCCCCCATACGGCAGGCACAGGATGGATGGTAAGCAGTCTCCGCTGCGCTTCGCACAAATGCATCGATATCGGAATCAGTTTGCACATCCTCGCCCGGTTGAATCTCGGTACCCCGGTAAGCATCCATGGCTGGCTGCGAAATAATTTCGCGCGTCAAACGGACGCAGGCGCGAAATCCTTCGATATCCTCCTCGTGTTGCAGGTAGTTAAAGAGAATTTCGGGCTTGTCGTTAATATCAGGTGAAATAGCTTTGACCGAGCCCCTACTAAGCGGCTTATTATGTCCGACATGAACCTGAAAACCATGCCCGTCGAACGCCACCTTTCCATCGTAGCGCATCGCCGCCGGTAAAAAATGATACTGAATATCTGGCCACTTAACACCCACCTTTGAACGGATAAACGCGCAGGACTCGAAATGATTGGTTGCACCCAGACCTTTTTTGGTCAAAATCCAACGCGCTCCTATCAGGAACTTGTTCCACAAATTGAGCTGACCATTGAGCGTGATGGGTTGCTTGCAGCGAAACTGAAAATAAAACTCGAGATGATCCTGCAGGTTTTCACCAACGCCTGGCAAGTCATGTTTAACTTCTATACCCGCGGTTTTCAATACTTCAACCGGTCCAATGCCGGATAACTGCAGCAAATGTGGCGATGCAATCGGCCCAGCACTCAGTATCAGCTCACGATTAGCACTCACAGTCTGTAATTTTCCACCTTTAAGGAATTCAACGCCTGTCGCCTTTTTACCTTCAAGCAATATACGTTGCGTCATTGCTCTGCTAATTACCCGCAAATTAGGTCGCCCGAGCGCTGGTTTCAGGTAGGCATTCGCGGTCGACCAACGTATACCGTTTTTAACCGTCATATGCATCGGCCCAAAACCTTCCTGCTGGCGGCCGTTATAATCTTCGGTTTTCATATAACCGGCCTGCGCACCTGCCTCAATAAATGCCCGGTATAGCGGGTTTTGCATATTGTTGCCGTTATTGACCGACATGGGTCCCTGCTGGTTTCGATAGTCATCACTTCCAAAAGCCCAACCTTCGGCCTTTTTGAAGTAAGGTAAACAGTAGCTATATCCCCAGCCTTTCGCACCACTCGCCTGCCATTCGTCGAAATCCATTGCATGGCCGCGCACGTACACCATGCCGTTGATCGATGATGAGCCACCCAGCACCTTGCCGCGGGCACAATCAATGCGACGATTATTTAAATAAGGCTCAGGCTGCGACTCATAACCCCAGTTATATTTTGACATACTCATCGGGATCGACAGTGCGGTCGGCATCTGGATAAAAATACTGCGGTCGCTTCCACCGTATTCGAGTAACAGCACCGACACATTCGGGTCTTCGCTCAGGCGGTTGGCTAAAACACAACCGGCCGACCCGGCGCCGATGATGACGTAATCGTAAGTTTGATTCATGAGACCGCTCCCAACGAGGTTGGTACTCATTCTATATGTCGCTTAAGGTACAGCTCAAGCTAATTAATAGTTTGAGATGGTGGGGATCAAACTGCCTCTTTAACATATACCTGGAAATCTGTTTTTTATGCTCTCGCAGAGGCGCAGGGCACGCAGAGGAAAAACAACATTATAAGAAGGAGCAGGACGAAATCCTTTGTTGTTTATATCTTGTTTTACACTTAATTTTCGTGTCCTTCCCTCCGCGAGCCCTGCGCCTCCGCGCGAGAGAGATTTTTAGAGTGAATTTCAGGAAAAAAAACCGGCATCTAAATTCAAATACCGGCAATCGGAGGAGACTTACTTTGAAAAAGCGGTTCAGCTGGGAGCCTGTCGGACTCCTAGCTCCAGGGAAAAGGACTGCTCGATACCGGGTGTAGCTTGCCCTGCTCGTAACGTGAGAAGCGGAAAGGTTCGAGTAGCGCGCTCTTGTTACCGCAGAGCTCTTCGGCAACCAGTTTGCCAACGCCAAGCATTTTGTAGCCGTGGTTCGAATCGGCGATCAGGTAGCAGTTTTCACGGAATACGTCGAACACCGGGAAGCTGTCCGGAGTGAATGAGCCGATTCCGCCCGAGGGTTCGTTTTTGTAAAACTCGAACTGGCCTTCGAAGCGTTTCTGGCAATGCGCCAGCGCCGAGGTCCACATATGCGCAAAGTCTTCGCCGACAATAAAGTCAGGCGAGTTAACGCCATAGGGATCGACCGCGACCTTGTCGGGGTCGGTTTCAATCGCGTATGGTGCGGCGCCGCCCTGAATACCACCGAAATGGAAATCGGGCTTGTAGTAAATGCCCCACATTTTGTCTGTGATTAACGAGCCATCGTAATCCGAGTACAGCGGTTCGTTGCTATCGACATGAATTACCGGCGGGAACTTACCGTCGTTGGTCTTTTGTAAATCTGGATCGACACCGAGGGTACCTTCCTGTAACGACCAATAAATCCACATCGGGATGTCGCTGTGCATCACACCATCTGTACCTTTGATGCTAATAGTCTTTGGTAATTCAAGCATGTCCCAGATAGTCTTCGCCCAGGGACCTGCCCCGATGATGACCTGGTCGCAACCGATCTCGCCTTTGTCGGTTTCAACTGCCTTGATCGCACCACCGGCTGAGTCGCTCTTAAAACCAGTCACGGTACAACCGCTTAAAATTCTTACACCTTCGTTTTCAGCTTTGGTGGCTAGCGCATACATCGCCTTGGTGTTATTCGCGTAACCGCCACGCTTTTCGTGCAGTACCGAAGTAATGCCAGTGGCCTGCCAGTCGTGGAATAGAGTTTTCATATAATCGGACGATTCTTTCTCGCCTTCAATGAAGGTCGATTCATAACCGATATCTTTTTGTTGCAGGGCGATTGTCGCGACGTCGGCATGCATGCTCTCGGGGCTGATTTGCATATAACCCACCGGATGATAACTATAGCCCTCGGGGTCGGTTTCCCAGACGCCGACGCTATGCGCCATTAGTTCGCGCATAGCAGGCTGGAAGTAGTTATTCCTCACCACGCCACAGGCAATGCCCGAAGCACCAGCGGCAATACCGCCTTTATCTACTATCAGGATATCGCGGCCATCGCCCTTGCCCTGCGCTTTCAACTGCCGCGCGAGATGATAAGCGGTACTCAGGCCGTGGATGCCTGCGCCGATGATTAAGTATTTAACATGTGATGGAATTGCCATTGCTCACCCTGCAGTCTGTTGTTTTAGATGGCATATCGAGTCCGTGTCTTATTCCACCAGCCTGAATATGCGATGGCGAAAGAATATCGGAAACAAATACCACCACGCCGAACAGGAACGACCAATCGAAAGAAAATTACGACATGGAAGATATCGCCAACTTGTGCGGCAAAGAACTTATGCCTCTTTGAAAATTTCGAGAATTTTAGACATTTTTAGGCTCTCGCAGAGGCGCAGAGACAATGTTCCTGGCTTTTGAGAGCCTCAACCCATTAAACCTATAACGCCTTCTCCATAAACAGACTCAACGGATCGGGCTCATAGTCACCGTAAGCGCTACGCTCACGATACCCGAGACTTTGGTACAAACCGATCGATTCCGGCTGGCTGGGGCCGGTTTCGAGGCGACAAAGCGTTATTTTATTGTCGATTAAATGCTGCTCCAGTGCATTCATGATGACGCGAGAAGCCCCCTTTCCACGGTGATCCGGATCGACAAATAAATTTTTGATTTCACCATACTGCGGCGATGCCTGCACGCGTTTAACTGCGCCGATACCGAGCAAATCCTGTTCAAGGTAAGCACCGATAAAATAAATGTCGTTATCCAGCAATGCCTGTGGATCTTGCTGATGGATGCTTTCGGGGGGATAAAGTCCAGCCTGGTAATCCCGTGACAATTGAATCAATGCGCCGACATCGTCCGATATAATGCTGACCGGTTTAATTTTCATACCCGTTAATAATCCAGTTAAAACCGTAACGACAGGCAGCTCAAGCCGCCGTCGAGCTTTTCAAATTCGCTGACATCGAGTTCGATCACCGAGTATTCCAGTGCGCGAATTTTTTCGCTGGTTCGAGGATTGCCCGTAGCCATCAGCACATGATTGTTAATCCAAACGCAATTAGCTGCGGAACGTTCAGACTGATCAATTTCAATGCGGTTGAAATCGGCAAATTCAGATTTATCGCAAAGCTCGCCAGCCACCACCAGATTATTATTTTCCAGGTAGGAAACCGATGACTTCAGATGCAGGGATTCGCTGATCGATACGGTCGACCCGTTGTACCCGGCGGCTTGCAAAAAGCCAATCATTTGCGCCGCACCATCGGCGTTAGTGCGTTCAGACAGGCCGATATAGCAATGCTCACCAACCATCATGATATCGCCGGCATCGACAGTTCCCGGTGACTGAATCGCATCGACCCGATCATAGAATTCACCTAACTGTGACACAACAGCGGCTACTTCACCGCGTCGGGCCACGGCCCCCGGATGAGTTACAATTGCACAGCGCGGCATTAACAACGCAGTATCCTCGATAAACATCGAATCCGGATAGCGATTATCGGCATCTATCACCGTGACACTTAATCCGCAGGTCTTCAAGGCCTCGACATAATGGCGGTGTTGGTCCAGGGTTAGCTCGTAATCTGGCTTGCCCAACCCTGCGGTGGTAATGCCGTCGGCCAAGCTTTTCGCCGGAGTGCGTACAATTGCTTTGCTAAACATAATTTCTCTCTACTCAGTATTGCTCATTTAATTATGGCTAATTTAAGAAAGGCTCATTTAACGGGCCCATAATCACTTACCGCGAGTCGTATTCGGGTGACCGCTTCCTCGACTCGTGATCGTGGGCATCCGAAATTGAAACGCACAAATCGATCATCGCCGAATTCCCGCCCGGCGGACAAGCCTACCCCGGCTTGTTCGAAAAATTTGGCTGGATTATCGAGCCTCAGTTCAGACACGTCGATCCAGGCCAGATAAGTCGCCTCGACCAAATCTAGCTTGAGTCCACGAATCGCATTGATTTCATGGATTAAATAATCACGATTTGCCCTCAGGTAATCTACCTGCTGCCGATTCCAGTCATCACCCGATTGATAGGCGGCCTGCGCAGCAACATACCCGAGAGCACCAACGTAAGGCACTATACCCCGCTTGGCTTTTTGATATCGAAGCCGCAGATCACGATTCGGAATTATCGCGAATGAACAGCCGAGTCCGGGCATGTTAAAGGTTTTACTCGGGGACATTAGAGTGATGCTGCGATCTTCGATTTCCTTATCCAGTGAAGCTATCGGTATATGAATTTTATCGGCATCAAGGATTAGATCGCCATGAATTTCATCCGAACAGATAATCATATCCTTAGCTAGTATCAACTCGGCCAGCTGCGTTAGTTCCTGACGGTTATAAACCGTTCCGCCAGGATTATGCGGGTTACATAGCAGCAGCAGTTTATCGTTATCAGTAATGTTGAGCGCCAGCCATTGCAGATCTATCAACCAACGCAGCTCAGACTGGATCATCGGGATTGGCCGCAAGCTACGACCGCTTAGCTCCGGTGCGTCGGAAAAAGGTGGGTAAACGACCGATGGCGTGAAAACCCCGTCGCCAGTAGCACCCACAATCCGGCAGGCCAGATTAAGTCCGTTCACGACACCCGGTTGCCAGCACAACCATTCCGGTCTGATCCGCCATTGGTACAATCGAGCCATACGATCAACAATCAGCTCAGCCAGGGCTTTGGGCGCTTTCGCGTAGCCAAAGACCCCATGTTCGACACGTTGACGTAACGCATCAGCAATGCTCGGCGCAACAGCAAAATCGGAATCAGCCACCCACATTGGCAAAATATCGGTGCCCTCGTAGCGCCCCCACTTTATGCTATCGCTATTTCCACGATCGATTAAAGTATCGAAATTAATGGTGTTGGTCATACTTGTTATTCAATTTTAAATCGGTCTTACTATGTTCCGGCATCATAAGTGAATGATACAATCTGCACCACCTCTACGATGAATCTGTATATAAAATAATGCAGCAACTCAAGCTTCCCGATTCCCAGTGGGCAACAACCGCGCAGCCAGGGCCGGAGACGCTTTCGCTGTGGGACAATATTTAGGCTCGATGTCGAACGTATGGCGAAAGATCCAACAGCAATGATGGCCGACTTCGAAAGCTAAATTGAGCAGGGCATTGTTTATGTTTCGTCGGATGATGAAAACAATATCCAGGGTTTTATCGTTTTCTACCCGAGAAACAATCATGTCCATCTAGAGTATGTCGCGGTTTATCCTCACCTCGGTTACAGGGAATTCGATCGTAGGCGCGAAGACGGCTTCAACCGGATATTTTTCAAAAAAGAGATCTAACAGACAATGACCAGATTCATCGATTATCGCAGTGACACATTAACGCAACCGACGCCCGAAATGCGCGAGTGCATGGCCCAGGCTGCGGTCGGAGACGACGTCTATGGCGAAGATCCAAGTGTAAACCTGCTCGAACATACCGCAGCACAGTTGCTCGGCAAACCGGCAGGTCTATTTGTCAGTAGCGGCACGCAGGGGAATTTAATTGCGATGTTATGCCACTGCCGACGCGGCGATGAATTTATTAGCGGTGCTATGTATCACGTACATAGCAGCGAAGCCGGTGGAGCCGCAGTACTCGGTGGCATTGCTTCGACTGCGTTAGCAACCGGCGAGCAGAATGAACTAGCACTCGATAGCCTGCATGGGGCAATTAAATCCGACGACGTACACCATCCAGTTTCACGCCTGCTGTGCCTGGAAAATACCGTACATGGCCAGGTGCAGCAGCAATCTCATTTACAGGCTTTATGCGACATCGCACACCAGGCTGGAATGCTAACCCACCTGGATGGAGCGCGATTGATGAATGCGACTATCGCCCAGGGGATCAGCGCAGCGGATATTGCCGAACCGTTTGACAGTGTATCTCTATGTCTGTCGAAAGGACTGGGCACACCGGTAGGCTCAGTACTTTGCGGCTCGAATGAGTTTATCAACAAGGCGCGTAGAAACCGAAAAATGCTAGGCGGCGGTACACGCCAGGCCGGTGTGCTGGCGGTCTGTGGGCTATATGCTCTGGAAAATAATATCGAACGCCTGGCAGAAGATCACAGCAACGCCGAATATCTAGCGAAGGGCCTTACCAGGTTGCAGGCAATGGCGGTTGAACAGCATACCAACATGGTTTTTATCACGCCTCCAGCTGAACACATTGACGCCCTGTGCGACCACCTGCGCGAGAACGGCATAATCATGGGTAAAGATTCACCAACAATACGCCTGGTCACCCACCTCGATATCAGCAGTGATGATATTGCACTGACGGTAGAGGCATTTAAGGGTTATTTCTCCAACCAATAAGTTCAGTGCGTCGTATGTAGGTAGGGCAGAGGGAGAAACGATATGGGCAATGCCGTTAAGTTCAGAAGACAACTGTCATTGAGAGAATTATTGCGTTTATACGAAAAACCGATTAACTCTGCCTTTCGGTCGCAATTTGTGACCGATGCGTGCGCGGCGAACTACCAAAATATTTACGATAACAGGCAGTGAAATATGACTGAGTTTCGAATCCAGTAGCGATAGAAATATCGATTACACTGTTGTTCGTATTTAACAGCAATTGCTTGGCGTGCAACAGCCTCAGGGACAAATAATACTGGCTCGGCGTTACCTCTCGATACTTGTGGAAAAGACGCTCTATCTGGCGTAGCGAAAGATTGCACTTATCGGCGATATTAGGCAATGACAGAGGCAACTCTATATTCGACTCCATTAAATTAATCACGTCGATTAGCTTGGGCGCGCTCATCGACAGATCAATGCGATCGGCCATCTGCTGGGAGTCGATTTGGGTTCGAATACGGTCATGCTGAAACTGCTGCGAAATTTGCTGCGCGAGTACTCGACCATATTGATTTTCGATTAACTTCAACATCATATCGAGCGCAGCGGTGCCACCCGAGCAGGTAAATCGCTTGTTGTCGATTTCGTACAAAGAGAATGCAACTTCAAGCTGGGGATAGATTTCCTTAAAAACTGGAATATTTTCCCAGTGAATCGTACAACGGCAATTATCCAGTAAAGATGCTTTGGCCAGAAGAAAACTGCCGGAGCTGACGCTACCAAAATTTACCCCCTGTCGGTCGAGGCTTTTTAACAGTTTAATCGTTTTAGAATCATCGAAATGCTGTGCCGAATTAGAGGCACAAACCACCAGGGTTTCCAGATTTTTCGCTTCGCTGAGCGGCCGGGTAGGTACGATAATGCCGCTACTGGAAACAACCGGGTCATTATTCGGCGCAAAATAATCCCATTCGAACAATTTATCGCCGGATAAGCGATTCGCCGTACGCATCGAATCAACCACACAACTAAACGGTATCAATGGATATCCACCGATGAGGAGAATGCCAATTTGTTCAGTTTCTACAGGGATAACATGGCCTCCAGCCGCTAATTATTATAAATGTCGTGCGACTACACCCATCGCATTCTATCTTAATCATAGTTATCGACAACTCAATTTAATCGCATTAGCAGCTTCTATGCCGCTTGCAAATAGCTCGAAGTCGCCCCTAGATCAGTCTCTTTTAGGTGCAAAAACCATACTTGATCATTGAATTTAAACTACTACTCACCTGCACAAATCGGGTGTATTTTGGAGTCCCAGATGGGTCAAATAAACAGGCTAGATCGTGAACGCCGCAGTCGCCGCGGTCAGAAAAGTCACCGTTCCGGGACGCCAGAAGTCGTCGTCAGCAAACCTTATATCACCCGCAAAGTCCCGTATTACGAAGTGCTTGATGAGGAAGGACTACAACTCATCGAAAACAATGCCGACACGATTCTCGAAGAAATTGGAATCGAGTTTCGCGATATGCCGGAAGCGCTAGAAATTCTGAAAAAAGGCGGTGCCGATATTGACGGCGAGCGGGTAAGATTCCCTCGCGGCATGTGTCGTTCGATCATTCAGGCATCCGCGCCTGCCGAGTATACCCACCATGCGCGTAACCCTGAGCGTAATGTCCGCATAGGTGGCAAAAACCTCGCCTGCGTACCCGCCTATGGCAGTCCGTTTGTATTCGATCTGGATAAAGGTCGGCGCTACGCCACATTGGAAGATTTTCAAAATTTCGTCAAACTCGCCTATTCATCACCCATCATGCACCTGTCAGGTGGCACTATTTGCGAGCCTGTCGACGTCCCTGTAAACAAGCGCCATCTGGACATGGTGTATTCGCATATTAAATACTCCGACAAGGGTTTTATGGGTTCGGTGACTGCACCGGAGCGCGCTCAGGACACTGTCGAAATGATCAAAATTATCGCTGGTGACAACTATATCGACCCCGAAACAGGCAGACCGAGAACCTACGCCACCAGCCTGATTAATGCCAACTCGCCGATGACCTATGACGACACCATGCTCGGAGCAGCCAAGGTTTATGCTGAAAATAACCAGGCCTGCATCATCACTCCATTTATCCTGGCGGGTGCAATGTCGCCGGTAACTGTCGCCGGTACTGCCGCGCAATCGCTGGCAGAGGCCCTCGCAGGGCTCACATTTGTACAGCTAGTCAATCCAGGAGCACCGGTAATCATGGGCAGCTTCGCCAGCTCAATGTCGATGCAATCTGGTGCGCCGACTTTCGGCACCCCTGAACCTGCACTGGTACTTTACATCATGGCAGCGCTAGCGCGCCGTCTTGGTGTACCGTTTCGTTCCGGAGGTGGCCTGTGTGGCTCCAAATTACCGGACGCCCAGGCGGCGTCAGAATCGATCAACACCATGCTGCCGGCGGCACTCGCGGGTGTCAATTTCATGTTACATACCGCGGGCTGGATGGAAGGTGGCCTCTCCATGGGATACGAAAAATTTATCATGGATGTCGACCAGGCGGCGATGATAGAGATCATGTTGGGCGGCGTCGATCTGTCC
>CAXMRQ010000198.1:0-19250 GCA_964196115.1 uncultured Gammaproteobacteria bacterium
CGGATTGTTGCCACAACGCTAAAACCAAAGGCGGTAGTTGGTGAATGCGCTTATTTAAAGGTAGTCGAGATCAACCGTGTCGGCGCTTTCATGGACTGGGGGCTGCCAAAGGATTTACTGGTGCCGTATAACCAGCAACAAAAACCGATGCAAAATGGCTATTCTTATACGGTTTATCTATACGTGGATGAATTAACCGAACGTATAACCGGTTCGACCCGACTAGATGATTTCTTTGTTGAAATACCCGACCAGCTCAGCATGAATCAGTCGGTTGAATTAATGATTTATGGAAAAAGTGACCTGGGTTTTAAGGCGATTGTCGACGGTAAGTATCTCGGTCAGCTTTACAACAATGAAGTATTTCGAGTATTACATTATGGGGAAAAGATACCGGGCTTTATTAAAAATATTAGGCCCGATGGTAAGGTCGATTTGAGTCTTCAACTGGCACCGCATTTAGATCGAGGCAGTTTAGCTGATTCGATCCTGGCGTATTTGCGAAACAATAATAGCACCTCTCAACTGACCGACAAAAGCCCTCCTGATGACATATATGCGGCTTTTGGGGTGAGCAAGGCTAGCTATAAAAAAGCATTAGGGCAACTTTATAAAAGCCGAAAAATCATGATCGAAAAACATCAGATTACTTTGCTTTAAAGCGCTATTAGAGTTTTTAGTACTTTCAATAATTATCAAATAAATAATACAAACCCTTGCATTATCAATTATTTATAACACCTATTTAATTTCCAACATTCGTTTAGTTTAAAAAACTAACTCTAAAAAACGTTGTAATTGAGACATCAATCAGCACAATGCGCGATAAATTCAAATGCGGAATTAAATATGCCAAGTAACTACTTCTCCAAGATATTCAGCCGCTCACCCTTCACGGCGATGCAGGAACATATGCTCATCGTTAATCAATGTGTGCATCAGCTTAGCCCGTTTTTCGATGCCGTGTTAAAAGATGACCATGCTAAGGCCAAAGAAGTCTACAAAGAAATTGGTAAACTCGAGAATAAGGCCGACGCGCTGAAAAAGAAGCTACGCCTGCATATGCCAAAGGGTCTGTTTATGCCGGTCGCGAGACGGGATCTTCTCGAATTGTTGCTGGTTCAGGATAAGGCCGCAAACCAGTCAAAGGACATCGCGGGTATAATTACCGGCCGCAAGATGAGCTTCCCGGATAAATTGGCAACATTGCTGCCCGAGTATGTGAAACGCTGTGAAGACGCCTGCCAACAGGCCAATAAGGTAATCAACGAGCTCGATGAACTCGTTGAAACTGGATTTGCCGGTCGCGAAATTGAAATTGTGGCGTCGATTATCATCGAGTTAGATGCTATCGAAAAAGATACCGATAAAATGCAAATTAAAATTCGCGCAGTCCTGATGAAAATCGAAAAGAACCTGCCGCCGGTCGATGTCATGTTTTACTACAAAGTCATCGAAGGCATTGGCGAGGTGGCTGATATTTCCCAACGCATCGGTAGCCGTGTCGAACTGCTACTCGCAAAATAAGATATCACTTATATTTTAATTTGGAATTCTTATGGATCACGTAACTATCTACATCATTCTTGCCGGTGCCCTTGGG
Source organism: uncultured Gammaproteobacteria bacterium (assembly GCA_964196115.1). Lineage (GTDB taxonomy): Bacteria > Pseudomonadota > Gammaproteobacteria. The sequence goes on from CAXMRQ010000198.1 coordinate 1,604, forward strand.
CTCTTCATGGCATGGGGTATTGGCGCCAACGATGTTGCCAATGCAATGGCAACATCAATCGGTTCAAAAGTCTTAACCATTAAGCAGGCGATTATTATCGCTGCTATTTTTGAGTTTGCCGGTGCATTTCTGGCTGGTGGCCAGGTTACCTCAACCATTCGTAAAGGTATCATCGACAGCGGATCGGTGTCTGAGTCCCCTGAACTATTAATCTATGGCATGCTCGCCGCACTCACCGCCGCGGGAATATGGCTGGTAATCGCTTCACGCAATGGCTGGCCCGTATCAACTACTCACACGATTGTTGGCGCAATCGTCGGTTTTGCCATGGTTGGACTGGGAATGGATGCGGTTATGTGGGGCAAGGTAGGGAGTATCGTCGCGAGCTGGGTGGTCTCGCCATTACTATCCGGAGCACTTGCTTTCTTTTTGTTCCGTAGTGTTCAAAAGTTAATTCTGAATACCGGTGATCCAATCGCTAACGCGAAAAAGTATGTGCCGATTTATATATTTGCCACTGGATTTATGATCGCACTGGTGACCCTGTTCAAAGGCTTGAAGCATATAGGACTAGAACTTTCCAACGGTCAGAGCTACCTGATAGCCGTCGTCGTAGGGTTTATTGTAATGGGTGTCGGAAAATACTATATCTCTCGCATTAAGATTGATCCGACAGATGATAAAGATTTCCATTTTGCCAATGTTGAAAAGATTTTTGCGGTACTGATGGTAGTTACCGCCTGCGCCATCGCGTTTGCGCACGGTTCTAACGATGTTGCGAATGCGATCGGCCCGATGGCTGCTGTCATCAGTATCGCGAATGAAGGCGTAGTCGCTCAGAAATCGGCAATGCCGGCGTGGATATTACTGGTTGGTGGTGTTGGAATCGTGCTCGGACTCGCGATGTACGGTAAAAAAGTAATTGCCACAGTCGGTCAAAAAATCACCGAACTGACACCGAGCCGGGGATTCGCCTGCCAATTAGCAGCATCGACTACCGTAGTCATAGCATCAGGTACCGGTTTACCTATTTCGACCACGCATACACTAGTGGGAGCGGTATTAGGTGTTGGTCTGGCACGCGGAATCGGAGCACTTAACCTGGGTGTGGTCGGCAATATTTTCATGTCATGGATCATCACGTTACCGGCTGGCGCACTACTGGCGATATTCTTCTTTTATTTCTTCAAAGGAATTTTTGGCTAGGCGTTAATCTGGATACCTGGCCTTAAGCCCCTGATAAACATCGTCCCGAAAATTCTTGTTATTACTGTCCAGTTCAGACAGTAGTTCGGCGAGGTGTTCATTGTCTTCTCTATTGCCCCAAACCTTAATGTAGCTACCATCTTTGTAACCGTGATCCTGGCGGAAAAAATTGAGTACATTTTTGCCTATATACATGCGGTATAAGAGATCAAAATCCATGTCGATGAGTGCCATGATATTGGCAAAACTGGAATAATTCATTGACCGGCTGGCAATGGTCGATTGCGCCATGGCTTCAATAGCGGCTCGAATATCGTCGCTTGCCGCGGGATCAGAAAGCTCCGCAATAATTCGATCTGCCACCTTATCGTTATCGCCCTCCTGTAACAGGTAATCGCTCATCGCGAAGTGCATAATATCAACCAGCTCAAGACGCACCTGATCGAGATCAGGTTGCTGATATTTCCACCATTTCCAGCCGTAGTGATCGAGCATTTCGGCACATTCGGTCCAGATCGCACGGTACCACTCGTTATTCGCTTCGCGCCAGTCTGAATTTACCCGCGAGTTCATCGCGTCCTGCAATTCAAGCATGATAATTAACTTATTTTTCATTCTTAACTTACTTTACCTAAATCAGGCAGTTTAACGTTTTTTAAAGCCAATCGCCCCTCTGGTAATCGACTATTGCCAAATTAACTATTTTTCATATCCCAACTTTTGATAAAAATACTTCATTATTATCGGTGTCAAATACATAGGAATCTGATAGCAGGCTATAAAAAGTAGCAGTGGTTGAGTTTCTGTTACTGCCAGTGCAGTCATGAACAATGCGATGTTGCGATTCCCTGCTATCACTCCCATGGGTACAGCGTATGCAGAAGCCCGGCTTCGCGCCAGAATCGAAGTTACAATTATTTGCAAACCGAAATTTGCTGATATCGCGAAGACCAGAGTTTTCAGTAAGTTTAACGGGTTATCGCTAATTTCGCTGTGAATAGCAGCCATAAGCCCTAACACCATTACGGCTAGTATTATTGTTGAAACACCGTCGACTTTTTCCAGTTCGTTTTTCCCGGGATGCTTCATTAAGCTGCATCTGATTACGAAGGCTACGCCAGCAGCACCCAGGATAATGAGTGATAATCGTAGTGACGCCATAATAATATCCGCCAGGCTGCCTATTTCAGGCATGAAGGCGAATACCGGAATGATAGTGACAGGTAACAGTGCAGTACCTGTTATCAATTGGCGAAGTGTCGATGTCGAATCGAAACCGAGCAAAGTAACAAGGTGCGGGCTGCCAGAGATAGCAGGCGCAGCTGTTAACAGTATGAGCGCGAGCGACAACGGGCCGCTAATATCGGCAATCCAGCAAATTACCGCTATTGAGACGGGCAATAAGACTTGCAACGCCATGGCGAATAATAGATTCGCCCTGATTTCACGCATCGCACCAAGCGCCTGCTTCGGCCCGATTTTGAGACAGGTAGTGAACAACAAAAGTGCAATCAGAACCTCTATGTGAGGCTTTACAAGATCTGCCAGAGTCTGGCTAAGCAGCCCCACTACGAGACTAATTGCCAGAATCCAACGGCCGTGAACTGCACAATACTGTAAAAAACGCGAGAGCTGCGGCCCCATCATCCCAGGATCATATAGTAGCCACTATCCGGGTCTTGTGCGCATATTATCGGGTAACCAGGTTGCCAGTTCCGGGAAAGCAATCAGAATTAAAACCATTAATATCATGATCGCAAACATCGGTAAGGCTGCCCGCGCAATGTAATTCATCTGGTGTTCGGTAATGCCTTGCATGACGAATAAATTGAAGCCAATGGGTGGTGTAATTTGAGCCATTTCAACCACAACGACAATAAAAATACCAAACCAGATAAGATCGATGCCAGCCTGACGAATCATTGGCTCGACCACAGCCATGGTCAACACCACCGAGGAAATGCCGTCGAGAAACATGCCGATAATGATGTAGAACACCAGTAAAGCCATCAATAGCTCAAAGTTTGAAAGATCGAATGAGGCGATCCAGCCAGCCAGCGCTCGCGGTAATCCGGTAAATCCCATCGACAGAGATAAAAAAGCAGCACCCATCAATATGAGGGCAATCATCGCCGAGGTACGTGTGGCACCGAGCAGGCTTTCCTTAAAGGTGAATAGCGTTAATGAGCCTTGCGCGGCGGCCAGTACCAGAGAACCAATAACGCCGAAAGCTGCGGCCTCGGTAGCAGTTGCCAAGCCGGAATACATTGAACCAATGACCAGCATAACCAGCAATATGACCGGAATCAGCAGTTTCGATTCCCTGAGTTTTTCACGAAACGTCATTGGAGCTTCAGGGGGTGGTACTTCGTGTTTTTTAAACACCGACCACAGAACAACATAACCCATGAACATGCCGGCGAGAACTAAACCCGGAATAATGCCAGCCATGAAAAGCTTCGAAATCGATTCGTTGATGGTGACACCATAGACGATTAAGGTGAGCGATGGTGGAATCATCAGCCCCAGAGTAGCGGCACCAGTGAGCGTGCCAATAATCATTTTTTCCGGATAATTGCGCTTGCGCAATTCGGGTATCGACATCTTACCCACCGTGGTCAAAGTGGCCGCAGAAGACCCCGATACCGCCGCGAAAATGGTACACCCAACAATATTGGTATGAATAAGCCCACCGGGTAAGCGCGACATCCACGGCGCGAGACCTTTGAACATATCTTCCGATAAGCGTGTTCGATAAAGCACTTCGCCCATCCAGATAAAAAGCGGCAATGCGGTTAATGTCCAGGAAGAAGAGGATGTCCAGATCGTGGTGATCATCGTGTCCCCTACCGGACGCGTGGTAAAAAGTTCCATACCGACAAAGGCGACACCAAGTAACGCCAGTCCGACCCAGATACCGGATCCAAGGAACAGGAACAGAACGAAGAGAAAAATTGCGGTCAGATAAAAGTGTTCCATGTTTATTCTGCCTCCACAAATTTAACTTTCTCGGCTTCGATCCCATGCTCACCAAAAAATATAATTCGGTATAAATTGTCGATAAAGGCAATAAAAAGCAGCGTAGTCCCCAATCCCATGGCTATCTGTGGAATCCATAACGGCGTAGCATCCTGGCCCTGACTAATATCGTTAATCATGATTGATATATGTACCGCTTCCCAGGCGTACCAGGCGAAGTAACCCGACAGAAACGAAGCAATTCCAAAACACCAGATTTCTCCATATCGATGGTAGCGACCCAGCTTCGACAGAAACAGAGTTACGCGAATATGGGCGCCGTAATTGAGTGCATAAGCTAGCGAAAAAAATGAGGCGGCTGCCATACAGTAGCCAGCATAAGCAGTCGACCCGGGCAGCACATAACCACTCCAACGGGCGGCCATCTGGGCCACAATGATGAGCAGGATCAATAACAGGAAGCCTGCACCAATTAGGCCACCAGTTAAATACAAGCCATCTAAAAAGCGTCTAAGGCGATTTCCAAACTGTTCCATCAACTCCCCCGGATATAATTTTTATATTTAACCGATGTTTATTCGAGCGGCATAAGACCGCTCGAATAAAACAGCTTATTATTTTCGGAATTACTTTTTCATTTCATTGAAGCCGTCAATGATGGCCTGCCCGTCAGCACCTGCCGCTTTTCCCCACTCAGCAGACATAGTTGCACCCATTTCCTGCAACTGACCTTTCAGCTTTGCACCCGGAGGAGCTACCTGCATGCCATTCGTAGCTAATTCAGTCAGGTACCAACCAGTCAACTGCTCTGAACGCGCAGTACCCGCAGCACCCGCTAGCATGGCGGATGATTTCAGGCAATTTTGCGACTGTTTGGGCAGTGCGTTAAAAGCTTTCTTATTGGCAAATACAGTATTTCTGGGTAACCAGGCCTGCGTGTCATAAAAGTGAGACAAATGCTCCCAAACTTTTTTGTCATAGCCAGTCGAGCCGGAAGATATGAAAGAATCAGCTACACCAGTGGCCAGCGCTTGTACCAGTTCAGCCGCTTCAATTTGTACTGGTAGCATTCCAGACAATTCTGCCAGCCGAGCTGTAGCTGCGTTGTAAGCGCGAAACTTGATACCCTTCATATCCGCTGTTGAGTTAATGGCTTTTTTGAAATACAGGCCCTGTGGTGGCCAGGGCACAGAATAAAGCAGAACCATATTTTGACTATCGAGCACTTTTCCAAGCACACCACTAGCCGCTTTTTTCAATGTTTCCGAATCTCCAAATGAGGTTGCCATAAAAGGCACTGAGTCGTAACCAAATACCGCATTTTCATTGGCATGGGCAGAAAGAAGACGCTCGCCAATTTGTGCCTGGCCGGTTTGAACCGCACGCTTGATTTCGTTACCCTTAAATAGAGAACCACCGCCATGTACGGTTATTTCCAGTTCTCCGCCGGTACAGACATTTACCGCTTCGGCAAATAATTTGCCATTAATGGTGTGGAAGTTTCCATCGTTATAAGCCATCGGCATATCCCACTTTTCGGCAGCCTGTGCCATGCCTGCTGAAAAAACGAGGGCAAATGAGCCGATTGTTAGTAATTTTATTAATTTCATTAATCTCTCCTGGTTGTATATTCTGGTATTGTTTATTTATTTCCGCCAATTAACTATTTGTTATCAATCTGTCTGGCGGTTGGACAGAAATCTTTACTCCCGGGGTTTATATTAGCCCCAAAGAATTCTTAATATTGCGATTAATTTAGTCCTTAAGATCAAGGACTCCTAGCGCGTAAATCGCGATACCCTGTAGGGTGTCATATCTATCTCCAGATTTCTATTGGCAATTAAGTCAGCAATGATTTTTCCTGTTTTTGGCCCGCCTGTCATGCCAACATGATGGTGCCCAAACGCGCCATATAAATCCGGTGAATGATCAAACTTGCCTATAAATGGGATCGAGTCAGCAGGAGCCGGACGATGCCCCATCCATTCATCCACTGAATCATACCTTAGATTTGGCCAGTACTGCTGAACATGTTTCTTTAACAGGTCAATAGGGGTCTTATTTGCCGGTGCTTGCAAACCACCGAACTCTACAATGCCGGCACAGCGAATACGACCCTGCATAGAATTAATAATAAACTTGCCCGCCGCTAACATCATTGCTGACCTCGGCGTTTCTGATGGGTTGATAAGATCGATATGATAGCCACGTTCGGTTTCCATGGGCACCTTGATACCCTGTCTTTGCGCAAGCGCTTTTGACCACACACCAGATGCAATAACCGCCGCGTCACAGGGAATCGTACCCTGCCCGGTTATTACAGCTCTGACCTTTCCCTGGTTGGTTTCAATGTCCTGCGCCTCGGTTATCACCAGTTCGCCTCCGGTACTTTGAAAATAGGTAGCCAGGTCAGTGACATATTGACCGGGGTCGGTGATGCGAGCGTGATTACGCAGCCGAATGGCAAACTTACCGGCACCGCCGAAAGCGGGGTCATAGCTTGCTAATTCATCGGCATCGAATTCATCCCAGCTAAAACCCAATTCGCGACGAACTGTCCAGGCAAAACACTCTTTTTTATAGACAGCATGGCTGTCGTAAACAAAAATATAGTCTGAGGCCTCTATCCACTTTTCAGCACCAGTCCCCCTCGCCAAATCATAGTGTTGTTCGACACTTTGCTGTAGTAGTGGATTAAGGGCCTTTGCCACTTGTCTGGCATCATTAGCATTGGCACGACCAAGGTAACGCAAAAGCCAGGGCAGCATTCCTGGTAGGTAAGGCCAATGTAAAAATAAAGGGCTGTCACGGCGCATTAACATGCCAGGTGCATTTTTAATCAGTCCGGGAGAATTGACGGGAATAACACTACTTGGCGCGATAACACCGCCATTTCCATAGGAGGCACCCGCCGCCGGGCCATCTTTGTCAATGAGCACTACTTCATGCCCATCACGCAGCAACCAGATGGCCGTCGAGACACCGACCATGCCGGCACCGATGACGACGACTGTTTTCTTTTTCATGATCCTATTAATCCGTTGCTATGCAACCCACTCGCTTACTGGTGCATTAGCCTCCTGTAGCGGCTGAGAGATGATATCGACCAGGGTTGGTCCATCATAGGCAACTGCCTCACGCAAAACACTTTCCAGTTTGTCCGGATCGTCTACCGTGAAGGATTTGACGCCGTATGCCGATGCAACCGCAGCATGATCTGTTCGATCAAAATCAACATTATGATAGCGCTTTCCAAATCCAGTGTGCTGTCCTGCCTTAATCCAGCCAAACACAGAATTTGAGAAAACCAGCATCGTAATCGGCAGATTAAGACGCGTGACTGTTTCTAGCTCACCAACACAAAACGCGAAAGATCCATCGCCCATCGCAGCAATAATTTTTGCCCCTGGACGGCCGATCTGGGCGCCCATCGCAGCGGCAAGCGCGTAGCCTAATGCCCCGTGAGCCCGATTAGTAATAAAATGGCGACCAGCTTTCGGCCAGCGATAGTAGGCAGAGAAATATGGGCAGGGTGTTCCAGGATCAGCACAGATTACTGCATCGTCATCGAGTATCGATTGCAGGCCTGCTATCACCCTTTCCGGTCGAATTGGTTTTTCATTACTTTCACTAAAGCGTTTAAAGTCAGCGAACTTTTCATCCACTACTTTTTTCACTCGCGCAACACCGTTATGGTCAGCAGACTGGCTAGTGGCAATCAGAGCACTATTAATGTCGGCCAGGGTAAGCCTGGCATCACCCGCAAGCGATACGGCAGTTGGATAGTTGGCGCCAATCACCTCGGCATTGCTATCGAGATGAATTATTGTGGTACCGGATACAGGACTGCGCCAGCGTTCGGAAGTGACAGAACCAACTCGGCAGCCAATATAAAAAACCAGGTCAGCCTCATCCACCAGGTTCCTGGTTTGGGGTACACCGCCGTTGGAGCCAACAACACCAACAGCCAGTAGATCTGTTTCGGCTATCGCACCCTGCCCGGAAACCGTGGTCGCCACCGGTAAATTTAGCGTTCTGGCGAGCTTGATTAATTCTTCCTCGGCACCTGACAAGACGATGCCACCGCCACAGATGACAATCGCGTTTTTACTATCGAGTAATAATTTGACTACAGATTCTATTGCGGTGCGATCAGCCGTGCTACGTAACGAAGGAAACGAACCTGATTTCTGATCCGCATAAATTTCGTCCAACGAGACTTCACCTTTTTGAGTGTCAAACGGAAAACCCAGATGCGCAGCACCCGGCGTACCGGTTGTCATCGCTCGAAATGTCGCCCTAACCTGTGATGGCAATCGGCCCGGATCGTCGAGCATATCGGTTGATTTGGTTAGCGGTTGGAATAACGCTTTTTGATCTAGCTCGGTTAGCGGGTAGCGCCCACGCGATTTGGTCGATACATCACTGGTAATTGCCAGTACAGGCACGCTGGATTCATTGGCTTCAACCACCCCCGGCAGTATATAGGTTGCCCCACCACCGGAAGGGCCTTCACAAACCCCGACTTTTCCCGTCACCCTCGCATAGCCATCTGCCATATACGCTGCATGACGTTCATCACGGGTTAAAATATGGTCGATGCTGTGCTCCAGGCTATGCATGGCGTCATAAAAAGGTAGCGTGGTATCACCACAAAGGCCGAATATATGCTCTACGCCATGCGCTTCCAGCATACGCACCATGGCCTCAGCACCGGTTGTCGTAGGGGTTTTATCTGCCATTACTGATGTTCATCAAAATCGATACAGGAAAAGTAACATATTACAAATTCAGTTGATTGTATACAGTGTTGCATGCAGTATTACAGTTTTAATAATTAAATGGAAACATTGCTGATGACAAAACGAAGCAGCGTCGACCGTATCTATACCGATCTGAAAAACATGGCGTCTTATTTTGTTATCAAACCGGATGAAAAATTGAATGAGGTCAAGATGGCTGAACATCTTGGGACTAGCCGGACGCCGTTGCGAGAAGCGCTCAATCGACTGGTTTCAGAGGGTTTCCTGACATTCAGTAAGGGCCGAGGGTTCTCCTGCCGCCCTTTAAATGCCATTCAAATTCTGGATCTATACCAGGCGCGTGAAGCCGTCGAGTGTAAGATGGTAGAACTGGCCTGCCGGAGATCAACTCCTAAAGGATTTGATAAAATTCGTGTCGCCCTGGCCGACTCTGAAAATCATTATCAGGAATCTTCTAAACCTACCGATTTGGTCGATATCGACGAGTCTTTTCATCTGGCAATAGCCGAGCTTTCTCAAAATGCCGAACTTATCAGAATATTGAAAAATCTGAATGACCGCATTCGTTTCATACGCACCATCGATCTCGAAGAGCGCAGAATTGTCACACCGCAAAACCATATGGAAATTATCGATGCTATGATAGCCAATGACGTGACTAGTGCAGTAAACGCAATGCAGGCACATATCGTGCGCAGCAGCGAAGAAGCCACAGAAGCCGTTCGCAAAGCTTATGCGCGAATCTACGTACCAGACCTGGCAACGCATGGAGTATCTTAATGAAAGTAACCGGGGGTAAATCGGTTTATGGCGCCGCGGTGGGCATCTTAATGCTGGAAGCCCAATTTCCTCGGATTCCCGGTGATATGGGTAATGCTCATACCTGGCCGTTCCCTGTTTTATATAAGGTAGTACGTGGCGCATCTCCTGACCGGGTCGTGCGCCATCAGGCTGAGGGACTATTTGAAAATTTTAAAAACGCAGCCCTGGAGCTTGTCGCTGACGGTGTAGACGGCATCACTACCAACTGTGGTTTCCTGGCGCTGTTTCAAGATGAACTCTCCGCTGCTATTGGAGTACCTGTTGCAAGCTCATCGCTAATGCAGGTTCCGCTGGTGGATCGAATCCTCCCCGCGGGTAAACGCACCGGTATCTTAACCATCTCGCCTGCTACGCTCACTCAGGAACATTTATCAAAGGCAGGTTGTCTAGCAGATACACCAATAGGGGGCACACTGGAAAGTGGTGAATTCTCTACCACGATCCTGAATAACCAGCTCGAACTCGACGTCGATATGGCGCGACAGGAAAATATCGATGCGGCTGTATCACTGGTAACCGAGAATCCACAGCTTGGCGCCATTGTACTGGAATGTACCAATATGATTCCCTATGCAGCCGATATTCGTGATGCTACCGGACTTCCGGTATTTTCGATTTATAACTTCATTAGCTGGTTTCAGCAGGGACTACAGCCTAGGCATTCGTTTTAAATAGTCCGGCATTGATCATAGTTCCTACGTAATTGGTTAAAACCAAAACTCCGCTGTCACCACCAACCCTCTGGCGGATTCTGCCTCTGACTCAACGAATGAATTATTGTCGAGTACAAAACTAAAGCGCCTGTTGGTCTGGTTTTGCATAGCCAGGCTCACATTCATCGAGTTATCAATACGCCATTTTGCAGCTAGTCCAGTCATCATCGCATCATAAATAAAATTTGATTCGCGTGTTTTATCCTTGCTGAACACCTGCCATTGATTACCTACAGGTTCAACAAATAATTCCAGGCTAAATCTCCTGTTAAATCTTCTCTGTATACTGAAATCGGGAAGGGCGAGCTGCAGTATCCAGTCGTTAGCAGCTTGAATACAAACTCCCACAACCGGGTAAGCTTTGTAGGAACCAAACCGGTGGTCCGACCTAAACCCCAAAAACCAGGCAGTATTTACAGAGGTATTTTTTTTATAAACCAGGCTGGTGTATAACTGTAGGCCATCACTACCAATTAATTCGGGATTTTTCAGCACATTTGAAGAAACGGATATTGCTGGGGTAATATCATAAAACAGCTCTGAATCGATATTACTCAGGCGACCTTGAAACGGAAAATCCCAGGTATGCAGATGGCCATTGGTCATTGCATCAATTGATTCCAGATCGACGATCGAATATCGAAAATTAAACCCGATCGATTTTGTGTGCTGCGGGTCTCTGTCAAACACCCACAGCGAGTTAATTTCATTTATAGAGGTTTCTACCTGCGCTGGTGCGGGTGTATCCAGCCGTGCCTGATCTACTCTGCCAAGTTTTGCGTGAATAAAATTTCGCGCTGTAGATTTACTGCAATAATTTGTATTGGCCTGAAGGGGCATGGCAGCAAAAAGACCGAATACAGTCAGCATCGTAGTTAACATCTGGCCGCAGTACTTCAACTCTTACCACCTCGAAGACATTTAGCATCCGAAATTAATTTGTTCGCATTGCTAATCCGATTGCGAATTCGCTTTAAAGGATAATTGCCACTTTAAGTTTTTCCACATCAGCACTGATCCACCGAAATAAGCCGTCAGTAACAGTGCGTAATTCCATTCGACAATATTTTCACGTTCAAAACTGGAACCATACAGGTAACCGTGTAACAGGCTAATTAATCCCAACAGGAGAATGAGTAGCAAAATGCCTAATTGATAGCATAAAATGCCAATTTTAATATCAAGCTCAGGTGCGGATTTCTTAAGCTTGTATAACTGACTCACCATAATCAGCTGCGCTAAGGGAGTAAAAGTAAAATAGAAAATCACCCCATAACGACGCATGAAACGGTAAAATTCACCGGAAGTACCAAGATAATCCGCGTATAAAATCAGGAAAAAAGCGCCTGTAACTCCCAGCAAACACATGAGTTGTGCAGACTTTTTTCCCCGGTTTATGCCCTGATCGGCACGAAGATTGTTGAGCCAGCACTGGGCAAAACGCCAATACCACATCAGTAATACCGCATGGACAATCATGCTTGCTCGAAACAGGAAAACCGCCTCCCCCTGTCGTGCCGCGCGACTAATTGACGTACAGCCTTCTATATAGGGCAAACAACGGGGAACAAGTTCTGCGTTAGCGCTAATAAGGTAGGCTGCGTTAACCGCGAACAGGGGCAGGAAAGTAACAAATAAGGCAAGTAATCTAGGTTGCATGGATGTTAACAAGAATAAAGTCCCTGTTATCAATAGTCCAGGCAATCCTACTCACTGTTAAATCGGCTATCCTACAACTTAAGCCTGAATTTCCCGACAGCTAAATCGTAATAATGAGTCCAGTTATCACCAGCGTTTTGTTGAAGCCCATTAAATTCCCTGGATAAAGCTGCTAGTTAAATTTCTTTTTTAATCTGAGGTTAATAGTATCCAGGTCATACACCCTGAATCTTAAATTCTCTACCGGTGTTTCTACATATATTTTAGGCAGGCGTCCGTATTTATGGGTAACGGTGAGCGGGCCCCATGAACACGCTGACAGCAATATCAGTGCTGCGATTACACCTGGTATTTTTAGATAATTCATCAAAACCTTCGAAGAATTAAAGCTATAGACGCTATTCTACTCGCATGTCAAATCCACACAAACGATTGTCTTTATGTCTGTCAGCAGGACATAAAACAAATATATAACGAACAGATCGATTGTCACTATTTTGCTAGCCATTTATGAGGCTCTGGAAATATTGGTGCCAATTCGCCCCCTTTAAGGCTAAAAGCTAGACCTGCCCTGACCTCTTGTTGGAATAGGGCGAAAATAGTGTGTTAATATTTCCTATACATCCAATAATTCGGAACCGATGTGTTTTCCTCAATGTTGAATCCGGACAATAACGCCCCGCCGGGAAATTTCGGCACAGCATTCTCCAATGGGGTCTATAAATTATTAAATAATGGGCATATTAATCAATTCATTATTGGATAGACTGTAGTTCAAAGTAAGTTTGCTAAAATCAGTATGGAGCAGAGAGTATCAGGACTATGGCTAACATCGAAGACTACCCTTACCCCACCGGACTTCACCTGCTTGCGCGCTGGCAATCCGGCGATGCCGAAGCAAAAAGTGAAATGACTGAAATCTTTGATGCGGCCATTGCAGGAGGTTTCGATGCCAACTTCGCGGTACCAGCGCCTTTCAATGAAATCCATGCAACGGCTTCGGTGCATATGCTGGCGCTTTCTGTTTTGTATGACTTGTATGGAATCGAGTCGGCCGAATATTACAAGACCGATCCATGGCGATATGTCAGGGCCAATCTGGCCGTTAGTCGGCTTTTGGGCGTCAAGAAACTGTATATGACCTGGGCGCTCTATGCTTTTACCTGCGAACCGCTCGGTCAGATAATGATGTACCCCGACCAGTTTCCTCCGGGCTGCGATCCGGATGAACCGTTGATCAACAAGGATAATTGGCGGGCGCTGGAGACACCTGATTTTACCACAGGGGTGCCGAAGGCAATCGACGATATCATGCGTATAACCGAAGAAATCACCGGTATGGCACCCTTGCTGCAAATTTCAGCGCCCTATAGTCTCGCCGCTGATATCTATGGTCAGGAGCCTTTGTTAGCCGATGTGGTTCATGATACTGACAATGTCAATGCGCTTTTGAACCATCTTGCGGATAAAGTGCTCGGGCCGTGGATGGATCATCATATCGAGACCTTCCCGAATGGCTGGATTGAATTATCGGATGCATCGGGATCCCCTTTCTTTATCGGTGCGGAAAACTGCACGAATATGTCGATCCGCGCGATACAGTACATGATCAAAGACAAACCTTATGCCGACCGGGTATACGATAACAATTACCGCGGCGATTATGTCTCGCAGGTAACAAAAAAGGCGCGTGGCACGCGCCGCAGACCGGCCAGAAAAGAAAAGAATAGCGGCATCGGATTGCTGGAGTTGACGGAAGCGAAGGTCAGCGTTTGTCCGCGATTCATCATGCGGCTCGAGGCTGACAAAGTGGATGTTTCATTTTATGCGGATCAATCAATACAACGTAACCTCCCGCTGACGGCGGGAATCGGTTCACCCCAGATCGACCGCAACAGTATAGGTGACCTGGAAGCCGCAAAAGCGGAAATAGCGAATTACGCCCGGTCCTGTGTCGAATCGATAAAACGCGTGTGTGAAACCATTGACTTACCTGAAGACAATTTCATTATGGAGCCCTGGCCCAGCCATGTCTATTTCGAGGACGTTAATTCGCAATCGCAGTTCGAACTCGTCGAGCTTATATTGAATGAAGTCAAAAAAGGTGGAATTTTCCAACCGAATGTCCGTCCAGCACGGGCTTTCACGACCTGATATCAATATCTGGCGAGGATCTAGCTTTTAGCCCAATAGATAAATCTCACCCAACACCTGAGGTTCACTAAAAAGGAATCCCATAAAACCAGGGTAGCAGCAGGCTTAGTGTAACCCACATCAATAAAACCAATGGCAGACCAACCCGCACAAAATCTCCGAAGGTATAGTTACCGGCGTTCATCACTAGAAGATTGGTCTGATAAGCCATTGGCGTGGCAAAGCTCATGTTTGCGCCAAAGACGACGGCTAGTATAAAAGGTTCGGGCGGTTGCCCTAGCTGTTGTGAAATGCCGAGCGCTATCGGGGTGCCTATTACCGCCGCTGCGTTGTTTGAAACCACGTTGGTTAATAACGACATTACCAATAACAGGCCGCTGAGAATTATTACCGGTGATAAGCCGGTAGTCACCGCAACGTAGGTCTGAGCCAGATAAGTTGCGCCACCGGTTTCTACCAAAGCGTTGCCAAGCGCTAGACTGGAGACAATGATTAATATTACCGGTGCACTCAGAGCACGGGTGGCGTCATACCATTTCAGACAACCGGTAAACAACATAAATAAAACGCCGCTCAATGCGCTAACTGCAATTGGCAAAAGCCCCAGCGCCGCGGTGATGATAATGTATAACATGATTAACATTGCAATCGGCGCCTTTGACGATATCGGTAGCGCCGATTTGGCGTCCAGCACCAGCAGGTTGCGACTCGATTTCAGACGTCGGATAGTTTTCACCGCACCCTGCACTAGTAATACATCACCGGAATGCAGTCGCGTGTCGTCTGCATGTTCAGTGCCGGGTTGATTAGCCCATTTGGTCGATCGATAAAGAGCCAGAACCATAAGCTGATAACGATCCTTAAAACGGGCATTATTCAGCGTTCGACCATCCAGCGCCGACCCCGGTACGACCACTACTTCGGCTATTTGCTGGGTGGAATCGCGCAGAGGATGATCTTCGTCTACCGGTTCATTGTCGGAAAACAGGCTTGCACCGAGTAGTGTCTCGAATTCCTTCAGGTTTTCGCGGGTGCTTTTGACCATGATTCGATCACCACTACGCAAAAGAACGTCTGGTAGCGCTACGAGTCGAGTATTCTCTGCGCCACGCAATATTTGTTTGACATCGAGTTTACCGCCGGTCATTTCGATCACTTCCGACAGCGGCTTTTGATTCACGATACTGTCGTCATGGATACGCAACTGAGCGGTGAAGTGACGCGGCGATGTGGTGGGCAGACGCGCCTCACGGGCTGGAATCAGTTTTGGTGCGATCATCCACAGATAGAGTAATCCAATACCACCGGCAATAATCGCAGGTGGTGCGAAGTCGAACATACCGAATTGCCTGACTCCGAGATCAGCTGCAATTGCCACTACCAGCAGGTTGGTCGAGGTTCCGATACTGGTAGCCATGCCACCAATAGAGGTGGCGAATCCAAGCGGCATTAATAACTCTGACGCTGGTGTGGCTGTCTTCAATGAAACACTGATCATGATCGGTAATAGCAGGATGACAATAGGCGTATTGTTGACGAAAGCACTGAGCACGGCAGCGATTACCAAAGTCGCAAGAAAAGATAATACCGGGCTCACCGACCATAATCGCGCCAGTTCTCGACCAACAGGTTCCAGAGCGCCGGTTCGAATTAGTGCCTGGCCGGCAATCATTAACGAGCAAACTGCAATCAGCGCCTGGTGACCGAATCCGAGAAATAAATCAGCAGCATGAAGTGTGCCGCTATCTGTACTCATCGGCATTAATTCGAAAAATAAAGACAGCGATACCAGGATAAGCAAACTGGTTGATGCGAGTGGAACTCTTTCGTTGGCAAATAAAACCAGCGCCAGACCGACAAAAACCATGACGACTATGGCGTGAAAGCCCGGTTCTGAAGTGGTGATTATTGAAGTTTCCATAATATTAATCCCATCGATCAATGAGTGTAGTACAACTACTCATGCGAATCCTTTTCTTTTCTATATCACTCTGTACAATCGCGGCTTCGCATCATAGCTCAAGTTTTAGCATGGCCCAGATACTCCTGAATATACCGCAGTCCACCCCGGGGAAGCCGCTGCGTATAGGCCAGCTCTATGGCTCCAGTCGCAGCCTGCTACTCGCCGAACAGATGAATGCCTTTGCAGGCCTGACAATTATCGTCTGTAGCGATATGGCCGATGCTGAACAGGTTGAACAGGAAATTCGCTTTTTTAGCCATCAAGTGCCAGAAGTTTTTCGATTCCCCGATCACGAGACCCTTCCTTACGATCAGTTTTCACCGCATCAGGATATAATTTCAGAACGTATCAAATGTCTGGCGACCCTATCAGACGCAACATTCGGGCTGTTGATTCTACCAATCAGCACCCTGCTGCAAAAAATTACACCCCCAGAATTTATAAGGCAACGCTCACTATCATTAAAAGTCGGAGATATCTCCGAACCGACTGAATTACGCGAAAAATTGACGCTTTATGGTTACCGGTCAGTATCACAGGTTGAAGAACACGGTGAATTCGCGGCGAGGGGTTCAATTCTAGATCTGTTCCCGATGGGTAGCAAAACGCCGTTTCGCGTCGAATTTTTTGATGACGAGGTAGAATCGATTCGAAGTTTTGATGTCGAAAATCAGACCTCTGTGGAAAAACTCATTGAGATAAGTCTACTGCCGGCCCAGGAATACCCGCTTGATGATAATGGCGTTAAAAAATTCCGTGAAAACTTCAGAGAGAAATTTGACATCGATCCTAATACCTGCCCGGTATATAGCGATGTATCGCAAGGGCGGTCGTCTCCCGGCGTAGAATATTATCTACCATTGTTTTTTGATGGTCTGGTAAGCCTGTTTGATTATCTACCGGACAAATCGCAATTTTTATTTGACCAGTCGGCGTTTGAGTCCAGTGAGCTGTTTCTTCAACAGGTTGCCGAACGCTATGAAAGCAGACGTTATAATCTGGAGCGGCCGTTGTTGCCTCCTGAAGCTCTCTATCTACCTGTTGAAGAACTGGCATCAAACCTGAACAGCTACCGCTGCAATTTTTACAGTAGTTTTAAATACAGTGATGAAACCGAGTTGACATTTAATATCGATACGCAGGCGGTTCCGCAATTAACGATTCAAAACCAGTCAGACCAGCCGGACGCAGCGTTACAGAAATTTATCAGTAAACCCCGCTTCGAGAAAATTCTATTTTGTGCCGAATCCGCCGGACGTCGTGAATTTCTCTACGAAGTATTGCAGCACTATGGAATTCGACCTACTGCGGTCAATAGCTGGGGGGATTTCCTGTCTAATCAGACGGGGCGTTTATTCATTATAGCCTCTCCCCTGCTTAGCGGTCTG
>CAXMRQ010000199.1:0-13652 GCA_964196115.1 uncultured Gammaproteobacteria bacterium
CATTCGCGGCTAACGATCCATCAGGAATTGCAGGCTATCGCGGACGCTGCTTCGATCAAAGCTGAAGTCGAAATTCGCTCAGGCCACCCTTACAAAACTATATTGAACAAGGCCACTGAGGTAGAAGCTAATTTGATTATTATCGCCTCGCATAAACCAGGCTTACAGGATTACTTTCTCGGCTCTACAGCAGCCAAAGTTGTGCGCCATGCCCAGTGTTCAGTTTTGGTGGTGCGCTAATCCGGCAATATAGTATTCGACCCATCTGCTAAGATTAAACTCTCTGCCGCGCGAAGACTGATTGTGATTTTAGTTCCGACGCCTTCACGCGTGCGAACACTGATTTTGCCTTTGTGTTCCTTCACTATAACTTTATAGCTGATCGAGAGGCCTAGCCCGATTCCCTGACCAATACTCTTAGTCGTATAAAAAGGGTCGAACATTTTTTTACCGACACTTTGAGCAATTCCTACGCCGTTGTCCTTAATCGAGAGATTGACTCGATTACCGTCAAAATCGCTACTGATTGTTAGCTTACCAATTTCTTTGTCGGAGGCTTCGATTGCGTGACAGGCGTTGGTTATCAAATTAAGTAATACCTGATTGATTTTGGACGGGTTACATTTAATCAGTGGAATCTGCCCCAGCGACAAATCGACAGTGACATGATCCTTCAATAAGTTCCTCGCCAATTTCAAAGTCCGCTCGATGTTATCGTTAAGGTTAACATCGTCGCTTTCAGCCTGATCCAGGCGGCTAAACTCCTTCAGGTTTTGTGTAATTTCTGATATTTGATCCAGCCCGTAAATGGTGTCAGTCGCCAGTTCGTCAAATTCTTCGATTTCTTCGTTTTCGTTCATCTCAGCAAAAGCGATGTCGAGCTCTGAGAATTTATTCGATATGTCGTTTTCACTGGAAAAGCCGTCACCCATTAAATTTTTCCAGGCGTAATAAGTTGTTTTTATATTTTTCACTCGGGTGACAAAATCTTTCATGATTGTTACATTACTGCGAGAATATCCCAGTGGCGTATTGATTTCGTTGGCGATACCCGCAATCATTTGGCCGAGTGCTGCCATTTTTTCCGATTGCACCATTTTCACCTGTGAAGTCGACAGATCGGCGCGCATCTTTTGCAAATCGCTGGTTTGTTTGGCCATGCGCTGTTCCAGTTCGACATTAATTTCCGCCAGGCTTGCATTGGCTTCATTGAGCCCCCCGGTTTGCTGCGTCATCCGGATTCGTAACAATATCTTCATCAACAAAAACCCGATGACCAGAGCGGTCAGTACCAATACGGCAATAACCAATCCTATTTGCAGGTTCTGCGATAGTCCGGATTCGTCTTTAAACTCAACCCAGTTATCGAAAATCACCTGATGTTCTTCAGCGCTAATCGCCTGAACAGAATTTTCGAGGATATCGCGCAAAACAGGCCAGTCCTTACGTACTGCTAATGCGAGGTTGAAGAAGTAACCGGTTTCGCCACCAATACGCAGATTGCTTAAACCTTCCATCTTGATTACCTGGGTTACACTTGCCGGATCGGCCACCACAGCATCGAGTGTCCCAAACGACAAATCTCGCAAACCTTGTTTTAAGGTGGCCGTCGCCAACAGCTTAATATTCGGATGATTGATACCGATTAAATCCAGCCAGACTTTGCCTGACGGTGCCGCAACTTTCATATTTTTCAGGTCGTTCATCGTCACTGTGCCCGAAGTTCGATCACTAACAATTATCATTCCGGGTAATTTGATGTGGGCTGTAATGAAATTTAGATAGGCTTCACGTTGCGTAGATCGGGTCGCTGCAGCAAGTACATCAACTTTTTTTTGTTTGGTCTGTTCCAGTACCTGTTTCCATGAAGGATAGCCAACCACGGTAAACTTAAAATTTATCTTCTTTTCAATCAAAGCCATATAATCTGCCGCCATGCCGACATATTCACCATCGGAATTGACCGACTCAATGGGTGCAAATGCAGGATCAGGTGATAGACGGACTATCGGATGTTCGGTTAGCCACTGCTTTTCTGCGACAGTCAGAACCACCTTGGCGGAAACTGCATCTGGCGAACAGAGCAAGCCCTGAAGCAGAAATATGTAAAGAAATGTTAGTAAAGGTTTCATCTGCAGGACGCCCGCGACGATACGCCAGAAGGTAACAGGGTCATGCAATAGATAGTCGCGCTATATACCACAAATGCCCTGGTTCCGGTCGTAGGCCGTTCGTTTTTTTTCATTGTACGCATGGGTTAACAACTGCACAGATTGGTATTCAGATCCCTGATTTTTGATAAGATGCCCGGCTGTAATTCTGCCTGAAATTTTAACCTTGTATAAGCCCCATGATAACGACGAGACGGGCAGGAGACGGTGTTGAGTATAGAAAAAACTAGATTTCAAATCAAATAACACTCATAACTATTTGTTTCGATTAATTAAATAGTTCCCAACAATTAATTTCGAATAGAAGTCTTTTAAAATAACCTCGATTATTCCCGGGCTTTCCACTTATGGCGGCTAATATGCTAGGCTGATAATCTGGAGGAAAGCTGAGAATTTACCTGTGAAAATACGTTGTTTTGTCTTAGCGACACTTTTTGGCCTTAACGGTTACAGCAGCGTAATAACAGCGGATACGGGTGGGCCGAATTACGAACTACAAATCGGCCTTATTGAATCCCGCCTGAAAGGCGCGACTCTAGGTGACGACCTGTTACTTGATCGGCTGGATAATAGCGAGATCACCATCCAGTTTGATCTGGAATATCCGCTAGATGATCAGTTTTATGTTTTTTCGGCGCTGAATTATTTAACGAAGAAGAAACCTTTAAAACCGCTAACGCCGGTACCGATGCCTCGGGATTTAAGCTGGGCGGCACCGGAGTCGGCTATGCCTGGGGCGAGGACATTGAGTATCAGCTAGAGTTTGGTCGTATCGAATACAGCGACGAACGTCAATGGTGGTGGGACGAATACCTCGATACAATTCGTTTGCAATTTGATGTAAACGATATCGAATTTATGCTCGCTACCCTCAGGCAGCAGGGACGGGAGCGGTCGAGCGATGATTTCATCGATCCGCAAGAGGAAGGTATTAGTCGCGTGCTGGCCAGTATTAACTGGAGCCTGAGCGACGAACAACGTGTGAGCTTTTATTACCTGTCGCAAGATGACGAATCCGCTGCTTATGTGCTCAACGATTCTATTGCTGAAAATCGTGCCGACGCATCGGATGCCAATCTACGCTGGTTTGGCCTGGCTTATCAGGGCGCTTTCGAAGCGGATTCAATTGGTGCTATCGACTGGCGAATCGGCTATGCGAAGTTAAGTGGTAACGAAATCGTTTACGACATTTCGGATCCGGACCCAGTGACTAATATTGTTACGGTCGGTGCAATTGATAGTTTTGATATAGATGCCTCGGCTTACGAGCTTTCGTTCGAATGGCAACCGACATGGGTAGACGATGTATCGATATTCTACGCTTATGCCGCTGGATCAGGGGATGCAAACCAGGGGGACAGTAAAATCGACAGCTTTCGCCAAAGCGGTCTACATAACAATGAGGCCGATTTCCTGTATTATGGCGAACTGTTCCAGCCCGAATTATCGAACATTAAAATTCACAGCCTCGGTATCAGTCTGGACGCCATTGACGATCTCGATGTATCGTTGTTACTACACGACTATCGGCAGGATGAAGCCGATAGCGAAATGCGGGATGTCTCAATTGATCTGGACCCCAATGGTCTGTCGCGTGACCTCGGTAGCGAAATTGACTTAATCGCGGTATACGAATTAGATAATGGACTCGAGCTCGAATTTGTTACCGCCGTGTTTGAGGCTGGTGCAGCCTACGGCGCCAATGCGGGTAGAAAAAGTCGCTACTGGTCGGTTGATTTAACTTATAATTTTTGATTAATCTTAACTCCGTCTGATCAGGCATTGGGTGCTTCGTTAAAACCGGGATCCCATGAACTGGTTTTTACATAGTGTTGATTTATGAAAATACGAAAATTTCAGGATAGCGACAAAGCCGCATTAATCAGTCTGTGGCAAACCGTTTTCCCGGATGACCCACCACACAACAAACCCTCAAGTGTTATCGACGCCAAACTCAATGTGGACGATTTAATGTTTATAGCGCAAAGCGAGGGTGAGCTAGTCGGTGCCTGTATGGCCGGTTACGATGGGCATCGTGGCTGGTTATATGCGGTAGCGGTCGACCCGGCTCATCGGCGAAAAAATATCGGTAAACTGATAGTTCAGCATACCTTACAGTCCCTCAAGGAGCTCGGATGCATAAAGGTCAATTTACAAATCCGTTCGACCAACACCGAGGTAGCAGCTTTTTATCAGTCACTGGGTTTCACGGTTGAAGACCGCCTGAGTATGGGCGCTTTCATCGAATAGTAACGATAGCCCGGTAAAATTGATGCAGCCTACCGGGATATCGATCAAAATCGATCTCGCCTCGAGAATTTACCCTCAGACTAATTCGCCCCGTGCCGGGTAATCTTTCTCGAGCACAAAACTCAAAGCGCCCAGAATTTCGCGGAAATGCGGTCGCGCAAATGGCATCGTGCTGATTTGAGCCCAGTACAATGTATTATCGGAGCGCATTAAAAAAAGACCCGGTTCGCTGAATTCGGCCGGTTCTTCGATGCCAACAGAGGTCTTGCCGCGTCCCGCCGAGCGGTGCAAGCCCCAGGCTTGTGCCTGCTCTACGCTGACACCATATCCGAGGTTTATATTTTTCAATCCCCAGTCTTCAGCTGCCTGCTTTGCACGCTCCTCTCCATCGCTACTGAGGGCTAGAATAGACACACCGGTATCGGCAAAATCGCCTGCTAATTTATCCAGCTCGGCCAGGTATTTGCTACAAAGCGGGCAATGCAGGCCCCGATAAAATACAACCATGGTGAAATTTTTCGGTGATTGCTGTGAAAGAGACCAGGGGCCCTGAAGCGTTGCTACTTCGAGCGCCGGTACTGGTTGTCGCGGTTTTAAAACGGTCATCTTGTTCTCCTGTTATTTGTGGTGGAAACATAGCAAAATTATTTGTACTATTAGTAGTCTGTTTAAGCAAATTTACTATCTTTTCGTACAAAATGGACCGTCTATCTTCTTTACTCGAATTGTTTAGCCCGAAAGCGGAGCAAATTGAGCTGATGACCAGTCAAAATTCGGTACTGCTGTTACCTGGCGAATCAACTATTGCACTGGTACATAAGGGCTCAGTGCAAATTAATAGTGCCAGCAGCGCGGATAATTTAATCCATCCGGGCGATTTGATTTGGGTGACGCAGGAATCCCATCGGCGATTGCTTGCTGTGGATGGCGAATTCCAGTTACTCTGCTGCCATCTCAAGTTTGGTTCAATCAAACTTAACCCGTTGTTTGATATGTTGCCGCCGGTAATACGGATTAGCGTCGATGATCCTGCCAGCCAGGCTTTAAATCCGATTATTGAACTGCTATTGCGCGAAAGTACGCAACAGCGTTGCGGTCAGGATACCGTTTTAAACCGTTTAGCCGAGGTGTTACTGATCCATGTGTTACGTTTCCTGATGGAAAATCAGAAACTCGGCAAGGGTGTTTTAGCGGGTCTCTCAGACATCCGACTAGCGCGAGCGATTACGGCTATGCACCGCCTGCCAGAGCAACGCTGGAACGTAAAATCACTCGCTAGCGAAGCCGGCATGTCGCGTACCGCATTTAATCAGCATTTTAGAGATACCGTAGGCTGCCCTCCGGGAGAATATCTGAGTCAATGGCGCATGCGACTGGCCTGCCGCCTGCTGGAAACAGGTCAGATGGTGATTGCGCAAATCGTCGATCGACTGGGTTACAAAAGTGAAACTGCTTTTTTTCGAGCATTTCGCCGACAAATCGGTATGTCTCCGGGAAAATATCGTTTACGCGCAAACGCGACAGAATAACCTTTAACCTGTATCTGGAGGATCAGGCGGCGCTCAAGCCGGAAATGGTGACCAGAAAGTCGTGCTCATCGTCGAGCTGTAAATTAACCCTAAGATCCATTATGCGCGCCAGCGCATCTACCAATGATAAACCCAGGCCAGAGTGTCCGACGGCGATGTGGGCTTTTTGCTTGCGCCAGAAACGATCTTTCATGTGAATGATATCTTCCGGTTTCAAATCAAACGCAGCGTTACTCACCTGGATTGCCACTTTGTTATTGCGCATTTCGATTTCGATACATATCTCGGCATCGACCGGACTATAACTGACCGCGTTAATAAATAAATTACTCAGAATCATCCCGAGTTTTTCCTTATCGGTATTGATCACCAGATCACCAGGAATACTGTTAACGAGTTTCTTGCCTTTTGTCGTGCCATTGACTGCCTGTTGCCATACCAGATTACAATAATCGGCCAGCGCTATATCTTCCGGATCGGACTTCAATAATCCCGCGTCTGATCGTGCGAGTTCCAACAACGTCAAAACAACGGTTTCCATTTGCTTCGAGACTTCACCGACATCATTAAAAAAAGCCAGCGTCTGATCGCGATCATCGGGCACCATTTTGCCGACTTCAGAGAGCGTGCGCAGCTCGGACAAGGGTGTTCGTAGTTCGTGGGCCACGTTCGAGGAAAAGCGTTTTTCACGCTCGAAGGCTGACTGCAATCTTTCCAGCAAGTGGTTAACCTGATCTTCAATCGGAGCAATTTCGATACTTTGCATTGAATTGTGTTCGAGGCGTATATCAAGCTTCGATTCGTCAATCTGACTAACCCGCTCGGCGAGGCTGGATAAGGGTAATAGGCCGCTACCGACCATTCGCCTTACCATAATTCCACCGACCAATGCCACTGTCAGCATGATGGCCGCTATTAACAGACCAATCGATAAAAGCATTTCATCCAGTGACTCGCGCTCGCGCGCCAACACCAGCGTAAGCGGTTGTGGAACTGGAATCTCTAACTCAACGACGGGCTCCCCGCTTTTCTTATCATCCTCATCATCACTGAGTTCCAAACGGGGTAAAAAATTTATCGCGATCAATCGACCAGAACGACCATCGGCTAGATCGACATCTGCGAACTGGTGCGTGCCCAGTTCAATTTCAAATTGCGGCAGATTTTGTTCGCCTAAGGAAGGGGATTTAATCAGTAAGTCGGTACCATGCTGCCAAACCTGGTAGTACTGAGCATTCGACTCACTTTCAAATTCGGGCATAATACCTTCAGTGAAATCAAATTCCAGCCCATCTTCGGCGTCTAATTCAGTAATCGAAATCATTGCATGAGTCTTATCCAGCAGTGTGGAATCGAATACGGTCTGTACTTCTCTGGCTATCAGGAAATAGAGAAATAGTGTAGTCACGGACAATATCACTACCATACCGGCGATGATGCTCAGGGTGAGTTTTTTTCTAATCTAATACATACCTGGTACTCCATCAATGATATATCTTAGGGTGCAGAGCGTCCCCAATTGGGCAAGGCAAGGCGCAGTCCGCAGGGAATGGCATGCCCTTTACAAGGACTGCACCAACAGTAGGCGCTTTAGGCGACGCACATTGGCCGATTTGGGACGCTCCCTCCGGGCCAGCCAGGAAGCAGTCATCTGCGTTGTCGCCTAAAGCGCCTACTTTTGGTGTGCTCCCTTGAATTAGCTGCGGCTAGTCCAGCGGTCGCACGCCTAGCAGCTAACTGCTTCCTGACTGGCTGCATCCTAAGATGTATCATTGAAGGAGTACCTACTCTATTAAATAACCAAATCCACGCCGGGTTTTTACCAGAGTCGGTGCGTGCGGCCAGTCTTTTGCGCAAGCTGCTGATATGGGCCTCGACCGCATTCTTGCTGACATAACTACAGGCATCGTAAATTTGTTCGATTAATTGCTCGTGCGAAAAAACCCGCCCGCGTCGACGCGCCATAAATTCGAGTAAATGGTATTCGTGCGGTGTAATCGGCACTTCTTTCCCCTCAAAATAGACATAACGCGAAATCGAGTGAATTTTCACGCCTTCGATTTCGATTAGCGGATTTTTTGTTCCATTTCGTCTACGTGAAAGTGCTCGTAATCGCGACACCAGTTCTTCAAACGAAAACGGTTTTACCAGATAGTCATCCGCTCCCAGATCGAGACCTTTAATGCGATCATCAGTTTGATCGTTTGCCGATAAAATCAGCACATGAACATCGTTGCCACTCTTACGAATTTTCGCCAATACGCTTAACCCGTCTATTTCCGGTAACATCAGGTCGAGAATAATGACTTCGTATTCATTCGAAGCGACAAATGCTAGCGCCTGTTTCCCGTCGAAGGCCTGATCGACTGTAAATTCTGACTTCTGCAGTCCGGCCATCAATGATCGCTGCAATCTTTCTGAGTCCTCTACCAGTAATATTTTCATCAACACACCTTCATGGCATCAAATTCAACTGGGTGGCAAGCAGGATTATAACCTGAAAGCACCAATGCAGCTGACGTAGCTAAGCGACTTTAGATTAAATGACCAATCTGACGATAAGCTGAAGATACGATTTAATGTTCTAAATGATTATTGATCAACTTATCGATTCGAATAAACTACCCGCTCGAAACATTGTCGATAGTTTGATTATGAAAAAACAGGCCCGCGTTGTCGTCATTGGTGGCGGAATTGTCGGCGTCAGCATTCTCTATCACCTGGCTCGTGCCGGCTGGAGAGATGTTGTGTTATGCGAGCGCAGCGAACTCACCGCCGGCTCTACCTGGCACGCGGCGGGTCTTTTGCCGTTATATCATCCTGGCTATTCGATTGGTCGTATCAATAAATATTCGGTCGATTTTTATCAGACCCTGGAAGCAGAGACGGGTCAGGAAGTCAGCTTTCATAAAACCGGCAATCTGCGCCTCGCTTCGAGTCAAGATCGCATGGATGAATACAAGGCCTATTGCGACACTGCCAATACCAGTGGCGTGCCGTTCGAAATCATTTCTCGCGATGCAGTCAAAAAACTCTGGCCATTGATGAATGTCGACGGCATTATCGGCGCGCTTTACCACCCCGATGATGGTCATATTGCACCCGCCGACGTTACCCAGGCGATGGCAGCCGGCGCGCGTAATCACGGTGCGCAAATATATCGCCAAACCGAAGTGTGTGCGATACAGCAACGCGCCAGCGGCGAATGGCAGGTCGATACCAATCAGGGCAGCATACTCGCAGAACATGTTGTTTGCGCCACTGGTTTCTACGCACGCCAGACGGCACAACTGGTTGGCCTCGACATACCCTGTATTCCAGTTTTACACCAGTTTCTGGTTACCGATGCAATCGAAGAACTACAACTGAGAAAAGATCAGGGGCTGCCCGAATTGCCGGTATTACGCGAAGACCGCAGCCAATTCTATCTGCGTGAAGAGCGCCAGGGTTTGATTCTCGGGCCTTATGACCCGAATCCGCCAATCTGGGCGGAAAACGGTGTCCCTGCCGGGTTCGGCCAGGAACTGTTACCACCCGACATAGATCGTATGATCGATCAGTTTGAGGCCGCTGCTGAGGTAGTGCCATTGCTGCAAAATGCCGGTATCAAGGATATCGTCAATGGCCCGATCGCGCACACACCGGATGGCTCGCCGCTGGTCGGCCCGGCCTGGGGTTTACGAAATTTCTGGCTTGCCGAGGGTAATACCTTCGGTATATTGCTCGCTGGTGGTGTCGGTAAATATTTGTCCGAGTGGATAATCGATGGAGAGCCGGGTATCGATATGTTTGAAGTCGATCCAAGACGATACGGCGCTTACGCGGATCAGGGTTACACCATCAGGAAAAACAGGGAAACATACGGGCACGTGTTCGATATCCACTATCCGAACCTGGAAATGCCCGCCGCGAGACCGCTGAAGACTTCGCCATGTTACAGACGCATGTGCGACGCAGGCGCGGTTTGGGGCCAGAAATATGGTTGGGAAAGGGCCAACTGGTTTGCACCGAAAGGCGTTGAAGCGAAAGACGTGCTCAGTTTTCGGCGTAGCAATGATTTCGAGCATATTGCGCGAGAGTGCCAGACAGCGCGCAACCAGGTCGCGTTAATCGACTTTACACCCTTCTCCAAATTTGAAGTGAAGGGAGAAGGCGCATTTGCCTTTCTAGATCAATTGCTCGCCAATCGACTACCTGCTGTCGGGCGGGTACGTCTCGCGCATGCGCTCACCAGGGGTGGCGGTATCCGCAGCGAATTTACCGTGACCTGCCTGAGCGACAATCATTATTACCTCGTTACGCCCGCCTGGGCGGAACGCTTTGACGAAGATCTATTGCTTAAATTCTGCCCGCGCGATGGCTCAGTGCAAATCACAAATATCACCTCCGACAGAGGCGCCTTCGTCATTTCCGGCCCCAATTCGCACGACCTGCTTAGCCAACTCACCCAGCATGACCTGAGTCAGCAAGCCTTTCCCTGGTTTAGCGCACAAATGATCGATATCAATGGCATCGGTGAAATGCTGGCTATTCGTGTGAGTTATATCGGCGAACTGGGCTGGGAATTGCACCATAAAAACGACCAACAACTGGCGCTATACGATTTATTAATGGAGAAAGGCAAAGCTTATGGCCTCGCGCCAATAGGCATGCGCGCAATCGACTCGCTGCGTCTGGAAAAATCGTATCGAGGGTGGAATCTGGATTTAAGCAGCGAATACAGCCCTCTCGAATCAGGGATGGGACGTTTTTTGGCACTCGACAAAGGTGAGTTTGTTGGTCGACAGGCACTACTAAAACAGCAGACCGTTGGTCTTTGTCAGCGTATGGTGACCCTGGAAATCGACGATTGTGACGTGCAACCCATCGGTAATGCACCGGTCTTTGACGGATCGGCTATGGTCGGGCGTATCACCTCGGGTGGATATGGGCATAGCCTGGGCAAGGTAATCGCGCTGGCTTATATTGATATCGCTGTAGGCGATTTGGCTGATAGCCTGGAGGCTGAGATCCTTGGAGAGCGGTATGGTGTTAGGATTATTGCGGATTCACCTTATGACCCGGGGAACTTGGTTCAGATCTGATGGCCATTGTTTTATATTTATCTGGCTTGAAAGGGGGAAGAAAAAACCCCGCGAAGTCCAGGATCGACTTAATTTACTGCGTTAAGTGACCCCAGCGATTTATCCTTCTTTTCAAGAGCTAGCACTTTCCTTGTGAATTGGCGGGTTCCAATTCGGTCCCATGCGGATAATGCTGCTTTCCTCCCAAACATCTCTGATGTGGTAAAAGCGCTCAAACCTGGGTTCTTCCTCTGGGAGGATTACCCAGGGTTGCTTGCTTTCGGTGAAAATATGTACGCTGGGGGGTAGGCGGTTCGGTTCGTCTAGAGTGCCGACGCGGATAAACCAGCAATCGTCGAAACGACCACTTTTGTATTCGCTCCATACATAGGTTGCACACTCAGGACAAAAAAATGCGGTGTGGAAAGTGTCAGGGAAACGAAATTCTGCAATGTCGCCACAGAGAACCTCTACCTGGCTTTTTTCAACCAGCGCGTTCATTACAAAAGCACTTCCGGTAACCCGCTGACATTGTCGACAGTGGCAGGCATGTACGATCAATGGGCTGGTATTCATTCTATAACGAAGTTTATGTGTTGTGGCAAGGAAAAGGGGTCAGACCCCTTTTCCTGGTAATTTAATATATGTACATTTCCGTCTAAGAACTCAAAGGTGAGTCGCCAGAATTTAGATCAAATTATCCCTGCGGCAGTTCAGCGAGCATTTGCTCAGCGGATCGTCCGACGTCATTGTCTGTACCGATTTTCACGGCGGCCTCCAGCGCTGATCGGGCCTGTTCCAGGTTGCCGAGCTGGGTGTTGACGAATCCCAGCGTGAGCCAGATTCTCTGATAGGTCGGGTCTAACGTCGCACCTTCATTGAGTTTGTCGATGGCTTCGGTCGATTTGCCGAGATAGTGTAAGGTGATTCCCAGATTATTATAGATGTCGACATTGCTCGGGTTGAGCGTCAACAGCTGCTGGTACATTTCTGCGGCCCGGTCGTACTGACTGAGGGAGAAATACTCGTTGGCCAGACGCGCAATCTCGACAGGGTCGGTAGGCGAAGGCGTAAAAGTCATCAGGTTACTCAGTGAGGTATTCATTGATGTACTTTGGCTCGGCATGGCAATCGAAGCCTGTTCCGTTCCGGTTGGGACGGCGCCTATATCGACCAGATCCTGGATATAGTATTGGCGTGTAATGGTAAAAATGGATAATCCGAAAACGATTTGAAACGCGATCATCGGTATCCAGAACTTTGGGCTTTTAAACATAATTACCGCCTGCCTGTTAACAGAAAATAAAAAACGAATGAATTATACATCTTGTTTACAGATGCAGGCTTAACTCTTTAGCTGTCATTTGACCAGGGTCAAAGGTTCGCTCGTAGGATTGAATGCCGGGGTAACTCGACCGATAATCGCTGTTTGCGGGTATCCGGCTTGCCGCAGGGCTCCAAAGATGATCCCAAAACTTTGACCCCGCGCTTTCCAAAAAAGCCCCATGAGATAATCATCAGGCTTTTTTATTTGTCAGCTAAAACCTGTGAAGACTCACTCCGGTTTCTTTTGCGACTTGTGGAAAGCCAGCATACCCATGAGCACAGTCTTGTGTGAAGTGTTGACGTAACCCAGATGTTTGAACATTTCTTCCAGTTCCTCTGCGGAATAGAAGTCGCGAATCGCTTCGATAAAGTACTGTTTGCAGATCTTTGATTCCTTGCTGCTGCGGGCGACAAAGGCGGTTACGTGCAGACAGGCCTTGAGGTAGGTGTAATACATGGACTCTACCATCTTGTTGGCCGGGCGCAACATATCGCAGTGGTAAAAATGACCGCCGGGCTTAAGCACCCGATTCACTTCACTAAATACTTCCAGCAACCTCAGGTGGCGCGAAGCAAACTGGATGGTGGCTACATCAAAGCTGTTATCGGGGAAAGGCAGTTTGTGCACGTCTTGTATGTGGCTGGTAATCATCAGGCCTTTCCTCTCAGCCGACTTGCGTCCAGCTTCCTGCATGGCTGCGCTGCGGTCGATGGCGGTTACCGTTATGCCGGGTTCTTTTATCAGCATGGCGATACCGATGGCGTTGGTTCCAGCACAGACATCCAGTGCCTTGTAGCCAGGCTCCAGGTCGATGGTGGACAGAAATTGATTACGAAACCAGCTCCACAACCCCAGGCTAGCAACATAGTTGGCCCAATCATAGTACTTGGCGATATCGGCAAAAGCCGGTTCCAGCTGTTCTTCCCAAATATGATTAAAATTACGTTCGCGAGTTTGTTCACGAGCCGAGAATTCAATTGCCTGCTTACCATTACCCATCAACTTCTCCAGTATACAATTACATGGTTTTTTATATTAGTTTCTAAAAAACCCACATCAATCTCTAACTCCAATTAATAAATAAGATACTTCTTATCTAGCAATCATAGATTTGTAAATAACCAAAAAGTGGAGTCATCCAAAAAATTGAAGGTTTTTAGCCGCCGCTGATAAATATTTCTGACCTTCTGTTTTGTGCCGCGAGTCGTACTTCCGGGCCAGGATTTTACCTACCGCTATCGGGAAAGCTGCCGTTCAAAACAACCTCGATCATCGACAGTAGTGTGCACGAAGCTGTCGCCCTATGCAAAAA
>CAXMRQ010000200.1:0-7004 GCA_964196115.1 uncultured Gammaproteobacteria bacterium
CTTAGCAGTTGGTTGCGCGATCAGGGATTCTGGTACTGGTGGACACGAAATGATCTCGAACCTCTCGGTGCAGCACAGGTTGAAACCGAAGAATCAGGTGAATTACACCCAGCCGTTTTACCTGAACCACCAGTTACAACAGAGCTTGTACTGAGTATCGAAAGTCCGCCTAGCTGAAGGTCTCCTGTGCGCCATAAGCTGAAGGTCAAAGAATATATACCAGGCGGCCGTTCCTGGCCGTTTTGAGACCTGCGGTCACAAGCCGATCAATGTCTGCTATGGTTGAAAACAGCCAGTCAATACTATGTATTCCATGCAGTTGAAATCTCACTTCCTTACATTACCCGGTTTTCCTTTGCGCGCCCTGGCGATTTCTGGTTATCCTTTCCCCCTCGGCACTAGTGCTTCCCTGCACATCGCACCTTTGCGAGAGCCCTGTTTGTAAATCCACTTTATGAATGTTTTCTAAAGATTATTTTTACTTTGAATTCAGCCGATTGTCGCCACCATTGATCAGCAATCCTTCGAGTACTTCCTCGGTAAATAATTGCAAACCGATTTCCGGCTCATAGCCGTGGATTTCCTTAACATCGAGCGCGCGCATAAACTCGAGTATTTCTTCGCTTATTACCTGACCGGGCACCAGAATCGGAAATCCAGGTGGGTAGGGCGTGACAAACGAGGCCGACACAAGCTCGCGGCCCGACTTCATTAACTTGCCGATAGAACCTTCATCGATAGTCAGGTATTCGCAATTTTCGTCATCGTAGGCGAGAAAGAATGCGCTGCGAATATCACCCTCTGGGGTTGGTGTTTTTTGTTGTGCTCCCGGGCAAAAAGCGGGGTGAAAATAGCTGAAATCGGGCAACGGTGGCAAGTCAACGGAAAGCGATTTGATATGCTTGTCGATGATACGCAGCTCGACCCGGCTGGCATCTTCGCGCTGCTGTTCAAGTTCGGTGGCAATCTTCACTAACACCTCGATCAGGAATGCTACCGAACTTCGCGTGGTCCCGATATTGGTCATAAACAGCACAGTGTTGCGCGAAGTTTTGTTGATTTGAATGCCATACTTATCCATTAAATATTCATTTTTAAAAGTATCACCGTCGATTCCGGTTTTGCCGACGTACAGGGTTAAACGTGTCAGGTCGATGACAAAATCATCGATCGCCCAGGCTTCTTCCAGTCTGTTGTTGCGCCAGCCTTTTTCGGGGTCGAAATAAGTTCGAATACCCGAGGGCCGAAATTCTTCCGGAATCATTTCGTCGGCCTCAAGAAAACGAAAATAACGGCTCAACAACGGGTGCGAGGCAACGCGTTCACGGATAGCCATGGCTAGCTCGATTTGTTTTTGTACCATTTCGAAACCTTCGAGTTCAACCTGGCGGCGGCCGATATCGAGCGAGGCTATAATCTGATAATTCGGTGAGGTTGACGTATGCGTCATGAAGGCATCGTCGAACGGTTCCTGTACCTTGTGACTGAAATCCTGGTCGTGGACATGAATCATCGATCCCTGGCGTAACGAAGTCAGCGATTTGTGTGTCGATTGTGTGGCGTAGGTTCTAATCCGCACTTTTTCGGGGTCGGGTAACAGGCGTTCGCTGATCAAGGCTTCATCACCTAAGCTAGCGACGCGTTTTTGGTAAGCGGCATATTCGAGTGCATATTCTTCACTGCGATAACGTGCTTTCAGTCGCCGTGCGGTTGCCATCGCTGTGCGGCGGCGATAGGTCGGGGTGAAACCGGCAAACGCAAACCAGGCTTCGTCCCAGAGAAAAATCAGGTCGGGTTTGATCGCCAGACATTCTTCCATGACACGTTCGACATTGTAGACCACACCGTCAAAAGTACAGTTTGTGAGTAACAGCATTTTTACCTTGTGCAGCTGGCCCGAATTTTTGTACATCAACAAACTGCGCTTTATTTCGTGCAATGGCACCGCGCCATACATCGAATATTCATTCAATGGGTAGGAGTCGAGATAACATACATGCGCGCCTGACAGCACCATGCCGTAGTGATGCGATTTATGACAGTCGCGGTCGACCAGGATAATATCGCCTGGTTTGACTAACGCCTGCACCACGATCTTGTTCGCGGTAGAGGTGCCGTTGGTAACAAAATAAGTACGTTTCGATCCAAACGCGCGCGCTGCCAGTTCCTGCGCTTTTTTGATCGGACCATGGGGTTGCAGTAACGAATCGAGTCCACCCGAGGTGGCGGAGGTTTCGGCAAGAAAGATATTCATGCCGTAAAACTGCACCATGTCCTTAATCCAGTGCGACTTGGTAATCGATTTTCCGCGTGAAATCGGCATAGCATGAAACACGCCGGTTGGTTGCCGACTATACTTGCGTAACGCATTAAAAAAGGGCGTTTCATAACGCTGCTGAATGCCACGTAGTATGTTTAAATGCAAATCCAGATAATCTTCCTGCTGGTAAAAAATGCGTGAGAACTTTTGCGTTACGTTACCGGCTATATCCTCTACCGCCGCATCGGTAACCAGATAAAGATCTAACTCGGGTCGCAATTCTGACAAAAGATTACCCAGCAGGGGACCACGGTCCGTGTCCGACGAATCTTCATAATCTGATTCATTGATCTTGCCCAGATAGCGCTGCAGGATTTCCAGGTGGTTCACCGAACGCAATGGGAATCCGTATCGAATCACCGCGGCCTGGATATTGTAGTTGAACAAAACTGCTATCAACGCATCTTCGAGGCTCGGTACGACAACTATATCGTATACAAATCCATCTTCCGGTCGGCGCATCTTGCGCAGACCGTCGCGAATAAATTTCACATCTTCCTGTGAGTTTTCGTCGACGAACAGCACTTCAAAATACGGGCGTTGCTGATTGTTCTCTTCGTCGTAATACTGACTAATTTCGTCTTTATCTTCCAGTTCGGTGGGGACACGCAGGTTGATATGGCGCGAACGATAGGTACCGCTAGTCAGCGCGCGTACGATGCGAGCAACGATGCGGCCGAGCAATTCATAATCCTGCTGGTTATAAAGCTGCCACAATAGTTTGAAATCTTCCTGCGAGGGAAAGGCGCTGTAATTCTCGATGGTTTGAAGCAACTTGATTGCAGCTTTGGCTTTATCGCGCACTGCGACTAAATCAGTCTTGCGCATTTGCTTCTCATTCAGACGGTTAGTGTATTCCTCCAACCGGTGCCAGGTATCAAATCGCAATTGCGTTGGACTGTGATAAAAATCCAGATTGGTGCGTGCTTTCCTGGCTAAGGGAATATCTTTGTTAGACATCTCGGCTCCGTGGACGATTGCTTGGCCCTAGTTTATCAAACTGAAGGCTCATGGCTGTGAATATTTTTCTGAATTTCGTCACTGGCAGAATTTTTATGCGGGTAGATTTTTCATCACATTTTTGATCCAGTCTTCAAACAACTGGGCCCGTAGGGACTGGCCTTCGGCAAAATTGCATAACAAATAATATTTGTGTGATTCGGATATGGAATTTTCCAGAACCTTGACTAACTTTCCTTCGCGTAAATCATCCTGAACTTCGAGCGGGTTGCACAAGGCGACACCAAACCCGTTTCGCGCAGCGGTCAACGATAAAGCGGTACTGAAAAAATGGGTTTGACGAATTGAATCCGGCACTTCGACACCCATCGCAGTAAACCACCTGGGCCAGCTATTCTGATTGTCCTGTAATAATGGAAGTCGAGTGAGTTGTTCCGGTCTTTCGATGGATTCCTGTCCAAAAAGCAAAGTCGGACTACAGACCGGAAATACTAACGGGGCAATCAGATCCTCAAGTCGGCGATCGCCGATATTCGGTTTGCCGTAACAAATCGCAATATCGATCTCACTGGGAATCTCGCGCTGCTGCGGCCTAACCTCGACCACGCGAATTTCCATCTGCGGGTAAGTGGCCTGAAACTGCATGATATGTTTGACTGCCCAGCTCGAGCCCGAGGTATGTGTGCAACCAATAGTCAATTCACCGGCGACGCTATCCGGATTCAGATGTAAAGCGCCGTCAACGATGCGATCAAAGCCTTCGCGCACCGAGTTGAGCAAATGCTCACCCGCACTGGTTAATCGCAGCCGATTGTTAGCACGGGTGAACAATTTTATGCCTAATTTCTGCTCCAGTGCGCGCACCTGATGACTCACCGCACCATGGGTTACGCCCAGTTCGTTACCGGCGCGACCGAGATGCAAGTGACGGCCAGCGCTTTCAAACGCGCGTAAGGCGGACAAGGGTAATGTGCGTCTATCAAGCATAAGTCAATCATTGTGAGTATTTCTCACAGTAAGTGCAAATTTTTATCGAGTGCTGTCAGTATTATTAGTCGCTATCCTGTCGCGTTCTTCACCATTCACACTCTGGAATATCGACGCTATGGGTATACAAATTTCCGATCAGGCTTTGTTCAAGACACAGGCATACATCGACGGGCAATGGATAGACGCTGACAGCGGCGCTACCCTGGCAGTTACAAACCCCGCTAATGGCGAAGTTATTGCCGAGGTTGCGAAATGCAGCACAGCCGAAACTCGTCGCGGCATCGAAGCTGCTGCGGCCGCGCTCCCAGCCTGGCGCCAGAAAACTGCCAAAGAACGCTGCGCATACCTGCGTAAGTGGTTTAATCTGATGATGGAAGCACAGGAAGACCTGGCCATAATCATGACCGCCGAGCAGGGCAAACCGTTGGCCGAAGCACGTGGTGAAATCGCCTATGGCGCGAGTTATATCGAGTGGTTTTCAGAAGAAGGCAAACGTATTTACGGCGACACCATTCCAGAGCCATCTAAAGACAAGCGCATTATTTGCATCAAGCAACCGGTTGGCGTAGTCGCCTGTATCACACCCTGGAATTTCCCTAATGCAATGCTGACACGCAAGATAGCTCCGGCGCTGGCTGCAGGTTGCACGGTGATTTGTAAGCCAGCCAACGCGACCCCGCTTTCTGCCTACGCCTTTGTTGAACTGGCGGAGCGGGCTGGTATTCCGCCGGGCGTCATCAATATTGTTACCGGTGAAACTACCGCGATCGGCGCCGAGATGACTTCCAATCCGACTGTGCGAAAACTGACATTTACCGGCTCGACTCCGGTTGGCAAGCAGCTCATGGCCGAGTGTGCACAAACCGTAAAGCGCACTTCGATGGAACTCGGTGGCAATGCACCGTTTATCGTATTCGACGATGCCGATCTCGAAGCCGCGGTCGCCGGTGCGATGATTAGTAAATACCGCAATGCCGGTCAAACCTGTGTTTGCGCCAATCGAATTCTGGTACAGGAAGGTGTTTACGATGCCTTCGCCGAGAAACTGGCCGCCGCAGTTACCAGCCAGCTTAAAGTGGGGGACGGTAGCCACGAGGGTGTGAATGTAGGACCGTTAATTACCGCTCAGGCTGCTAATGACGTGATGGCGTTCGTCGACGATGCGGTGAGCAAGGGTGCGAAGGCGGTAGTTGGTGGCAATCGGTCCGATCTTGGCCCTAACTTTGTCGAACCTACCATACTCACCAATGTCACCGGTGAAATGCGTGTTTTTCGCGAGGAAATTTTCGGCCCGGTCGCGCCATTGTTTAAATTCAACACCGAAGAAGAAGCGATCACCATGGCCAACGACACCGAGTTTGGTCTCGCCTGTTATTTCTATTCACGCGATATCGGCCGCATCTGGCGTGTCGCCGAAGGCCTCGAATACGGCATCGTCGGCATTAACGAAGGTATTATTTCTAACGAAATGGCGCCCTTCGGCGGTGTCAAGGAATCGGGTCAGGGACGCGAAGGTTCGAAATACGGGCTCGACGATTATCTCGAAATTAAATACATGTGTGTCGGAGGAATAGATAAATGAGCGAAGCACAATTAAAGATGGCCGAGAGCGTAAAGCTTTCCAACAGCGAATGGCAGGCGCGTAAAAATGACGCGGTCGCCCGCGGTCAGGGAAACCTGGCGTCGGTTTTCGTCGAGCGTGCGCTCGGTTCGGAAATATGGGATGTCGAAGGCAAGCGCTATATCGACTTTGGCACCGGCATCGCGGTTTGCAGCGCCGGCCATAGCCATCCAAAAATCGTCGCAGCTGTGGCCGAGCAATTACAAAACTTCAGCCACACTTGCGTGATGGTCACGCCTTATGACAGCTCGGTGCGACTCGCCGAGAAACTCAATGAACTGGCCCCCGGCCCGTCGAAGAAAAAGTCGATCTTCGTCACCACCGGCGCAGAAGCGGTTGAGAATACCATCAAGATCGCCCGAGCCTACACCGGCCGACGTGGCGTCATCGCGTTCAACGGTGGCTTCCATGGACGCACCATGCTGGCAATGGGTCTCACCGGGAAAATCACACCATATAAAAACCTGTTCGGCCCCTTCCCGGCTGAACTCTATCACGCGCCCTTCCCCATCGAGTATCACGGCGTTTCAATTGATGACTCATTGAAAGCTCTCGATAATCTGTTCAAAGTCGATATCGCGCCCAGTGATGTTGCCGCAATTATTATCGAGCCGGTTCAGGGCGAAGGCGGCTTTTACCCGGCACCGGTTGAATTCATGCAGGCACTACGTGCGCTTTGTGACGAACACGGTATCGTCATGGTTTCCGATGAAATTCAGACCGGCTTTGCACGTACCGGAAAAATGTTTTGCAGCGAGTATGCCGGTATCGAGCCAGACCTGATAACCGTCGCCAAAGGCATGGCGAACGGTTTCCCGATTGCCGCCGTAGTGGGCAAGGCCGAGATCATGGACTCACCTTTGCCCGGTGGACTGGGTGGCACTTACGCGGGCTCGCCAATTGGCTGCGTCGCAGCACTGGCGATGATCGAAGTCATCGAAGAAGAACATCTGATCGACTCGGCTAATCGCGTAGCAGGCACATTCGACGCCCGGCTGAAATCTTTACAGGCTGATTATCCTCAAGTTATAGGTCATTTACGTACAGCACACGGCGCGATGATGGCAATGGAACTGGTGAAGAATGGCGATGCCGAGCAACCCGATGCCGAGT
>CAXMRQ010000201.1:0-26255 GCA_964196115.1 uncultured Gammaproteobacteria bacterium
AGCGATACGAGCGGCGAGGGGCATATCTTCGGCCTGATGTCCGATCCATTTCAGGTCGAAGCTTAAACCGTTCCAGGCGCAGACCAAGAATTCCTTTTGCTGCATCTCGTCGAGATACTGTAAAAGTTCATGTGCCCGTTGCTGTGTGAGATTCAACGCTGGACTACCCTGCTGATCCTCGGAATACCATAGCTGTTCTTCACCATTATGAATGGCCGTCGCCGCTACCGAAATATGAAACGGTGCATAGTTTTCCATGTCCTCGTGATAGCCCAGCTCGAAAACATCCGAAATCTCTATGTCAAAGCTCAGTAACTTCATGCTTTCACCCGGCTTTGCGTAATATAGTCAGGCCATCCCCAATCGGTACCAACGACAGGTCGTAATCGTATTCATCCTGCGAATGCAACCAGCTATTCAGCTGGCGTAGCGCGATAGTGTCTTCTGATTTATCTTCCGGGTTTGCCACCGAACCACTCCAGAGTGTGTTATCGAGCGTGATCAATCCGCCGGGTCGTACTAGTGTCATGCAGCGTTTTACATAATCCCTGTAGCCTGATTTATCGGCATCGATGTAGGCAAAATCAAATTTGCCCGACTGCTCGTTTTCAATCAATTTATCCAGGGTTTCGAGAGCGGGTGCGAGTTGTAAATCGATCCGTTCATTGACATTGGCTTCCTGCCAGTACTGCTTGCCGATTGCGGTGAATTCTTCGCTGATATCGCAGCAGGTCATGCGTAAATCGGGCATGCCGAGAGTCAGTCGTAAACTGGTGTAGCCGGTAAATGTGCCGATCTCAATACCCGACCTGGCGTCCAGCATTTTAAATAATAGCAGCAGCAGTTGCACCTGTTCGGGCGAACTCAACATCATGCCTTCGGCCATGGTCTCGGTTTGCTTGCGCAGGCGCTGGCAAATTGCTGGCTCGTGTAGCGATACGTCCAACAGGTATTGTTGCAGGTCTTGACCTAAACCGAGGCTGGTATTAGACATTTAGTGTATCCTGTTTTATTAACGCAAAGCTCATTCTATAGATATCCGGGGTTGCTTTCATCATCACCTGCACATATCTTCAATAAGAAGCGTGGGCTGGTAAGAAACTATTAAGGCGAAAATCAAACTTATGTCAAAGTGGTTAAATGGAACCGTACTCGAGAATCGGCGGTGGACCGAGGATCTCACTTCATTAAAAATTGACGTTGATCTGGGTCAGTTTAATGCCGGGCAATTTGTTCGTGTCGGGCTCGAAATTGATGGTGAAGTTGTTGCGCGCCCTTATTCTTTGGTCAATTCACCAGCAGAAACGGCACTTGAGATACTGTTCAATATCGTTCCCGAAGGTCCCTTGTCACCGCGTCTTTTTCATCTTAAGCCGGGTGACGATATTTTTGTGGCGACCAATCCTGCCGGCTTTCTCACCGTGAGTGAAGTGCCGGATGTTGCCCATTTATGGATGATGGCGACGGGCACTGCGATAGGACCATTCCTGTCTATTCTCAAAGGTGATGAAGTCTGGCAACGATTCGAGCGCGTCATCCTGACCTATTCGGTTCGCACTGCCGAAGAACAGGCTTATGCTGGGCAAATATCCGCACTGGTTGAGACACATAGCGAACAATTATGTTTTATTCCAATCATTACACGTGAAGAGGTTGAAAATACATTGCGCTTACGTATACCTCAGGCGATTACCGGTGGTGAACTCGAGAGCAGGGCAGGTGTATCTCTTTCTGCCAAAAACTCGCACGTGATGATGTGTGGCAGTACCGATATGATTCGCGACGTCAGCGAAGTCCTTGAAGCACGAGGTATGCGCAAGCACAGACGCCGAGATCCCGGCCATTACACGAGCGAAAAATATCACTAGGAGTCTGTCGGACTTAGGTAATCGTAGCGATATGTACAGGATGTACGGTAGTAGAACACCAACAGTAGGCGCTATTAGGCGATGCAGGACGCAATTGTCGAGGGAAAGCTATTTTGAGTCAGGTTCTTCTATCGATTGAGGCAAGTAGTCATCCATATTTACCTGTTTTTGCTCCTGCACCAACAGTAGGCGTTTTAGGCGAAACCGCCATACCGTATTCCTATACATAAACGAAATGGATAGGAAAATTTGGCCGAAATGGCGTTTCTGCCGTAGATTTATCCTAAGTCCGACAGACTCCTGGTCACCGCTAGAAATTCTCTTCGCCGGGTGGTTCCATCCGCGTATGGAAAGCCTATAATACGCCGTCTAAAGCGGAGAGCTGGGATGGTATTTCCGCCTCGCCAAATGTCATAAAACCTTTTGCTAAACGGGATTAAGAATATGAATGCGCCACTAACCAATACTGCCTTACTCGAAAAAGATCGTGAACACATGATACACCCGTTGCACCATACAGCGGGCCATGCGAGCGGCAGAGTATGGGTGAAGGGCGAGGGGTCTTATCTGACCGACGCAGATGGCAATCGATTCATTGACGGGCTTTCATGCCTGTGGAATGTGAATGCTGGTCATGGCCGTACCGAGCTGGCTGATGCCGCATCCAAACAGATGCGTGAACTGGCATTTGGTTCGAGCTACGCCGGTGCTTCCAATCGCCCAGCCATCGAACTGGCCGAACGCCTGTCTGATATTTGCTATCCGCAAATTAATAATTTTTACTTTACCTCGGGTGGAGGCGAAGCCACCGATAGTAATTTCAAACTCGCGCGTTGGTACTGGAAAGCCAAAGGCCAGCCGCAAAAAACCAAGGTAATCAGCCGCATCTGGGGATATCACGGTGTTACTTTCGCGGCGATGTGCGCCACCGGTATCGGTAGTTACTGGCCATCGTTTGAACCCCTCATTCCAGGTTTTAGCCATATTCCATCGCCTGACCCATATCGTTACCCGATGCCTGAAGACGGTTCTTCGCAGGGTATTGCGGCAGCCAATGAACTCGAAAAAGAAATTTTGAAACAGGGCGCTGAGACTGTAGCCATGTTCATAGCCGAGCCAGTGCAAGGCGCCGGAGGTGTAATCGTGCCGCAAGATGACTATTTTCCGCGTATTCGCGAAATTTGTGATAAGTACAATGTATTGTTCGTCGCCGACGAAGTCATTACCGCGTTCGGGCGTACCGGCAAAATGTTCGCGCTGGAGCACTATGGTGTGCAACCCGATCTGGTGCAATTCGCCAAGGCAATTACCTCGGGCTATGTACCGCTCGGTGGCATCGGCATGAGCGACGAAATAGCAGAAACCATCAAGTCCAGCGAAAAGCCCTGGATGCATGCCTATACCTATAGCGGTCATCCAACCACCTGTGCGGTGGGCCTCGCGTCACTTGATATGATTGAGAAAGAAGATTTCCCCGGACAGGCAGCCAGTAAAGGTGCCTATTTATTAGATAAATTACACGCCGAACTTGATGGCCATCCGCATGTCGGCGAGGTACGTGGTAAAGGCATGATGTGTGGTGTCGAGTTGGTAGAAAACAGGGCAACCAAGGAACTCTATCCGGCAGAATGGGGTGTGGGCGCGAAAATGACCAAGGCGATGATTGATCATGGATTGTTCACGCGCATGCGTAGTGAAGTTATATGTTTAGCGCCGCCTTTGACTACCGATGAATCAACGCTTGATGATGTTGTTGCTACCGTGCGGGATGCGGTGGTGGATGTTTTTGGGGAGTAGTCGTTTCTAGTTTAATTGGACGTTGTTTCGCACACTAAGGCTTTCCTTGCTTCGTAGCTACTATTGAGTAGGTGCGCGAGTGTCTTTCTTTTATGCCAAAAGAAAGGCACCAAAGAAAGGGCAGCCCGATTGCGTGGCCTACGGCTTCCTGGAAATGAATCGATTTAGGCGGGCACGCAGCCATTCGCATCCCTGCTCAGGGCTGCTCTACGGACATCCCTGTCCGTAGACCCACCGAAATCGATTCATTTCCAGCACACAAAGAGGGCGGTTCAAAACCCTAATCGTCAAGATACGCTTTTTTTACTCCCCCTTTCAAGCCCTCGACAAAATAGCGCTCATATCTGGGTAAAACAGCAGGGATGCTGTTTTAGGCCCACCCGTGCCGGGAGCGCGTGTGGGCCGACCTTGATATGGGTGCTATTTTGACGATTAAAGGGCTTGTTCGGGGGCGGCTCTTTTGGTTACTTTTCTCGCCGTGAGAAAAGTGACTCGCGCACGTACTCGATAGTCGCTACGAAGCAAGGAAAGCCCTTGTGTGCGAAACCCTGTATCAAACGTCCAAATAGACAAAGAATTCACACAATAAAAGCCTAAACCAGCACCGCCAGGCTAAAACCCACCAAACACTTGATCAGCGCAATCAATAGTGCGCTGAATCTGCGCATCGCTATGCGCCGAACTAACAAACCCCGCTTCAAATGCCGAAGGCGCCAGATAAACACCCTGCTGCAACATCCCATGGAAAAACAACTTAAAACGCTCAACATCACACCGCGATACATCAGCAAATCGGCTCACCCGATCCTGATCGGTAAAAAACAATCCAAACATCGCGCCGACCCGATTGGCCTGCATCGCTATATTGTTACTTGCAGCCGCCGCCAGGATTCCATCCACCAGAACCTTAGTCTTATCTCCCAGTTCATCATAAAACCCGCTACGTGAAATTATTTCGAGGTTCTTCAATCCGGCGGCCATTGCTACCGGATTACCTGATAGCGTTCCAGCCTGATACACCGGGCCGGTTGGCGCAATATGATTCATAATTTCCTCACGCCCACCAAATGCGCCGACTGGCATTCCGCCGCCAATTACCTTACCGAGTGTGGTCAAATCCGGTTTGATTCTATACAGACCTTGTGCGCCGGTTAATCCAACACGAAATCCAGTCATGACTTCATCGAAGATCAATACCGTCGAAGACGCATCACAGCATTGTCGTAATGTTGCCAGGAATCCATCTTCGGGTGGCACGCAATTCATATTTCCGGCTACCGGCTCGACGATTACGCAGGCGATTTGATCACCGAACTCGCTAAAAACCTGTTCTACCTGCTCACTGTTATTATACTCGAGCGTTATGGTGAATTCGGCCACTACAGCCGGTACGCCAGGTGATGTGGGAACTCCCAGAGTCAATGCACCCGACCCGGCTTTCACTAGTAGCGAGTCGGCATGACCGTGATAACAACCTTCAAATTTTATGATCTTATCGCGACCGGTATAGCCACGTGCCAGTCTGATTGCACTCATTGTTGCTTCGGTACCCGAGCAGGTCATACGCACCTGATCCATATTCGGCATGATCGAACATAGTTTTTCGGCCAGCACAACTTCAAGCTCTGTTGGCGCGCCGAAGCTCAGCCCTTTTTGCGCAACGGCACAAACCGCATCGATAATCTCCGCATTCGCGTGACCACAAATCATCGGCCCCCAGGAGCCGACGTAATCAATATACGATTTACCATCAGCATCTATTAAACAGGCGCCTTCGGCGCGATCGATAAACACCGGGGTTCCACCGACACCACTAAAGGCCCGTACTGGTGAATTTACACCGCCAGGTATTACTTTTTTGGCGCGTTCAAACAATGATTCAGATTTTGACATTTCGATTCCTGATATTAGTAATAGGTCATTAGTGACAAGGCCTTACTCGTCCTCGTGCATCCAGTAGAAACGGTTCGGTTGAAGCTGACCCATACCATAACGCGACGCATGCCTGAGGCATTGCCAGCAATAATCTTGCGCCTCGTGGCAGGCGCTCATGCTATCGAGTCCCTGCGCCAGTAATGCCGCCAGGGCTGCTGATAGTGTACAGCC
The DNA here is from genome assembly GCA_964196115.1 of uncultured Gammaproteobacteria bacterium. Lineage (GTDB taxonomy): Bacteria > Pseudomonadota > Gammaproteobacteria. The sequence continues at coordinate 5,772 of CAXMRQ010000201.1, forward strand.
TGCGCCGTAAAATTCCTGTGTCAGCCGCGGCCATTCATATTCCTCGATAACACGATAATTATGATACAGCTTATTGGTGACGCTTTCGCCAGCCTCGCGCCGACCACTGAGTAATACATGCTCACAGCCCTTATCCATCAGTCCATTCATCATCGCGGCGAGGTTATCGGCCTCGGGCAATAACATCCCCGCTTCCTCCTTGCTCAACGTCATAATGCTCGAATGCGGAATTAATAATTCCCGAATCGCATCGACTACATCGCCTTCAACCAGCTCCATGCCGTTACTACTCATCAGCATCGGATCGCACACAACCGGAATATTACTATAGTCCTGTAAAATTTCGTCGATTGCTTCGACACTCTCGTCACTGCCGATAAGGCCAATTTTTATCGCGTCTACCGGTATATCTTCAAGCACTGCGCGAGCACATTGCACAATGATATCGGCATCAATCGGGATCAAACTCGAAACCATTTGCGAATCCTGTACACTCAGGCAGGTCACCACGCTCGTGCTTCGACAGGCCTGGCTGTTAATCGCTTCAATATCGGCAGTAATTCCGGTCGCACCGGTTGAATCATGCACATTAAAGCTGAGAACAACCGGGAGTTTTGTAGATTCGGTAGTGTCAATCACGAATGCAATCATCCTGAAAAGGCGCGGAGTATAACTGCATTCTACGCCCCGGAATATAGCCGCAAACCCTCCGTCTAATCATCATTGATATCAAGCGGTTTCCCGGCCTACTGCAGCCGTCGATGACAGTTTGAAGGAAAACTCAGATCGTCGCCCCGCAATAACAATGAGCAGCAGTACCGGGATACCAATCAGTGCAGTGAACAAAAAGAAATTGGAATAACCCATCGAATCGACCATCGTGCCCGAATATCCGCCGAGAATTTTAGGCAGCAGGGTCATCAACGAGGTAAAAATAGCAAACTGCATCGCAGTGAATGAAATATTAGTCAGGCTCGACAAAAACGCGACAAATGCAGCACTCGCTAATCCAGCGGATAAATTATCCGCGGAGATGACGAGATAAAGCCAACCCAGGTCGTGACCCCTCGACGCCAAAAGCATAAATAATAAATTGGTTACGGCCGATAAAAGCGCGCCAATAAATAAAATTCGAATGACGCCATAACGAACCGAGAGAATGCCGCCGATAAATCCACCGGCGATAGCCATTAGCACACCAAAGGTTTTCACCGCATTGGCAATTTCGATTTTTGTAAAGCCAAGATCCTGATAGAAAATATTTGAAACCGCTCCGAGCACGATATCCGATATCCGATAAAGACCGATCAATGCGAGTAAAATCCAGGCCAGAGACAGACCGTAACGTTGGAAAAAATCGCGTACTGGCATGATATAAGTCTGTTCGAGCATATCATAATCGATTAGTTTGATTTTGATCAGGCCTATGGCCAGCATCCAGGCTACCAGTATTGCGAAAGGCAACCTGATGCACCCAACCACGAACCCGGCCAGGTAGCGGTTAGCTAAGAATTCGGCCAGGCCATTTTTTAACGGAATGAGGAATACGCCGCTGAAATAAAAACTCGCCACAAATCCACAAACAGTGACGACAAACATTAAAATAAATCGGCTATAGTCTCGCGAGCTATGAATAAACGAACTCACTGATTTACGCTGGGGTTCATCGATAATCAGCGTCGTTATGACACCGACCAGCATCGTTGCTGCCATTAGAACGTAGGTCATTTGCCAGGCCGAATAAAGATAGACATCAGTGCTCGAACCAAACCAGGTTGCCAGATAGAGCGAACCCGCTCCCGACACTATCATCGCAATTCGATAACCAGCGATGTAGGTCGCCGACATCATAGTCTGTAATTCCACTTCGGCCGATTCGATACGATACGCATCGATGACAATGTCCTGAGTCGCGGCAGAAAAACCAAGCATGACCGCGGCGAACGCCATCAATGTAAGGCTACTAACGCCTAGTTGAGGATTTATCGAGGCCATCAGTAGGATCGCCACCATAATTGACAGCTGCGCAATCAACATCCAGGCGCGGCGACGCCCCAGCTTTTTGGTAAGCCAGGGAATTGGCAGCTGATCGAGCAATGGTGCCCACACAAATTTGAACGAATAGCCAAGTGCCGCCCAGCTAAAGTAAGTAACCGCAGCCCTTTCTACACCAGCTTCTCGTAACCAGAGGCTAAGCGAAGAAAAAATTAGTAGCAAAGGAATTCCGGCTGAGAAGCCAAAAAATAGCATAGTAACCACGCGCGGGCGGGTAAAAGCCTTTATCGTCTCTAGCCAGCCTGGATGCTCGGGATTAATCATGCACTGGTTACCGAAAAGTCATAATCCATGATCAACGGCGCATGATCAGAAAAACGTTCATCTTTGTATATAGAGGCGCTGCGAATACGATCTTTCAAGCCCGGTGTGACAATTTGATAATCGAGACGCCAACCCACATTTTTGTCCCAGGACTGACCGCGGTTTGACCACCAGGTATACTGTTCTTCGCGTTGGTCAACTACCCGAAAGCCGTCGACAAAGCCAACCCGATCAAACAAATCGCTTAACCAGGCCCTTTCTTCGGGTAAAAACCCGGAATTTTTCTGGTTTGAGCGCCAGTTTTTTAAATCAATATTCTGATGTGCAATATTCCAGTCCCCACAGATAATAAACTCTCTGCGCTTACGCCGTAACGACTGTAAATGCAGCATAAAACTATCCATAAAACGCTCCTTTGACTCCTGACGATGGTCACCCGACGACCCTGAAGGTGCGTATAGCGAAATAACCGACAGGTTTTTGTAGCGATATTCAATATACCGACCCTCGTTGTCGAACTCAGACTCGCCAAATCCACGAATAACCTGTATCGGTTTGTGCAAACTGTAGAGTGCCGTGCCGCTATAACCTTTTTTCAATGCATCGAAATAATGGCAAAGGTAGGGTTCGGGATGGAATACGGGATCCTGCAACTGGTCAATTTGGGCCTTGGTTTCCTGAATACAGACAAAATCTGCGCCCTGCTTCGCCAGCCAGTCAAAAAAACCTTTACGGGCAGCGGCACGTATGCCATTCGTATTGATAGATATCACTCGCATCGAAGCATTTTCCAAAACTACTACCATTCAAATTTTCAGACGTTATGATACATGATATGCAGGCCTTCCAATCTCAATTTCTCGAATACTGTCTGCAAAGACGTGTCCTCAAATTCGGCGAGTTTACGCTTAAGTCGGGACGGGTAAGCCCCTACTTTTTCAACGCAGGGCTGTTTAATACCGGTGCCGACCTCGCGGCCCTGGGTGGTTTTTATGCCCAGGCAATTCAGTCCGCCGATGTCGAATTCGATCTATTGTTCGGCCCCGCCTATAAGGGCATTCCGCTCGCAGCGATAACCGCCAGCGCACTTTATCAGCATCACGCGCGCGATATTCCCTACGCCTTTGATCGAAAAGAAGTCAAGGATCACGGCGAGGGTGGTCGAACCGTAGGTTCGCCAATTCAGGGGCGCGTTATGATTATTGACGATGTCATCACCGCAGGCACTGCGATCCGCCAGTCGATGCAATTAATCGAATCACTCGGTGCCAGGGTAAACGTGGTCACCATCGCACTGGATCGCCAGGAAAAGGGGCTGGGAAATTTATCTGCGATACAGGAACTGGAACAAATCGGACTACAGGTTATCCCCATTATCCGGCTCGACGATATTGTGCAGTTTTTAATTAACAGCGGCCAAACATCCCAATTAGAATCGGTATCGGCGTATCGCCAGCAATATGGTTGCGACTGAACTCCTGAGCAACTTATTAGTCTATTTTTAATCCTGATAACCGCCAATATGGCATGGAATGACCATGAATCGACTACTACTGATAGCCTGCCTGATCGCAACGCCCAGCTTCGCAGGTGAAAAAATAACAGCAACCAGCAACGGGCAGCAAACGGCAGTTGTTGAACTTTATACCTCCGAGGGTTGTAGTAGTTGCCCATCGGCTGACAAGTGGTTAGCATCCCTGATCGAGGTTCCAAAAGACGAGCTAGACGTACTTGCTCTCGCCTTTCACGTTGACTACTGGGATTATCTCGGTTGGAAAGACCGTTTTGGCAGCCCCGAAAACACCAAAAGACAGAGGCAACTGGGGGCCAATAACCGCCAGAGTTCGATTTATACGCCAGAATTTTTCGTCGATGGCATGGAGGCACGAGGAACCAAAAAAGTGTTGCAAAAAATTCGCGATGCCAACCAACAGCCGGCGGAAATTCAGCTCAAATTAGTGATATCTAAATCGTCCGGTGAGCTTCAACTCGAATTACAGTCGGACAGCCTGAAAGCTACCAACCAATCTCTTCAGCATCACTATATCGTCTATGAAAATGAACTCATGAGTGATGTAAAAAGGGGCGAAAATTCGGGTGAACGCCTGTTTCACCAACAGGTAGTACGTTACATGAGTCCTGCGCTAAAACTTAAAGATTCCAATCATCACAGTATTAATATCAATCCCGAGTGGCGCCTGGATAATATCGGTGTCGCGGCGCTGGTGACCAGTGCGGGCAACGAAGACTACCTCCAGGTAGTGCATTCGCCAATTACGGGATTATTAGACCAGTGAAGTAATTCACCTGACCGATGGTCAATCAAGCGGTGAAAAATAGCCAAAAATGCACTATGATTAGTTGAAGATTACCAGCATGCACCAAATCGGGTCATAAAGAACCGCAGGTGCCGGGACTGGAAAGCATTATTAAAACGCTATGAGACTTCGCGGTATCTATACTAACCTTACATCGATAAAGGTTTTGACTTGCCTGATATTACTCGGCATGTCATCCATTGCGAGCGCGGGGAAACTGTACAAATGGATCGATGAAAACGGTGAGGTTCGTTACAGTGACCGCATGCCGGTTAGTGAGGTAAAAAGAAAACATCAAACCCTGAACGCACAGGGCATAGTAATCGCCACAAAAGAAGCAGCCAGAACAGAAGAGGAAATTAAGGTCGGCAAGGAGGCAGCAAAAGAGTTACAGGCGAAACAGGAAGTTGAAAGGCAAAATAAAGAAGCGCAGGGCCGGGTTGACAAGGTTTTATTGCTAACCTTTAGTTCAGAAAAAGAAATGAGCCGCGTCAAAAATGATCGTATAGATGTACTCGATTCGGTTATTCGTTTGATTTACAAAAGCATTGCAACCACAGAGGAACGCTTAAGTCGATTCCAAAAAACTGCCCAGGAACAATACATCTCCAAAAACAAGGAAGTGCCAGGTGGATTAGCACAAAATATTGAAGAATCCACCCGCAAGCTCGAAAATCGCGAAAAGCAACTTTCGCTCAAACTGGGTGAAAAATTTAAAATAGAAGCGCAGCACGAAGTTGACGTAGCGCGCTTTCGATTACTCAACGACCAATAATAATCCCTATCTCAATTGGTTTGTGGGCAGCTTAAGCTTTAATCAGCGTGCCTACGCCAGTGTCGGTAAGCAACTCAAGTAACACCGAATGCCGCACCCGACCATCGATAATTTGACTGGTTTTAACCCCGGACTTAACTGCATCCAGAGCGCAATACACCTTCGGTAGCATACCGCCATGAATAATACCCTGTTCGATTAAACGGTCGGTCTCTTTGGCCGTAATTCCAGTCAGCAAATTACCCTCAAGATCGAGCACTCCCGCTGTATTAGTCAGCAATAACAGTTTTTCCGCACCGAGCACCGAGGCGAGTTTTCCGGCTACCAGATCTGCATTAATATTATACGAGGCACCATCTTTGCCAACACCAATCGGTGCAATAACCGGGATAAAATCGCCCTCGTCGAGCATTTTGACCACCGCAGGGTCGATCGTGTCAACTTCTCCTACCTGGCCCAGATCGTGATTTTCAGCATCGACCCCGGTCAATTTCATTTTCCGGGCATTGATTAGCCCACCATCCTTGCCCGTTAAACCCACTGCCCTACCGCCATGAGAATTGATCAATGACACAATTTGTTTGTTGACCTGTCCGCCTAGAACCATCTCGACGACATCCATGGTTTCATTATCAGTCACTCGCATACCTTCAATAAACCGACTTTCTTTTCCAATCTGCTCAAGTAACTTCGCAATTTGCGGGCCGCCACCGTGAACGATAACCGGATTCACCCCCACCTGCTTTAACAGTACGATGTCCTGCGCGAAGCTGCTTTTCAGCTGTTCATCGACCATTGCGTTACCGCCAAATTTAATTACAACGGTTTTTTGATCGAGCGCCTGGATATAGGGGAGCGCTTCGATGAGAATTTCGGCGATACTACTCTTTTTTACTTTCATTTAATAAAACCTGTTAGTTACAAATACCTAAGTCCGACAGACTACCAGGTCGTTGAATGGGGATGAGTTAATCGGCGGCATTATAGTGTTCAGCGACCAGGTCAATCAGTTGTTTTGCGAGTTCATTCTTATCTTTCAATGCTAACAACTGTTGTCCGTCCGGCCAGATTACAATTAATTCGTTGGTATCACTTTCAAAGCCGGTTTGTTCAACGCCCACCTGGTTCGCCGCAATCATATCGAGCTTTTTGCGTTGTAGCTTTTCACGTGCATGTTGCTCGACATTTTCGGTCTCTGCCGCAAATCCGAGCGTATAGGGTTTGTTTTTAAGCTGCGCCACTTCGCTGACAATATCGGGGTTTGGTATTAACTGGAGTGTTATATGTTCAGTGGATTTTTTAATTTTCTGGGCCGCCACCGCTTCCACTCGATAATCTGAAACGGCTGCACAGGCGATAAATATATCGGCCTGCGCAATCCTGTCGATGACAGCATCGCGCATTTCGACTGCGCTAGACACCGATACCCGCTCAACACCGAATGGTTCATTTAGACTCACTGGGCCACTCACCAGAGTCACCCCGGCACCTGCCTGTTGAGCAGCTCGTGCCAGTGCGTAACCCATCCTGCCGGTACTGCGATTACTGATATAACGAACCGGATCGATAGGCTCGCGCGTAGGCCCGGCAGTAATCAGCACCTGCTTGTCTGTTAGTTTTCCGGGGCGCAGAATCTCGACAACACGCTCAAGTATCGCCACCGGTTCCAGCATTCGACCCGGCCCGACATCACCACAGGCCTGCTCACCCTCATCCGGGCCCCAGATCAATACAGATCGAGCGGCTAGCTGTTTAATATTGTCCTGCGTGGCCTCATTGGCGTACATCTGTTGATTCATCGCCGGGGCAATAGCGACGGGTTGTTTACTCGCGAGACAAAGAGTAAGCAATAAATTATCGGCATAACCATCGCGCAGCTTGGCGATAAAATCAGCCGATGCCGGCGCGACAATCAACAGGTCAGCCCAGCGTGCCAGCTCGATATGATCCATCGCCGAATCGGCTTCGGCATCAAAAATATCACTATAAACCCGGTGACCACTCAGCGCCTGATAAGTCAGTGGTTGCACAAACTCACCCGCCGCCGCCGTCATCACCACACGCACCTCGGCACCGGCCTTGATTAACAGTCGAATCAACTCGGCGGACTTGTAGGCGGCGATACCACCGGTAACTCCAAGCAGAATTTTTTTCTTGAGCATTGCTTCCATATGGTCTATTTTAGCGTAAGTGAACACTACGTAAAGGATTACAAATGGCGATTACCGATTGGCCTAGCGAAGAAAGGCCGCGTGAAAAACTCTTGCTGAAAGGAGCCCCTTCCCTCTCCGATGCCGAATTACTGGCAATTTTCCTGCGAACCGGACTACCGGGAATCTCCGCGGTCGATCTATCTCGACAGTTACTCACCGACTTTGGATCATTACGTGCCATTTTAACCGCACCCCGGAACGAATTCTGTCGCCATAAAGGTCTCGGCAACGCCAAATACGCCCAGCTGCAGGCAGTAATGGAAATGGCCAATCGGCACTTTTCAGAATCACTTAAACGAAAAGACTGCTTAACCAGTCCGGCAGACACCATGGCCTACCTGCACAGCCAGTTGCGTGATCGTCAACACGAAGTATTTGCCTGCGTGATGTTAGACAATCGCAACCGCGTAATCGTATTCCGTGAAATGTTCCGCGGCACTATCGATGGCGCAAGCGTTTATCCCCGCGAAGTGGTCAAACAGGCACTGGCCGATAATGCTGCCGCAGTCATCCTCGCGCACAACCATCCATCCGGCATCGCCGAACCAAGCCAGGCCGACATTCAAATCACCGAACGTTTGAAAAAAGCCCTGGCGCTGGTCGATATTCGGGTTCTCGATCACGTCATTATTGGCGATGAAACATTGTGCTTTTCGGAGCGTGGGTTGATTTAGGGAACCTCTGATCAATCCTGAGTCATTCAGATGTGAAGTTAAAATAGGCCAAACCAAGGCGCTAATCGCAGACAATAGTCAATCTATTGGCAAGATTTGCAACGATGAGCTGGTCTATTTTAACGAACAGACGTTGATTCATTAATTGACCAGAGGCTCCCTAGATAGTCTGCCTATACCATTCCGGTATCTGCTCTGCTTCTATTGGCCGGCTAATATAGTAGCCCTGAACGTAATCGCAATTCATATCGCGTAGTATCTCGTTTGTCGCGAATGTTTCCACGCCTTCCGCAATTACTTTCAAATCGAGCGTATGCGCGAGTTCGATTGTCGCTTTAACTATCAGCTGATCGTCCGGGTCCGCCGCCATATCGCGAATAAAGGATTGATCTATTTTCAGCTTTTCTACCGGCAAATCTTTCAAATAAGTCAGGGATGCCTGTCCAGTGCCAAAATCATCGATCGAAAGCGATAACCCCATCGCCCCGAGATGGGCCAAAATCTCTATCACTTCCTCGGGTTCCTGCATAATCTGGCCTTCGGTTATCTCGATGAGGATTTGTGCAGGTTTGACCCCATATTGCTTTAAATAATTCTCGATCCGTCGCGGCAAATAGCGATCGTGCAGGTCAATCATGGACAGATTAATGCCTATCACCAGTCCCTCTATTTTCAAATCGCTGAGCAATTTACAGGTTACTGCAATAATCCAGTTAGTCAGTGGTTTGATGAGCTGGTTTTTCTCGGCGATTTGAATCGTACGTTCTATCGAGGCCTCGTGCGTCTCCGGATCTCTCCAGCGTAGCAGGGCTTCAAAATACGCGGTACTGTGATCTTTCAGATCGATTACCGGTTGAAAAACCAGCTTCAGCTCATCATTTTCTATTGCCTTACGCAAAGACTGGAGCAGGGTAAATCCAGAGTAGTCGGTCCCATCCTCGAGCGCTTTATAAAAAACAATCGGCCATTCTTTTTTTTCGGCTTCTACCAGTGCCGAACAGGCATTACGGTATAGTTTATCTGAATCAGAACCATGTTCCGGGTAAACAGCAATACCCATGCCCAGAGTTGCCTCCAGTTCTCGACCATAGACAAGGAATCTCTCAACCAGTGTTTGGTAAACTTTTTCCACCAGACTGGCTAACCGATCAGGATCATCCACTTCTAGCAACACCGCAAATAGGCCCTTTTCGAAACGCGAAACATTATCTGATTCGCGCAAACTGGCCAGCAGGCTCTCGGCAATTCGTTTGAGTAGCGCATCGGCCAGGTACTGACCATGCAGGTGAGCGATCGAATCAAAATTAGTGATCTCGATCAGTATCAGCGCATATTTGCGTCCCGAGCGTTTGCCCTCGTTGATTAACTGCACAAGACGGTCTTCAAAAATTACGCGATTGTTCAAGCCAGTGAGCGGATCGTGTTTAGCCATGCCCTGTAACGCATGAAAATACTCGTGCATTACCTTAAGCCCCGGCATGACTGGTCTGGATTTAGCGCGTTTGCCGCTATGATGAGTGACAGCAGTATCGCGCATTTTTTCCGCCAGAATCAGCAACGGTTTAATTAATAACCGACTAAACTGGCTATATACCAACAATACTGCTAAGGCCAGTATTAACAGGACTGGGAATACCTGTTGGATCCACAGATCAAAATAAAGCAGTGGCTGACTGCTCAAATGCAGCTTGCCAAGCAATAGTCCGTCTTCCTCAAGCGATATAGTCAGTAAATCAGAATCATCGGTCGAATTCGTGATTTCGGTAAATTCGATCGAGTCGCCAGAACTCAAATGCAACTGCAATTTTTTTTGCGCTACATTTGAAAATTCCTTCAGAAAACTGAAGTAGTCCATACTCATGATTAATATCGAGTCACTACTTGATTTTGATATGGAACCTACAATTTCCAGCAAGACCTTATCTGCCACGCGACAGCTCGCGATACGCGGCACCAGATAATTTTCAAAATCCTGTCGATTGCTTTGCTGAAGTTGTAGGCAACCTGGTTTGGGTGGGTTGGATTTTTTAATTTCGCCGTTCTGATCAAATTTGACCAACAACACAGAATGGATACTCGGGTTCCGTTGGTAATATCCCCAAAGGAAAGCCTGTAAGCGTTGATCCTGATCGCTAGAATCGAGCAGATTTCTAATCAAGTGATATTGTGATTGCAGCCAGAGTCTTTGCTTTTGTTTAAGGTGAACGATCTGCGACTGCCACAGTTGTTTGAGTGCCGCAGACTGAATTCGGTTTTCCTGTTGGACCACTTGCTGCAGCGACCAACTCCAGGCTAACAACGAAACAATTGCCAGCCCAATGATTAAACTTGCACTGAAAAGTGGTAGTTTAAATTTCATCAACACTCACGGCGTCAGTTGCGTAAAACGCATTACTCGATATTTTGAACCTGCTCACGCATCTGCTCGATTAACACTTTCAAATCAACCGACCATTGTGTGGTTTGGCTATCCTGTGACTTTGAGCCGAGCGTATTGGCTTCACGATTGAGTTCCTGCATGAGAAAATCAAGGCGCCGGCCTACGGCTTCTTTGCGCTTCAGGACTTTTTCAACTTCTGTGATATGCGTATCGATGCGATCCAGTTCTTCGTCGACATCGAGTTTTTGGGCGAGTATAACCAGTTCCTGTTCGAGTCGGCTATTGTCTCCGGCTTCACTCCATTGTTTCAGTTTTTCGTTTAAATTGCTTTCCCACTTTTCACGCATTGATGCCATCATCGCGGGTCGATGTGTCCTCAGTTGTTGCACGATTTCACTAATCTGAGTACAGCGTGTACTGATCAATTCCTGCAATGCCTGGCCTTCGGTTTCACGAGTCTGCACCAATTGCCCCAGCGCATTTTCAAGGCTCAATAGCGCCAGTGCGATGAGCGGCGAAAAGTCTTTATCACTTTCGGCAATGACGCCTGGCCAACTGAGAATATCGGCCACCGACAGCTTGCTACCTTCGTGTACGATATTTAAAATTTCCTGTTCCACCTGTCGTAGGCTACGCACGATTTCTTCGTTTAGTTTGACTTGGCTCGCCTCGGCGTCGTTGAGTTTATATCGCAATCCGAGGTCAACCTTTCCGCGCTTCAAATACTGCGACATCAACTTACGAATTTCGGGTTCCAGCGATTTAAAATCATCCGGTAACTTCAAGCCAAGCTCCAGGTACCGATGATTGACCGAACGAATCTCCCAGGTCAGCACCCCGGCGTCGCTTGTTTCCTGTACGCGGGCAAATGCAGTCATACTTCTTAGCACGATAATATTCTCTAGATGGTTATAATTCGCGGATCATAGCTTATTTAGTCAGCGCATGCATAAACTGGCTCACTATCTGACTATTTGAGTATAGAACACAGACGCCGACGCTGATGATCAGTATAATCCCGATTCTTTTTCCAGAGACTTATGTATGAGACCCAGTGGCAGAGCAAACGACGAACTACGCCCGATCAAAATCACACGAAATTACACCAAACATGCCGAGGGCTCGGTTTTGATCGAATGCGGCGATACTCGCGTTATTTGTAACGCCACGGTGGAGAATTCTGTGCCCGGTTTTTTACGCGGCAAAGGCAAGGGTTGGGTGACGGCTGAATATGGCATGCTGCCGCGATCCACTGGTAGCCGCATGCGCCGCGAATCGAGCTCCGGAAGACAGGGTGGTCGTACCATGGAAATTCAACGTTTGATCGGTCGCGCACTACGCGCTTCGCTCGATACCGAAAAACTTGGCGAGAGAACCGTGACTATCGATTGTGATGTGATTCAAGCCGATGGCGGGACACGAACCGCTTCTATTTCGGGTGCCTGGGTGGCTTTATCGGATGCGATTCAAACTTTGCTGGATAAAGGCGACTTAAAAGAAACCCCTATCCAATGCCAGATTGCCGCTATTTCGGTGGGTATTTATGAAGGACAGGCAGTGCTGGACCTCGACTATGCCGAGGATAGTAACGCTCATACCGATATGAATATTGTGATGAATAATAGCGGTGGATTTATTGAAGTACAGGGCACTGCCGAAGGCGTATCATTTTCCGATGACGAGCTGAATAGTATGCTGGCTCTGGCACGCAAGGGAACCGGGGAAATTTTTACGCTACAGACGCAGGCATGAAAAAACTGGTACTCGCTTCTGCTAACCCAGGCAAGCTACGTGAACTCGTCGCGTTGCTTGCCGACACTGACTATCAGGTATACCCGCAGTCCGATTTCGACGTATCCGAAGTCGCCGAAACCGGCACTACTTTCGTCGAAAATGCGATTATCAAAGCCCGTCATGCCGCTCAACAGACCGGCCACGCCACGCTGGCTGACGACTCGGGCATCGTTGTCGATGCCTTAAATGGCGAACCAGGGGTATACAGTGCGCGATTCGCTGGCACTGACGCTAACGACGATACGAATAATGCTCTGCTGGTGGAAAAGTTACGGCCGGTACCCGAGACGAAGCGTAGTGCTCGATACAAGGCTGTCATTGTCTATATGCGCAACGCAGCCGATCCTTCGCCGATTATCTGCGAAGGTAGTTGGGAAGGCATGATTGTGCTCGAAGCCAAAGGTAGTGGTGGGTTCGGCTACGATCCCTATTTTTACCTGCCCGAGTATGGTTGTACCAGCGCCGAGCTCAGCGCCGATGAAAAAAATCGAGTCAGCCACCGGGGTCAGGCGCTGAGGCTTTTACTCGAAAGACTCCTAAGCTAATGCAACTGCGACAGAATCCACCGCTAGGCCTTTACATTCACCTGCCCTGGTGCGAAAAAAAATGCCCCTATTGCGATTTTAATTCGCACCAGACCGATGCCATACCCGAGCAAGATTACATCGCGGCATTACTCAACGATGTTGAGCAGGATTTACCGCTAATTTGGGGTCGCTCGGTGGAAACTATATTTATCGGCGGCGGCACGCCGTCGTTGTTTTCAGGTGACGCGATTGACCGGCTGTTTTCGGGATTACGAGCGCTGTTAAACCTGTCGGCAAGCGCAGAAGTGACGCTTGAATCAAATCCGGGTAGTGCCGATATTTCGCATTTTCGGGCTTATCGCGAATCTGGGGTGAATCGTCTTTCAATCGGGGTTCAGAGTTTTAACGACGAACATTTACGCCTGTTGGGCCGCGTGCATGATTCGAGTCTTGCCTTACAGGCGTTTGAGGCGGCACGACTGGCTGGTTTCGATAATATTAATCTCGATTTAATGTATGGACTACCGGCTCAATCCAGGCAACAGGCGCTTGCCGACCTGCAACAGGCGATAGCGCTGGGGCCAGAGCATATTTCGCAATACCAGCTGACGATTGAACCGAATACTCTATTCCAGCATCAACCGCCCGCGCAGATGCCGGACGATGATCTGGCCTGGGAGCAACAACAGGATTGCCAGAATCTGCTATCGAGCAAGGGTTACCAGCAATACGAAATTTCGGCCTATAGCCGTGAGGCTCGCGAATGCCGGCACAACCTGAACTATTGGCACTTTGGTGACTACCTCGGCATCGGTGCCGGCGCACATGGAAAAATCACGCTGGTTGGCGAAAACAAAGTGGTGCGGCGTACGCGTCAACGCCAACCCGCCGCCTATCTGGCGTCCGCAGGGCGCAACTCGATTAGCCAGGAAAGCGAATTGAGTGAATCCGATCTGGCGTTTGAATTTATGCTCAATGCCCTGCGTCTACATTCTGGATTTGAAGTCGATTTATTTGTCGCTTCTACCGGTTTAGCGTTCAGCCAGGTACTGCCTGCGATACAAAAAGCCAGCCAATCTGGCCTGATAAGCTTCGACGACGGTCGTGTCTGCCCGACGGAACGGGGCTTTCAGTATCTCAACAACCTTCAATTGATGTTTCTGGATCTTAAAATAAGCAAAAATCAACCTTTTTTTAGCTCTGAAGCAAAATTTATACACAGCTAGATTAATTTAATAGTTTTTGTCAACAGAATTTCAAAAGAAAAAGTGACTTTTGTTGAAAATTGTTTAAGCTATTGATTTATAACTACTTAATTTGATTGGTTAAAAAATAACTAATCTAACAAAACCCCAATGTTTATCGGCCTCGCAGCAATCCATCTAAGGTTTATCCACAGAGTTATCCACAAGAACTGTGGATAAGCGAAAAGGCCTTAACCCGCTCAATGTTTTACGATTAACTAGTCATATTTTACTTTAACAAACACACCTAACTGACCATCAGAAACTACTAATGCAGACTAGTCATTATTAAGTTTTTATAGTCCCGAATTTACTCATCCTGAATTAATTCATGGAACCATATTTTTTAACTCTGTTTAAAGCAGTTCAGCCGTGAAATAATATAATCCCGGCTAAGGTGTTAAGCCCCTATCGTCGCGCCAAAAAACACTTGCACTTTTAGGCATAAAAGGTCAGAATTCGCGCCCTTAAAAACCTTATGGCGTCAGTGTAGAACATGAAGCAAGATATTCACCCAGAGTATAGAGAAGTCGTATTCCAGGATATTTCATCTGAGTTTTCGATTCTGACCCGCTCTACTGCGCCCACTCGCGAAACCATTAAATGGGAAGACGGCAACGAGTACCCATTGCTGAAACTTGAAATCTCCAGCCAGTCACATCCATTTTACACCGGCAAGCAGCATATTCTGCAAACCGCGAAGCAGGTTGACAAGTTTCGTCAACGTTACGGTAAATAATTATTATTCAAATTCGATAAGGGTGCTTTACGCACCCTTTTTTTTGCCTGACGAAAAATTCAACTTAGTTTTGGCTCATATTCTAATTACAATAGAGCAATGATCGGGCGTTATTTCAATTACATCCTGTTAACACTTTCTCTGGTGTTATCCGCCTGTGCGATCAATCCGGTTACCGGAGACCGCGATTTTGTCACGCTGAGTGAATCCGAAGAAATTGCGCAGGGGCGCCAGTATCATCAAACTATTATCGAGCAATACGGCGTATACGATGACCCCGGTTTACAGTCTTATGTCGATACAATCGGACAGCAGCTGGCAACGAACAGTCATCGCTCTCATCTAGAGTTTCATTTTACAGTCCTCGATTCGCCGGATATCAATGCTTTTGCGCTTCCTGGCGGCTACATCTATATCACGCGTGGCATCATGGCTTACCTGGATAGCGAGGCCGAGCTAGCTGGTGTTCTGGGTCATGAAATCGGCCACGTCACGGCACGTCATTCGGTGCGACAGCAATCCGGACAATTAGCTTCCGGGTTACTCAACGTATTAATCACCGCTACAACTGGTAGCGAATCACTTGGAAATTTGAGTAATCAACTAGGCACCGGCATTATTCGAGGCTATGGCCGCAAACATGAACTGGAAGCAGACCGCCTCGGCGCAGAATACCTGCACAAATCGGCTTATAACCCGGAGTCGATGCTCGATGTAATCGGCGTCCTCAAGGATCAGGAATTATATGAAAAGGCATTGGCAAAAAAGCAAAATCGACCGGCAAATATTTACCACGGCGTGTATTCGACTCACCCAAAAAATGATGATCGGCTGCAAACTGTCATACGTGCGGCTAAAAACCTGTCCCCGGTACAATACCGTGATGATAATCAGGCAACCTATTTCAATTATATAAACGGCATGGTCTGGGGGCAGAGTCCTGACCAGGGCGTAATCATACAAAACCGATTCATGCACGCGAAACTAGGTATCGCCTTACAGTTTCCGCCCGGCTGGCAAATCGTTAATAATCCGACCGGTTTATTGGCGCGCGATCAGCAAACTGGCGCTCTGGCACAGGTCAACCTAAAAGCATTGAAAAAAGACGAAACCAGCACCGCACTACTCAAGCGCCTGACCAACAATAACAAATTATCAGTCGAACAAACGAATTACGGCGTCACCGCACGAGCACTGGCCAAGATTGAAGGGGCGAGTCAGCCAGCCCGCGTCAGTGCAATCACGCTAGATGATAAACAGGTTTTATTTCTCGCTGGCACCAGTACCAAAGAGCAATTTTCCGACACCGACCGGCAATTGCTGACGATCAATAAAAGCTTCACCCGACTCAGCGACAAACAAATTAAAAACATAAAGCCCCCATCGCTGAAAATTATCGAAGTGAAAGCAGGAGATAAATTTGCGTCATTAGCGAATCAAAGTGCGATTGATCGGGATGCGGAAAATATACTGAGACTGCTCAACCGTGCTTTTCCTGATGGCAGTATCACTGCCTCTCAGAAGATCAAAGTGATTGAATTCAACAAATAGGATTATTTGATGCAAGGCTGTTATCGGCGATTTACAACTCCCGGGGATGGCCTTAGCAATTCAATAAATATGTATCTTTTCGTTAATCGAATAGCCACTGACCAGCGACACTTCAAGCGGAAACTTTGTGTTGCCGTAGGAACCAAGTCCAGATACATTAGCCTTTAAGCAGTTTTTAATTAACTAGCCCGGAAATTTCATAAATCTGCGCAAATATCGCGCAGTATATTGATTTCACAAGGAAATATCCGAAGAAGCCTCGTATCAATGATTCCGAGCGACTGAGGATATATTTCTTGCGAAATCGATAGGCAAGTGAGATTGTGCATGATTTATGAATTTTCCGGGCTAAATATGCTTCCTCATGGAAGCACAGTCCCGATACATCATTCAATGAACAATTTGAACAGCCTGCGTAAAACCAAGATCGTCGCCACCATCGGTCCCGCCAGTGATTCACCCGATATTCTTCGGGAGATGATTGCCGCAGGAATGAATGTAGCGCGCCTGAATCTGTCCCATGGCAGCTACGAGGAGCACCAGGCTCGCCTGGATCGGATCCGCGATATAGCCAACGAGATGGACGTGCCGTTGGCGATTATGGTAGATACTCGGGGAATCGAGATTCGCAGCGGCAAACTAGTTAGTAGCTCGGTGGAACTGGTGCCAGGTGCAAAATTTACTCTGCACACGGACGGGCGCATCGGCACCGAGCTCGGTGTTTCCGTGACTTACAAAAACCTGCCCAGGGAAGTGGAGCCGAACACTCCGATCCTGATTGATGACGGTGCCATAGAGCTCGAAGTTACATCGGTTTCAAATGACGACATCGTCTGCCAGGTCATCCATGGCGGCGTATTGAAGGAAAATAAGAGCGTCAACCTGCCTGATACTGAGCTGGCGGTGAGTGCCGTAAGCCCTGAATTCAGGGATGACATCGTACGCGAGATCACCTTCGCTGCAGACAATGATGTGGACTATCTGGCTGCATCTTTCGTGCAGAGTGCGGAGGATATCCACCGCATTCGGGATATCTTTCTGGAGTCTGACCGGCGCACACCGATCATAGCCAAAATCGAAAACAAAGCAGGCATTAAGCACCTGGAGGAAATCGTCAAGGCGGCTGACGGAATAATGGTGGCGCGAGGCGATCTCGGCGTCGAACTACCTTTGGCGGAGGTACCCGGATTCCAGAAGAAGATCATCCGTACCACCGTAATGAACGGCAAGCCGGTGATTACCGCGACAGAGATGCTCGCTTCCATGGAACGCAATCCCAAACCCACCCGCGCCGAGGCCAGCGACGTGGCCAACGCCATTCTGGACGGTACATCCGCGGTGATGCTCTCGGGGGAGACCGCGATCGGTAAATTCCCGGTACAGACAGTGCGCACCATGTCTATTCTCGCGCAACGCGCAGAGGCATCGTTGGCTGAGTATGGCTATTTACAGAAGACCCGCATGGATCCGATCAATATCATTCCCGAGGTCGTCAGCCAGTCGGCGGTAAACATGGCGGAAAAGCTGAAAGCCACTGCCATCTTCAGCCTCACTGAAACCGGCTTCACGTCCCGCTTGATATCCAAGAATCGCCCCGACTGCCCAATCCTCGCAGTAACCTATTCGCAGCTGGTGGCGCGTCGCCTGTCGATGAACTGGGGAGTGATACCATTACTCTACGAGGGCGAGGATAGTGATGATAATGCCAAGATCAAATACGCCGTAAGTAAGGCCAAAGAACTCCATTACATTAATACCGGGGATGTTGTTGTAGTGACCGCAGGCTCGCACCATCAGGCCGGTAGCACCGATCTGATCCGCGTGCTAACCGTATAACCGCTTAGCCTAAAATATTAAAAGCTTTTTAAATAATTCTCAATTTGTGCCATATTGTAATTAACAACCACTGGCGAGGTATTTCCGTGTCGCACTATCCTATTATTCGTAAACGTCGCATGCGTCGAGACGATTTTTCACGTCGCCTGATGCGCGAAAACAGTCTTTCAGCAGACGATTTCATTTATCCCGTGTTTGTGCTTGAAGGCATACAACAACGTGAAGCCGTGCAGTCAATGCCCGGGGTCGATCGACTCAGTATCGACCTGCTGGTAGAAGATGCGATTTCAGTTCACAATCTGGGCATTCCTGCGATGGCGCTATTTCCGGTGACTCCACTCGATGCCAAAAGTGACGATGCTGCGGAGGCCTGGAATGCCGATGGTTTGGCACAACGTGCGATACGAGCGATAAAAAAAGCGGTTCCCGAGCTTGGCGTGATTACCGATGTTGCGCTAGACCCCTATACCAGCCACGGCCAGGACGGCCTGCTCGATGACGACGGTTACGTGACTAACGATGCCACAGTCGATGTTTTGGTAAAACAGGCCTTATCGCATGCCGAGGCTGGTGCTGACGTGGTGGCCCCTTCCGATATGATGGATGGCCGTATCGGCGCGATTCGCCAGGCGTTGGAAAACAATGGGCACGTAAATACTCGAATTCTGGCCTATGCGGCTAAATATGCGTCAAGCTTTTACGGACCATTTCGCGACGCCGTGGGGTCGGCTAGCAACCTCGGTGGGGGTAATAAATATTCATACCAGATGGACCCGGCGAACAGCAATGAGGCACTGCATGAGGTTGCACTGGATATCGACGAAGGCGCTGACATGGTGATGATTAAACCCGGATTACCTTACCTCGACATCGTTCAGCGTGTGAGTCAGGAATTACAGTTTCCGACCTTTGTATACCAGGTAAGCGGCGAATATGCGATGTTGAAAGCAGCAGCGCAAAATGGCTGGATCGATGAAAAATCCTGCGTGCTAGAAGCGCTTTTATCGATGAAACGCGCCGGCGCGGATGGTATTTTGACCTACTATGCGAAAGCCGCCGCAAAATGGCTACAGGAAAAATAATTGCCCGAAGAATCAGTAGCTGTTGATCGATATGCAGTAGTTGGCAATCCGATCACGCATAGCCTGTCCCCGCAGATTCACCGACTGTTTGCCGAGCAAACTCAACAGTCTATGAGTTATGAAGCCATCGAGCTCGCAGTTGATGACTTCCCGGCACAGATTCGACAATTGCAAATGCAGGGTTTGAAAGGTGCAAACGTCACCGTGCCTTTCAAACAACAGGCATGGGAATTGTGTCAGCAAAGAAGTCCACGCGCCGAACAGGCGGGAGCGGTGAATACGCTGACATTTATGCAAAACGGCGAAGTTTCAGGTGACAATACCGACGGTGCGGGGCTGACACGCGACCTGATAGAGAATCACCAGACTCGCATCCAGCACAGCAAAATATTAATTATGGGCGCCGGAGGTGCTGCACGCGGTGTACTCGCGCCACTGCTAGCGCACGAGCCAGAAAATATAACTATCGCAAACCGAACGCTCGAAAAGGCTGAAAAGCTTGCGCTGGACTTCGGTTCTATTGGGCAGGTTCACAGTTCCAGTTACGACGAGCTCGGAGTAGAAAAATTCGACCTGATCATTAACGCAACTGCCGCCGGTCTCGGCGACCAGGTACCTCCTGTTCCTGAACAAGTGCTCGATAGCAATTCGATTTGCTATGACATGATGTATAAGCTCGACGGTCCTACCACATTTGTCGCATGGGCGAAAAGTAAAGGAGTAACGAAGGCGATAGATGGACTCGGCATGCTAGTTGAGCAGGCCGCCGAGTCATTTTATATCTGGCGCGGGGTAAGGGTTAATACCGCAGAAGTACTGTTTAATCTCCGTCAATAAGGCATTGGTAAAAATTATGCACAAATTATCGACCTGGGGTCGTGATTATGTGCTAGGTTACAATTTCAACACGGTTATTACGGGAATCAGGTAGGGACTGATCAAAACGTTATGGATAACACTCCGATCAATACCCGCACCAATGGCATAAAATCTGCTGATATAAAATCGGAACAAATCCGAATAATATTCTCG
>CAXMRQ010000202.1:0-7837 GCA_964196115.1 uncultured Gammaproteobacteria bacterium
CCCATTAATGATGACAACTTCTTCATCGGCTTTCTGTCGTGTTTCGAAGTAGTGTTTGAGTAAATTAGTAGGCCCATCCTTGAACCAACTGTCTCCCCAGGTGGCTAAGTAATTATAAGAAAGGGGTGTGAATAAGATTCCTGCAATGATGACGTATTCAGGTTTTATATCGTACTGTGGAATTTTGACTAACTCAGCTGAACCATATCGTGTTGTAAGTGGGATTGAAATCGATTGTCTGGCACTTCCTCGCCAGATAGTCATATTGATGGTATCACCGAGCTGTCGACCATTGGTCAGATAACTGTTCGAGACTCGTAAACCGGGGCGAAGAAGAACGGTGCCATCATTGGCAAGGGGGTGGCTATCTACTTCAAGAATAACATCACCTTGATATAAGTAACCATCAGCAGAAGTTCCCGGAACCACCTGGGTAACAAGCGCACCTGTCTCTTCAGAGGGAATAGATAAAGATTTACGCAGAGCAGAGTTTCTCAGTTCCTGGATATAAACGCCATCTTCGGGAAAACCGTCATGCTGGCCGCCCTGCGTTCGGAGTTCGGTCCACTACCCGACCAGTTGATGCACGAAAAGACTTCTGTCCCGGCCCTGATCGAAGAACTCTACAGCTTTCTACGCCAGGCTGACGCACGTGAGCTAGGCGGCCTGTTCCGCGAGCTCGACGCGGTGCGAAAAGCACAAGATGCGGCAAAGGAAAAAGATATACTGTCTAAAATTGATAATTTTGAAACCCACGTGGTACCGATAATTGCCGATATCGATGCAGGCTTCGGTAACGAAGAAGCAACCTATCTACTGGCTAAAAAACTGGTCGAAGCCGGCGCCTGCTGCATCCAGATTGAAAATCAGGTATCTGACGAAAAGCAGTGCGGTCATCAGGATGGCAAGGTAACCGTACCCCATGCCGACTTTAATGCCAAAATACGCGCCGTGCGATACGCCTTCCTCGAAATGGGTGTTGACGACGGCATTATCGTCACGCGCACCGATTCACTTGGCGCAGGCTTGACCAAGCAAATTGCTGTCAGTAACGAGCCGGACGATCTGGGTGACCTGTACAACTCCTTCCTTGCCGGCGACGAGGTCACTGGTGTTGATGACGTCGCTAATGGTGACGTTCTGGTCAAACAGGGCGATAAATTGATCCGACCCAAACGTCTCGCCAGCGGCCTGTTCGAGTTCAGACCGGGTACCGGTGAAGACCGTGTCGTACTCGACTGTATTACTTCGTTGCAAAACGGCGCTGACCTGTTGTGGATCGAAACCGAAAAACCGCATATCGGTCAGATCTGGGGCATGGTCGATCGCATTCGCCAGGAAGTACCAAACGCCAAACTGGTCTATAACAACAGTCCTTCGTTTAACTGGACGTTAAGCTTTCGTCAGCAGATTTTCGATGCCTGGAGCGAAGAAGGTAAAGATGTCTCCGCTTACGAACGCGCTAATCTGATGAGCGTCGAATACGACGACAGTGAATTGGCGGCCGAAGCTGATGAAAAAATTCGCACGTTCCAGGCAGACTCCGCACGTGAAGCAGGTATCTTCCATCATTTGATTACCCTGCCGACCTATCACACGGCCGCATTATCGACCGACAACCTCTTCAGAGATTACTTTGGTGATCAGGGCATGCTGGGCTACGTATTGAACGTACAGCGCCAGGAGATTCGCCAGGGTGTCGCTTGTGTCAGACACCAGAACATGGCCGGTTCCGATATGGGCGACGATCACAAAGAATACTTTTCCGGTGATGCCGCACTGAAAGCATCGGGCAAAGACAATACGATGAATCAGTTTTAATCGACTGAACTCAGCTACAGAGATGAAAAAGGGGTGGAATTTTCCACCCTTTTTATTAACGAAACGATTCGTCACCGATTCACTTTTCAATCACCCCTCCCCCTTTAATCGGCAAAATTGACGTACATCAACACCCTCAACCTGCAGTTGTAGCATAGTCACGCTGGCGCTTTTCTGTATACTCTTTATCTTAAAGAGCAAGTGTGATTAATAATGATGAATAATTCGTTTAAAAGACATCAATCCCTTGTTTACGCACTATCCATATTCTTGCTTCTATCGGGCTGGCTGGCCTCAGGATATCTCGGTTCAAAAGAACAAATTACAGAAGCTCAAACAGACACAACAGCACGATCTCTAATTCAGAAGGTGCGCGTTCGGGTTCCCGAGGTCAAGCGTGTCGTCCTGGAAATAGTGCTTAACGGTCGAACGGAAGCCGCGCGCGCCGTGACCCTGCGAGCCGAGGTTGAGGGAAAAATAGTCTCTATAACTACGACTCATGGTGCTACTTTGCGCAAGGGAAATTTGATCCTGCAATTCGATAAACGTGACCGGCAGGCCCGGTTGGCGGAAGCGCATGCCCTGCTTAAACAGCGAGAACTCGAACATGCAGGTGCTAAAAAACTACAGAAAAACAACCTGCAGTCTGAAATATTTGTGGCCAGAATCACTTCCCAGCTGGCAACTTCCAAAGCATTGGTTGAGCGTATTGAGCTGGAGATTCGTAATACTCGTGTTTTAGCTCCATTTGATGGCATTCTGGATAGCCTGCCAGTCGAAGTAGGCAGTTACCTTAAAGCCGGAGATGAGATCGGTCGGCTGCTGGAACAGGACCCGATTATCTTCGTCGGATACGTCAGCCAGCAGGAACGACACCGGCTCGTACTCGGCGACAGGGGAATCGCACGACTCGTAACTGGTGCGGTAGCGGAAGGCGAACTCCGATACATCTCTTCCGAGGCAGACCCGATCACGCGGACATTCCGGGTCGAGTTACAGACTCCTAATCCGGATAGATCACTGGTTTCCGGTATTACCGCTGAAATTAGCATTCCTGTTCGCTCCGTCTCCGCGATCCAGCTTTCCTCGGCGCTGCTATCCCTGAATAGTGAAGACATACTTGGCGTGAAAACCGTCAATGCACAGGATCGCGTCGAGTTTTTGCCAGTACAGATAGTCAAGTCATCACCGAATGGACTGTGGATTTCCGGGTTACCGAAGGAAATCAGGGTTATTACGGTTGGCCAGGGATTCGTGCGTACCGGTGATAAGGTGATAGCGATCGACGAACAAGAAATCGCAGGTAGCGAAACGAGCAACTGATGGCCACGATCATCGATGCCGCGATCGAGCGGTCCCGCCCGGTACTTCTGATTCTATGCCTGATACTTGTAGCAGGAACAGTCTCTTATATAACCATACCCAAGGAAGCCGATCCGGATATCGCCATTCCGATTATATATGTATCGATCGGTCACGAGGGAATCTCGCCGGAGGACGCAGAACGTTTATTGATTCGCCCGATGGAGAACAATCTACAGAACATCGAGGGCGTAAAGGAAATGACATCTACCGCGGTGGAAGGCAATGCATCCATCGTACTGGAATTTGACGCTGGTTTTGACAGCGATACTGCGCTCACCGATGTGCGCGAAAAGGTAGACGACGCGAAAACGGATTTACCGCCCGAATCTGATGAACCAACGGTCAACGAAGTTAATGTCGCCCTCTTCCCGGTGTTGGTAGTTACCCTTTATGGCGATGTTCCCGAGCGACTCATGGTGAAAACCGCGCGCGATCTACGCGACCAGCTCGAATCGATTCCCGGTGTACTTGAGGTCGATATCGCTGGTGACAGAGAAGATCTGGTAGAGGTATTAATCGACCCGGTCAGGGCGGAAAACTATCGGCAGTCACAGGAAAGCCTGACCCGGTTCATAGCCCGGAACAACGAACTGGTTGCCGCGGGCGCTCTGGATACCGGCAGTGGTCGTTACGCCATTAAGGTACCCGGCTTATTTGAAAACGTCGAAGATATCCTGGCGTTACCGATTATGGTCAGCGGCGACAGTATGGTCAGATTTTCCGATGTTGCTGTGGCGAGCCGAACCTTTAAAGACCCCATTGCATTTGCCCGCGTCAACGGCCAGCCAGCCGTTACCCTTGAGGTAACCAAACGTATCGGCACCAACATCATCGACACCATTGCGGAGGTGCGGCGACTGGTGGCCGAAGAGCAGCGAGACTGGCCGCCCGGCATCCAGGTGCTATTCAGCCAGGACAAGTCGAACGATATTCGCGATATGCTGTATGACCTGCAAAACAATGTGATCGCCGCAGTCATGTTAGTGATGATAGTGATTGTCGCCGCGTTAGGCCTCAGGACAGCAGGCCTGGTCGGCCTCGCGATACCTGGGTCATTCCTGGCCGGCATTCTGTTCATCTCGATGATCGGTTTGACGGTCAATATTGTGGTGTTATTTGCCCTGATTATGTCAGTTGGAATGCTGGTCGACGGCGCCATTGTAGTGGTTGAACTGGCCGATCGAAAAATGGCCGAAGGCCTGCCACGAAGCAAGGCCTACGCTGAGGCCAGCAATCGCATGGCCTGGCCGATTATCGCCGCAACCGCTACCACGCTGGCTGCATTCATGCCGTTGCTGTTCTGGCCCGGCATTGTCGGCGAATTCATGAAGTACCTGCCTATCACCCTGATCGCAACACTATCGGCTTCGTTGTTTATGGCGCTGGTATTTGTGCCGACACTAGGATCGTTAATCGGTAAACGGGCACCGGACAGTGAACGTCAAACCGAAGTCCTGGTAGCGGCCGAAGACGGCGATCTGGCAGTCATTAAAGGCTGGACCGGGCGCTATATCAAATCGCTGCAATGGGCCATTCATTATCCGAAGACGGTTATCTTAATAGCAGTCGCCATTCTGACATTGGTATACGCGGGTTACGGCGCTTTTGGCAAAGGCGTCGAGTTTTTCCCGGACGTTGAACCGCAAAATGCGCTGATACAGATACGCGCACGCGGTGACCTGTCTATCGTCGAACGAGACCAGCTAGTGCGCGAGGTAGAATCGCGCATTCTCGACATGAGCGAATTTGCCAGCGTTTATGCGCGTAGTGGTTCGCAATTTCGAGCAGAAGTCAGCGAAGACGCGATAGGGCTGATTCAACTGGAATTAATCGACTGGAAATTACGCCGTCCGGCAAAACAAATAATGACGGAAGTACGTCAGCGCGTCAGCGACCTTGCCGGTATCATCGTCGAAGTACAGCAACAGGAATCGGGGCCACCAGTCGGCAAACCAGTGCAAATTCAAATCAGCTCACGATTCCCGGAATTATTGCCGCCTGCAATCAATCGAATTCGCGCAACGCTCGATGAAATTGGCGAATTCGTAGATGTAAACGATTCGCGATTCATACCGGGGATCGAATGGCAATTGAAGGTCGACAGGGCCGAAGCCAGCCGATACGGGGCTGACATAACAACAGTGGGCAGCATCATCCAGCTGGTCACCAATGGTATTCGGATTGGCTCTTATCGCCCCGACGATACTGACGATGAAGTCGAAATCCGTGTGCGCTATCCAGTCGGTAACCGTAGTATCGACCAACTGGATCGATTGCGAATACCTTCCGAGCAAGGCGCTGTCCCCCTGAGTAACTTTGTTACGCGATTAGCCAAACCCAAAGTTGGCACCATCAAACGCAGTGATGGAAGGCGCATAATGAGCGTGGAAGCAGACGTAGAGGAAGGTGTATTGGCAGACTTCAAGGTCAGCCAAATTCGTCAGCGGCTAGCCCAGCAAGAATTTGATCCCCGAATAGAGTTTACCTTCAAAGGCGAGGACAAGGAGCAACGCGAAGCCGAAGCATTCTTACTCAAGGCATTTGGCGTCGCCCTGTTTGTAATGGCGATCATATTAGTCACGCAATTCAACAGCTTCTACCAGGCCTTACTAATCCTGAGCGCGGTATTCTTCTCCACTATCGGCGTATTACTGGGATTATTGATAACCGGACAGCCCTTTGGAATAGTCATGAGCGGGGTGGGTGTAATCACACTGGCCGGCATTGTCGTCAACAATAATATCGTACTAATCGATACCTATAATCGGCAACGGCAAAGCGGGCGAGACGCCTTTGAGGCGGTGCTTCGGACCGGAGCCCTTCGCTTACGACCGGTATTACTGACAACGGTTACCACGATTCTCGGCCTGTTACCGATGGTGCTGGGGGTTAATATCGATTTCATTGGGCGTGAAATCAACATCGGCGGACCCTCTACGCAATGGTGGACACAATTAGCAACCGCGGTCGCAGGCGGCCTGGCTTTCGCCACCGTATTGACGTTGATAATGACACCCTGCCTCTTGTTGCTTGGGGAAAAACTAAAACGGCCTGCCGTTTTGTGAAGAGAAATTTGTTACTCGAAGACACTACCGTCCGGAATAAATGTTGATAAATACCTGAGAGTATTGGTATTGGTGGTTCTTCAAGCTGAGGATCGAATACAGCTCAATTTTATCGTCGCATCGGGAGTAAAAAGAATCCGTCGTGCCGGGCTCGACCGAAGCGTCGGACCGCCGGGACCCATTGTAACGAGTCTCCAGGCTATTCAGTAAACACTGTGCAATGATTCCAGGCGGTCCGACGCTTCGGTCAAGTCTGGTATGACGATCTTTTTTTTAAACGACCGTTTCGCTATCCGATAATTACAGTATAAATTATGGGTATGCGGTTATTCTCTGATACTCTTTTAATAACAATGCCAGTTACCAGGAATTACTGCCCACCTATAGAACATCCGAAAACGTTATGGAATCAATGGCGAACAACATACTCACAACCAAGCTGGAAGTACCTAGCGCAACAGCGGGTATCCTTGAACGGCAGCGATTATTTAAACTACTTGGAAATCAAACGCCAAAACCCTTGACCCTGATTTCGGCACCTGCGGGATTTGGTAAAACCACCCTGATGGCGAGTTGGCTGGAGCAGCACAAGGTACCAACTGCCTGGCTATCGGTAGATGCGGATGATAATGATCCAGCTAGATTTCTGGTTCATATAATTGCAACCATAGCACGGCATATAGCCGGTTTTGGCGAAGCTGAATTAGGCCTGTTCCAAGTATAGGAAATATAAATGCCCTACCCACAACTGTCAATATTAAAGATCTTATCCAGCATTCCATGATTTTTCATTTTATCAGCCGTAATTTCCAACAACTCCAGCAATTTTTCACGAATTTTTTCATCAATTTCAAGCAAGAACCATCATAGGCCAAAAGCTATGCCTCGCCGCTACCTATTATTGGTAACAGCTAATAAAATCATCAAACTATCCTGATGTCAGCCAAACAAGCTGGCTTGTGGAGGCGCCCTGGTTTCAGGCAGAGCATCGGGAGGTGATGTTAGCCCATCCTTTTTCTTGAGATGGGACAGAATTTTGTCAATGACCTGCTGATCTTCGATACAGGCGATCACTTTGACGGATCCTCCACAATGCGTGCAGGTTTCAACATCAATGCTGAACACTCTTTTCAACCGTTGAGCCCAGGTTATTGCCATGGATGGCATGTATGCCGGTTTTGCAGGAGCAAAAAACCGGTCATGGCGGAGTGGCATTCATCTGGAGTTTTTTCCTGGCCACTGTCTTTTTGTCCTCCTTTGCCCCGCCTGGATGGTGTGACCAGGATTCTGTGTTTGCTGTTTGGGTGGTGCGGCACTCCGACGAATACACCGTGGAAGCGGGTCAGATTGACCCTTGGTTTCGGCACCAGTGAGGCCAGTTTTGCAATGAAATCCAGCGGTTCAAATATCACATGGGTCGTGCCATCACTGTAGGGTGTCTTTAGCTGGTAGCGGATGTTGTCAGCCGATGTCAGCGACAGGCGTTTTTCTGAGACGGCAGGTCGTGCAATGTAACGACACAACCTTTCCAGTTTGTCCCGCTCCCAGGCCTGGGCTGCCACCCCGGCATGCAAGCTGAATCCGGC
>CAXMRQ010000203.1:0-4803 GCA_964196115.1 uncultured Gammaproteobacteria bacterium
TTGTGTCATTGCCTTTACATTGCGCAGATCAAAAAGGCAATAACCGAAGAATTATGTTTATTAAATCAGTCGCAGATCAAAATTTCATCAACCCCCATGCCCTACGCCGTTCCCGAAGTTTAAAAGTTCATACGAAATAAAATTAGCGCATTATTAGCCGGTTTGACACACTCTAATTGGTTTATAACCGATACTGGTCAAAGCTGAGAGTAACCCTGGCTTACTGGATGATACCGAAGCGCCTGAAAGTTGTTGTATGACCTCTACCCGGAAGTCGAGGCTGAAATTCTTAGAAACTGGGGTTTCAACCAACAAATGATACAGGTGTCAGCCGAGCATCCCAACATCAATCGTCAGTGCAATCGACAGGCCTGGCATGCACGAAAGCCTCGAAGAGACCGACACCTCAGGTGGCGTAATCGAAATCGACGAAATCAGAGAAGCGATTTTTTAAACGACTTTAGTACTCCTTCAATGATATATCTTAGGGTGCAGCCAGTCAGGAAGCGGTTAGCTGCTAGGCGTGCGACCGCAGGACTAGCCGTAGCTAATTCAAGGGAGCACAACAACGCAGATGGCCGCTTCCTGGCTGGCCCTACGGGAGCGCCCCAAATTGGCCAATGCCGCGTTGCAGTCCTTGCAAAGGGCATGCCATTCTCTGCGGACTGCGCCTTGCCTTGGCCAATTTGGGACGCTCTGCACTCTAAGATATATCATTGAAGGAGTACAAGATCAGAGTTGATTTGACTCAAAATAGGTTCGACGTTAGTGTAATTACTCAGAATAGGATAATACTGACCGCCGTGCTCCAACATCAGGCTGGGGAAACTGTCTAGACCAATTAATCGTGCCGAATTAATTTCATCGAGCAATTGCTGATGTGTATTCGGATCGAGCAATAGTTTTGTGAATCGATCCACCTCCAGTCCTATCTCTCCCGCCAGTTCAATCAAAGTCTCATTATCTGAAGGGTTTCTGGCCTGTTGGTAATAGGCCTGCTGGATCGCCTGAGTCATCAGCGGGTCATATTGCTCACCCTGCTCGCGCGCAGCGATAACGGCCCGACAGGCCGGATAGGTTGAACGCCTCGGTACGCATCGATTCCAGAATTCAAAATTAAACTCTGTACCGGGAATCGTCGCCTCAATTCGACGCCAGGTTTGCTGTAGCATAGCCTGCATTGATTCTGCCATCGGCACATCTGAATCGGGCGCCAGCCCACCGACCAGTCGGCGTATTCCAATTTCCTCAGGCAACTGCTCCAGCAATTGTTGATAAACATCGGTAAACCCCCAGCACCAACTACACATCGGGTCATGAACATAAATCAAGGTGGTTTTCATTTTTTGTCCTGGTGTATCAGCCTGTTATTAGTCAAACTACAATCAATCAACTCTTTAGCAAATGTTGAATAATGGTGTCACAGCTATCAATCGAATCGATGCCTGCAACACTCTTGCCTGCCTGCCAATAATCACGATCACCACTTTCGTCGAGTGATGATTTTTTCAATTGCCAGATCGATTTAAGCGCATAAATGGTGCGCATCCAGTGTTTGGTTTTATTACCCGACAACATCCATTTGGCAAGCCACCCGGACTTTAATCCAGCGCGTTTAATATAGTCGGTATTAATCACCGACACTGGAATGCCGGTAATTCTCTCGGTCAATACGATATCTGATTCCTTAGCATGCAGAATCGCCTGTTTGTAAACACCGCTGGCAAGACATTCTTTACTGGCGATAAATCGCGTACCGAGCTGACAGGCAGAATAGCCGATATCCAGTGCCTGACGAAATCCATCCGCATCACCGACACCACCGGCACAAACCAGTGGCACGTCGAGCTGTAGCAATTCGTCGTAAAGCTGTTGAACACCCTTTTCCCCGGCATGGCCCCCGGCCCGATTATTCACACAGATTAATCCGTCGGCGCCATTGTCGAGACCAATTCTGGCCCATTTCAGCTCGGTTACATCGTGATACACCAGACCACCTACTGCGTGTACGCGTTTCGCTATCCAGTCTGGTTTGCCCAGCGAGGTGACGAAAAAGCGTACACCTTCTTCTAGCGCAACATCGATCCACTCCGACATACGCTGCTGATACTTTTTCGACGACTTTTCGATTAAAGCATTCATGCCGATTGGTTTGTCGGTCAGTTTGCGCATCAGACGGATGCCTTCGCGAAAATCGTGTCCATGTACATAGGTCAGCGATATCGGTTGCAAAATACCAAGACCACCGGCCTGCGATACCGCTGCCACCAGTTCAGGATTACTACAGGGATACATCGGTCCACCGATAATCGGATAGCGAATGCCTAATGTATCGATGAATTTTTGTGCCGCTGGCGGGAATTGCTGTTCGCTCATAGTTACTTTTTATATCCTAATAGCCAGGTTGCACGCACTATTGCGACAACGTTACCGGCTTCGTCTTTGATTTCAGTTTTCGCTTCGCAGGGGATATTCTCATCGAGCGGCGAAGGTAATTCAAAACTGGCTTTCGCGGTTAGTTTGCCGCGTGATTTTTTCAAGTAATCCGCCTGCAAACCAAGTACGATACCACGCATATCGGGTGTTAAGGTAGACAGCACAGCGAGACCGGTTGTAATCTCACCGAGATTCATCAGCGCAATAGCGTGGATTGATTTCAGATGATTACGCAGCTGCCGACGATCACGCAGAGAAACTTGTGCAAAGCCCGAATCTAGTGCCTCGACTCTCGATCCGATGGTACCGCTATAGGGCGCATACCAGCCAAGAAAGCGACTGAATAACCAGGATCCACCCGGCAGCGTGTTCAGTCGTTGCCACCAGCGTAGAATTGTATTTTCAGAATAATTTTCAACGCTGGCGTTCATTTATTACTCATTCGATTGCAGGCGGTGAACATATCATTACCAAATCTTGAGTTCAAACGACAAATAGAGTATTAATGGTTGATGGATATCAAATCAGATAGTGAGAAGTTAATCAAAGCCTTCGACCACATGGTCGAAAACGTCAGCAAAGCCATGCACGACGCCGAGGAAGCACTCGCGCCCACGATCGACGAAATGATACAGAGCGCGCAAATACTGTCCAGCGATATACACAAGTTGTCCCAGGAAGAATCCGAACGACTCGGCAAAGCGCTGAAACGCGATATAGAAATCGCCAATAAAACCCTGAATCAGCAAAAAAAGGAATTGAAGGACTGGCTCAGCTTCGACTTAACCCTGGTAGAAGACAAGTTTATCGAACTCATTGCCCGCGCAGCTGATAAATCCTGGCTCGACTTTCGTAATTTCGAAAGTGAAAGCAAACAGGCTGAAGTTTATAAAACCGGCGAAGTCTGTAGCGCTGGTACGCTATGCTGTAACAACTGTGCGCAAACCATGAAACTGTCTAAGACAAGCCACATCCCGCCCTGCCCCAAATGTCATCATACTGAGTTTCATCGGGTGGTTTCCTGAATCAGTTAATACGCCCGGTATTAGCGATCTAACAAGCATGAGTTTCTGCCTTTTTCGCGGCGATATTGCCGTACTCGATAATCTGAGCGCTGCCCAGACACAAATATTCATTAGCCTCTGGGGGGTCTCAGGTAACCCAAACATGACGCCGGGTAGATCCACCTCTCCCTTGTAAGACTTTGTTTTAGCGATATAATCAGCCCAGAAATGGGATAAGGAACGATCCACCGTCATGCTAATTTACCGGAAAAAATTAAGTGAGGGTACTCAGGAGCCAGCAAGGAGGTCGTGCATTGGACCATTTTAACTCAAATGTTTTATACAGATTCTGTCTAAATCCCGATTTATACAGAATCTGTCCATATCACTGTTATGTGGCAACGCTCAACACTTTTTCGTTCTGGGTATCGACTTAGTTTATTATCACTGGCGATCTGGCTAATCGGTTAATTTTTGATTTACGAATTTACTTACTCAGGTTTTATAAATGACAACACTAACAAGACTCGACTGCGGTAAGCTTCATGGTGAGTTAGGAATGTTTGAAGAAGGGTCTGAAGGACTAGTGACCCTCCCGGTTAACGCATGGCTATTGCGCCATCCGCTGGGTACTGTCTTGTTTGATGCAGGCATGCCTTCGTCATTTACTGGTGAAACCGTTCGCACCAAGAAAATATCTGAATTCCTGAACATTGACTTCAGTAAGGAAAACACTCTTGGAGCCCAACTGATAGCAAATGAACAGGCGCCGGAACGCATTGACTTTGTTGTTGTGTCTCACATCCACTTCGATCATATGGGTGGATTATCTGAAATTCCAAATGCTACTGTCGTAATTCAAAGAAAGGAGTGGGAAGCAAATACTACGGGTGATCAAGATCCGGATACTCTGCATCCTCGCAAAGACTTCGATTTGGGCCATAAGATAATGCTTATTGACGGAGAACACGATTTATTCGGTGATCGCTCCATAGTGTGCATACCGACTCCTGGGCATACGATTGGACATCAAAGCCTTGAGGTTCATTTGTCCACGGGTGCTAAAATGGTTCTTGCATCAGACTGCTGCTGTTTTGCTCGCACGGTGGACACTGCGGTTCTGCAAAATTTTGCTTTCGATTTTGACGAACAGCGTCGTAGTCTTGTTTATCTAAGAAAATGCCGAGATGATGGAGCGATAATTATTCCGGGTCATGACATTGAGGTAGTCGGTAAATTACCGAAAGTCTTGAGATAAAATGAAAATCTTTACTACATCGCTAGTAGCGAACTTAACCCCAATATGCCACATAACAATCGTATGCAGTCGGATCAAAATGCCCGCTACGCGTTCATTTTGACC
>CAXMRQ010000204.1:0-15064 GCA_964196115.1 uncultured Gammaproteobacteria bacterium
GGCACTTTTTCGTCTCTTTTTGCTGCTGTTGGGAAAAAGGGACTCGCGCACGTACTCATAAGTAGCTACGAAGCAAGGAAAGTCTTAGTGTGCGAAATATCGATTCGCCTATATAAAAACGATCCTACCCCAACCGCGATAAAAAGATCAGGCTGGATCTCCAGCGGCTACCAACCGAAGCCGCTGCCTCTCACCCCGAATACCAACTATACAATAAGAACTAACACAAACCAGCACTATCCCACTACCGATAAAAGTCAATAAACTCGGTTGCTCACCCACGCCTATCCACACCCAGATCGGGCCCAGGATAGACTCGGTTAGGGAAAACAAAGCCACTTCGGAGGCCATGATATAACGCGTGGCGATGGTGAAACACATAAAGCCTATTCCAAACTGTACCACCCCCATTAATAAAGCAATTACCAGGTCATGATTCGAAATAATTAAATCATCAGCAAATATTCCGCCTACTGCAGCCATTACCAGTCCTCCCAGACAGGTGGCAGGTAACATGTCTATCTGCTGGCGACTTCGTACTACCAACAGGAAAACGACGAATGAAGCAACTACGACTAGTGCTGCAATATTACCCATCCATCGGCCTTCGATAAGACCGTCGGCGAACATTAAACCTATACCGGTTAGCGATATCAGCATTGCAGTGACTCCGAACTTTGAAGTTTTTTCGCCGAGGATTAACCAGCCGACAAATGCCGTTGCCAATGGTGATGCTCCGATAATAAATAATGCGTTGGCGACCGTGGTTAACAGGATAGCGAAAACATAACAAACTGAACCCAGGCCAAGCACTAGTGCGGCCCATAATCCTGGTTTGCCAATCGCTTTGAAAGCGCTAACTGTATTACTACGATACTTCAGCAATAGTACTAGGAATAGCATAAGCGAGAAGGCAAGACCGCGATAAAACAGTATCTGCCAACCACTCGCTGACTCGATATTGCGCAGCATAATCCCCGACAGACTTAGAAATACGCCGCCTATAACGACTAAACTGACACCAAAGGCGTATCTACGCTCCATAAATTGCTCTGACGACCGGGACCATGTCAGTGATGGGCAAATATGGGATTAGTTGAATAAGAACTATAATTCAAATTACTCGGGTATTTTGACAATCGCCCGACCACGGATTTTTCCTGCAAGAATATCCTCCCCTGCTTGCGGCAAATCGGCAAAATCGAGATCAAACGATAATGCTTCGAGTAGCTCCATATCCAGATCTCGCGCCAGTCGCTCCCAGGCCTGAGCACGCTTTTCTAGCGAAGCCATCACCGAATCAACACCATACAAAGTAATGCCACGTAATATGAAAGGCGCTACTGAGGTCGGTAATTCCATCGATTCAGCCAGACCGCAAGCGGCAACTGCACCGCCGTATTTAATCTGGCTTATTACATTAGCCAGCGTGTTACCACCAGCAACATCGATTGCACCTGCCCAGAGTTCCTTATACAGGGGTCGTGCTTTCGCAGAGAAACCCGCTCGATCAAGCACATCCGCAGCCCCGAGTTTGGTTAAATAATCTTTTTCCTGCATGCGCCCGGTGGTCGCGACTACGCGATAACCCAGCTTATTTAAAATTGCAACTGCAACGCTGCCGACACCGCCAGAAGCACCGGTAACCAGTATATCGCCATCTTCAGGCTTTATGCCGTGGTTTTCTAACGCGATAACACTGAGCATTGCGGTATATCCCGCAGTACCTATCGCCATTGCCTGACGGGTATCAATGCCCTCGGGTAACTTCACTAACCAGTCGCCTTTCACCCGTGCTTTCTGTGCATACCCACCCGAGTGCACCTCGCCGACGCCAAAACCATTTAGAACCACCTGATCGCCAGTATTGAAACCGCTATGATCAGAACTTATAACGGTGCCGGCAAAATCGACACCAGGGGTGAGCGGAAAAGTCCGCACCACTGGAGATTTTGCAGTCAGGGCCAGGCCATCCTTATAATTTAAGGTTGAATATTCAACCTGGACGGTAACATCACCCTCCATTAAATCAGAATCGCTGAGCTGCTTTAACTCGCAAGTTTGTCCAGCTTCGGTTTTGTTAATTTGATAGCCCTGAAATTGATCTGACATGATAGCTCCCGCAAAAAATTTGCCGTCATGGTATTTGTAAGGCAAATATATGTCAAAGCAAAAGGGATAGAATAAAATAGAGGCATCCTGCGAGCAGGAAACACCGGTCATAAATTGTGAACGCTTACCACCGACTAGTCCTGGATAACATATTTGATTAGAGTAACTTAACTAAACCAACATATAGTCCCAGAGCCACCAGTAGGAGCACGAGGCCAACCCTGGAAAATTTAACATCTGATCGATCCTCTTCTGCAAATCCCTCGATCATGCGATGTATTTGCCCGTAAACACTCACTGCCAGCTTATGTCGCTTGAATGCTTCAATAACTTTCTCGGATCGCGTGTAATTCGACTCCATGTTAGAATTCTAGAATAATTACGCCGATAATCAATTAGAAAAATGTCTATCTATGGACAATAAAAACCTTATGAAAAAATTTCTCGGTAAAACCGTCTTCCTGATTCCACTTCTGCTCATAGCCTGTTCATCGGCAGACTTGCAACGCAGCATCGATCTGGTGGAAGGTATTAAAAATAAAGACAAACCGCTGAGTGCAAGCGAGGTCTCTTCCGGTCTAAAAAGCGCCCTGATACAGGGAATCTCAAAAGGCTCCGATCAGGCATCGAAACTGGACGGTTATTATAAAAATGCCGCACTAAAAATCCCCTTTCCACCGGAAGTACAAAAGGTTGAAAAAAAGCTGAGAGAAATTGGCCTGGGTTCGCAGGTTGATCGCTTCGTGCGCCAGCTAAATCGAGGCGCTGAAAATGCTGCTTCTCAGGCCAAACCGATTTTTATCAACGCTATAAAAGCGATGACCATTCAGGATGCGTTTGCAATTCTACGGGGCGATCAAAACGCGGCTACCAATTACCTGAAAAGAACCACTTCAGCACCGCTCAAGTCAAAATTTCTGCCCATTATCAGTCGTTCGCTCGATGAAGTTAGTGCAACCCGTTATTACGGCGACATCGTTACTAGCTACAATAAAATCCCACTGGTAAAAAAGGTTAACCCTGAACTCAATGACTATGCCACCAATCGAGCCATTGATGGGTTGTTTGTGCTGGTTGCCAGGGAAGAAGCCAATATTCGCGCAAACCCGATAGCTCGTACGACAGAATTGCTACAAAAGGTGTTCGGCAGTCTCGACAATTAAAGCAGACTTCCGGACTAGAGATCGAGAGACGGTTTGAAGTCACTCATCACCTTCGCTTCGTTATCGGTTGTCGTCTATTTGGCGATTATGGTTCTATTGTATTTGATGCAACGCAGCCTGTTGTTTTATCCTGTTCCTGCCAGAGCTGACATACCGCGAGAAAGCATAACCCTGAAAAACAAAGCGCTTTCTCTACACGGATGGGTACTCAACAAAGGGCAAAAAAAAGCACTGATTTATTTCGGCGGAAATTCCGAGGATATTACGGATAACATCGTTCAACTTGAGGAATTGTTCAATAATCGCAGCATCTATCTAATCAACTATCGGGGTTATGGCAAAAATCTGGGAAAACCGACGCAACAGGGGCTATTTTCAGACGCCATTGCGATATTCGATCAACTCAGCCAACAGCATTCCTCAATCAGCCTGATGGGCAGAAGTCTCGGTAGCGGAGTCGCGGTGTACCTCACGTCGAAGCGTGATATCGAGCAGCTATTCCTGTTGACCCCATACGATAGTATCGCCGATGTAGCGCAAACACACTATCCTCTTATCCCTGTTCGTTACCTGGTTAAGGATCGATTCGACTCGATTGTTTTGGCTAAAAAAATTAAAATACCTACTTTAATAGTTACGGCGGAGTTTGACCAGGTAGTGCCGGTTAAACACGCACTGAGATTACGTGATCATCTAACCGAAGCCACTGTTACTTACCAATTAATCGCTGGTGCCGAACATAATAATGTAACTTCATTCCCCCAGTATCATGAAGCGATAGAGCGCTTTGTTGATACTACTGTGCGCTAATCCATCCAATGACCAATTGAGTTAGCGTAGTACCTAAGCAAATCGAGCGCCTCGGGGTTTGCGCGTAACAAATTTTCTTCGACCTCGACGAATCCTCTACCAGTCAACATTACCAAAGCCGCAGTCAGTACGCCTTCAAGGGCATTCGCTGATAAATCTACTGGCGCACCTTTATCCTGTAGTTCAGAAATCCGTTTGGCAGCGATTGTCTTTAATTCAAGCTCACTATGCCACCTGGAAGGATTTTCAAGCACTACCTTGCTCATCATCGCGACGGGCAAAACCGGCACGACATCTGCAATTTTCTGCATTAGACGTTGGCTTAACTTCTGTACCTGAGCAAAGCGTGTGGTTTGATCCATCTGACTCAAATCAATATCATTTTGCCTGCTATAGTCTCGCATTGACACCGGACTACCGAAATTGACACTGGCGTAACCAAATCGCAACCAGCGTTTCTCACGGTTCATGAAAATAGTTTTAACAAAAAATCGAATTGTAGTAGCGAGGACAAACCAGATGCTTCTTTTGCTAGCGCCGGCATCTAGCTTGCGTACCAGGCTCATATCCTCGATGACACGGTCATAGTTGATTCCGACCGGCACAAACACAACATCACGATCAATATCCACGTGATAGTCGCGCAACATATAATCGAGAAACCCCTGCTTCGGCTCGCGTAACTTTCCATCTCGGGTTAAACCGCCTTCGAGAAAAACTGCCTGGCAAACACCAGCGCGGGTTGCCAGATTGACATAACGTTCGAGCACTCGTCTATACAGTGAATTGCCCGAATTTCGCCGCACAAAAAAGGCACCCATTGACTTAATTAATGTCTGTAATGGCCAGATCCGGGCCCATTCACCCACTGCATAGGAAAGCGCTGTTTTCTCCGCAACCAGGAAAGACACCAGGACGTAATCCAGGTTGCTGCGATGATTCATTACAAATACGACACTGGCATCCGGCGAAATGCCTTTCAGTTTATCATTGTCAAAAAATCCAACCCGCACCCGATACAGCATTCTACCGACTGTTTTAGCCAGCCAGTATCCCAGGCGAAAATAGACATAGGCATTAAATGATGGCGCAATCTCATTGGCATAACGTAAGACTTTGGCCTGCACCACTTCCTTCGGCATAGCGTGTTCATCGGCATACGCCTTAATCGCCTCAGTTACCTTGTCGTCGAAGACCAACTGATCAACCAGGGCCTGCCTGCGGGTGAGTTGGAACGGCCTGATTTCTATGTCCAGGCGGGTATTAACTTCCTCGATAACACGATTGACACGACGGCGTAAATACCATCGAAACCCGGGGAGTAAAATTCGATCCAGCACCAGTAGAAGCGCTGTAAAAACTAAAAGGGCAAATATCCAGAATGGCAGGGTTATCGCGTTTTCCATCGATGGCAGATTAGCATAGATATTGCCCAGGAGCCTGTCGGACTTAGGTAATCGTAACGAGGGAAAGCCATTTTGAGTCAGGTTTTTCTATCGATTGAGGCGAATAGTGATTCATATTTACCGGTTTTTTGCTCCTGCACCAACAGTAGGCGCTTTAGGAGAAACCGGCATACCGTATTCCTATACAAAAATGAAATGGATAGGAAAATCTGGCCGAAATCGCTTTTTCGCAGTAGATTTATCCTAAGCCCGACAGGCTCCTGGCTACCGCTCGAAAAGAGGGGTTATTAACCCGGCAACAATGTATATCGCATTACGACATGCGGTTTTTCAGATGGCTCTTGATTCCGGCAAAAACCGCGTTTGCGAGTTTATGTTGAGGTTTACTACTGCGCAATTTTCTTTCTTCCTTTGGATTGGATAAGAATGCTGCCTCAATCAAAATCGATGGCATATCAGGCGCTTTTAATACCGCAAAGCCCGCCTGCTGTACCTGCTCGTTATTTAGCTTTGATATTTTCTTCAAATTCCTCAATACGTCAGAACCAAAATCCAGGCTATCCTGTATCGTCGCGGTCTGCGACAGGTCGAGTAATACTGATGCAATCAAATCGTCTTTGTCGGCCAGGCTGATACCACCGATTAAATCAGACGCATTTTCCTTTTCGGCAATACGTCGTGCCGCTTCGGTACTGGCCCCACTGAGCGACAGAGCGTAAACCGATGCGCCCTCAACCCTGGGACTTTTAAATGAGTCTGCATGTAGCGATATAAATAAATCAGCCCGATTATCACGTGCCTTTTTTACTCGATTACGCAATACCACATATTGGTCGCTATCACGAGTCAGGAACGCCTTGAATCCTGGAGTACGATTAATTATATTTTTCATTTTCTTGCCAAGCGCAAGAGTCACATCCTTTTCCAGGGTGCCTTTAGGACCGATGGCGCCGGGATCGCGACCGCCGTGACCCGGATCGATCGCGATAATAAATTCTTTTTTCCGTTTTTGCCTTTCCTGTTGACTGGTAACTATTGGAGTTGGGCTAAGATTGGTCGCATGCAAATCGACTACCAGACGGTGCCCTGAGGTTCCGTCAGGTTTTAGCGTAAAGCTACGTGGGCGTACATTATCTTTTAGATCCAGCACCACTCGTAACGAGCCCGAGTCACGTTTGGCCGAACGTATTCCCTTCAGTAGACTGGTATTTTGAGCACCAGTTATCAAAGCCCTGCTTTGGCGCGTGTCATTTAGGTCGATGACTATGCGCTGAGGACTTTTTAAGGTGAATAAGTTGTGTTCGACATTAGTCGAGAGATCGAATACCACACGAGTATGATCATCCGAAGTCTGAGATACGCGAACCCCGGTTAAGGCCGCGGAACTTTTTGCAAAAGTTGTTTTGTGGCCAGCCAAAAGTGCGAAAGTAGCGCCATAACGTGCTACTCGTTTCAGAAAAATGCGCCGTGTGGTCGAAAATAAATTCATAGTTTCTGGAAATAAGTTCTTTTCGCAGATGTGCAGAACTCTAGTTATAGTTAATTCAAGCAGAGAAATCAACTTTTTTCTTTATTTATTAACTAGATACTGAACTTATCTCGAAATTAACTAAAGAAATACCGATGCAACTATGCGAGATCCCCAATCGCAAGTGGGCATTAATTCGACCAAACGTCCATCAACATCATAGTTGATATTGATTTCCAGTCCGATATTTGTCAGATAGCCCTCCGCCCTCTCCGGCCACTCGATAAGGCATAATGTGGCGGCATTCAGATAGTCCCGGTAACCGAGGTATTCGAGTTCTTCACCATCCGCCAGGCGATAAAGATCGAAATGTGCAATACACAGAGGAGACAGATCATAGTATTCAACCAGTGTGTAAGTAGGACTCCGAATCCCACTGCTCACCCCCAGTGATTCGAGCGCGCCGCGCACCAGTGTAGTCTTACCGGTACCCAAATTTCCGCGTAATCCGATAACACCGCCTGAATCGCAGGCGGCTGCCAGCTTTGCTCCGAGTTGACGCATTTCGACTTCGTCCTTAATCAACATGCGGGGATTTGGCTTTCCCTTAGCTGCATTAGAATCCGGGGTATGCGCTGTATGATATCGCTGGCTATCAGCCCCGTCTCGTCATGATCTTCAGCATAATTCTCGGCACTGAGCGCATGTACCAGTACAGCAGTTTTAGCGGCCTCAAACGGTAGTAGATTTTGTCCCATTAATGCGGCAATTAAACCGGCAAGCACATCACCCATGCCGGCACTCGCCATACCCGGATTACCCCGTATATTAATCGCCGCCATCGAACCCGCTTGCTGAATAATACTGCCTGAACCTTTTAAAACGCCGACCATGCCAAATTTATCGACTAGTTTTTGGCTCGCGGATATACGATCCGATTGAATCTTTCGCGAGTTGGTCGATAGTAACCTCGCTGCTTCTCCCGGATGAGGCGTAATAACAACCTGTTTTGATTCAACAGCCTGGAGAAAGTCAGACTCGAGTGCACTGGCATCGACAACCATGGGTTTTTTACAGGTTTGTAATTTGCTTAGGCAAAGTTTTGCCTGCTCGCTTTGTCCTAATCCGGGGCCGATTACGATCACCGTGGCCTGTTCAAGTTTCTCATTGATAGCGTCCCAACTCTGTACCATAAGCTCGGGAATAGCCGATAGACTGTGAACGCATTCCGGATGCACCAGTAGGGTAACCAGACCTGCACCACCGCGTAATGCCGCCTGTGCGGCCAGACAAGCAGCCCCTGTCATGCCCCGATCACCGCCGACGATCAGAACATGTGCAAATTCATTTTTGTGTGAATTGCGTTTGCGTTTGGTTGGTAGCATGACACTGCCCGGGTCGAGCACTGTTAGCGCTGGGGACTGACTTCGAAGCGTGGTCGAAGAAATTCCCAAATCATCAAATACCAATTCTCCGCAAAAATCAGGGCCATCGGCCAGATACTGCCCTGTTTTAGCGCCAATAAAGGTGACGGTTAGATTGGCTGAGACAGCACAGGGTTGCGCATTGCCGGTATCCGCATTCAGGCCCGAAGGAATATCGATAGCGACTCGAACTGCGTCGGCCAGGTTAATTTGTTGAATCAACGCCTGCCAGTCATCGTCTAATGCTCGTGTTAGGCCGATACCCAATAAACCGTCGACGACGATTTCACCGGTAATTCTCTGTTGCTTCCATTCGATCACATCACCGTCGGCGCGCTGCCATATCTCGAGAAAGTGTGCAGAAGTTTCCGACTGTCGAGACAGGTCGCCGCAAACAATAAACTGAACTTCTATACCCTGCTGTTGAGCCAGAATTGCTACGACAAACGCATCACCGCCATTATTGCCCGAACCGGCGAAAATCGTTATATGGGTTAAAACAGGCCAGCGAGTGGAAATCTCTCGCCAGACTCGTTCTCCGGCTCTCTGCATTAAACATATTTCAGTCAGGCCATCGGTTTTCACCGCGGCCTTATCAAACCCATATACCGATTCTGTATCATATAAAAACATAGTTATTTTATACATCAGCGATGCCGCTAATGAAAGGGCTTTACCGAATGGCTACTGCCAGGTTTTGATTCTGATACAGGTTTTGATTCTTTGGAAACGACAATTTAATGCCGTCATCACAATTATAAACATCGGTTTCCCAACAACCAGCATGAGGATGTTTGATATACTCTACTGATCTATAATCCTAGAAAATGCAGTTGGATCACGAAAGTCCACGCACCAAAAGTAGGCGCTTTTAAGCGAGCTCTTGACGCATCCAGCAAAACCAAAAAACTTCTCATCACCAATAAGGTGACTACGATTATTGTTAATTTCACAGCAGAACTTTTACGTTTTACTGTTAAATACAGCAGGGGGAATACCCGGGAACTAACGGGCCCTGGCATCGGATCTATTAACCCGGCGAAATTATTCATCGAGTTAATAGATTAGCATCACACAAAATTTAGCGCTTTTCATGATATTCTTCCTGCCAGCCGATAAGTATTTTAACTAAAACCAGGGTATATAATGATGACAAAATTTATTGAACTAAACACGCCGACTGGCGAACTGGTATTTATCAACCCGGATCAGGTTACCCAGTTAAAAGACAAAGACGAGGTCACCCATGTGCATTTTACGGCAGATGGTAGCGGCCCTGGTTTTGCTGCAATTCACCTTCCTATTCGCGAAGTAGCCAAATTGTTATCAGGTGAGTAGCTTCTCACCGTTTAATCTAATGAATAGTAGTTTAATCGCCAAAACCTTTACATGCTGTATAAAAACAGTCAGAGTCATTCGCCTGTAAGGCAGCAGAAATACACATGGCAAAACTGGGAAATATTTTATTTAGTAGAGCACTCAACCAGTTTCTCGAATGTGAAGATCTTGATAGTAAAAAGGGACTGGAGCTTATCGAGAAAATTCAAGACTCGGCTGAAAATAATCTGGATAAGGTTCTGCAGGCTATCGGCCTGGCGGGTGATCCACACAAAGAAGTGCTAAAAGACATCTGTCGTCAAACTGCCGATGAATCCGCTTTATTTAAACGACTGGATGAACCGGACAGTTCCAGTGCCGATATAATTGACCTGCTCGCATCACAAAAAAGCTCACTTAAACCAGAAGATATAATCAATCATGCGCTAAGGCTGAATTCCGCTGACGCGATACAACTATTAAAACTCATCGAAGGATCGCCAATTCAGATCGATTTATCAAGGCTAAGCCTGCAGACTGACAGAGTTGATGATGCGGAATTTAAAACAAATATGTTGCGTTATTTTAGCGCAATCAAACAACCGCAAATTGCCCTCATAATCATTCGATTTTTGACCGATGCAAATAAAGTCGTGGTGCTGGAGGCGTTACAGGCGCTGGATCGCTTATCAGTTAGTTTCGATGTTTCGATAATTTTACCTTTCATCGAATCCATGTCCGACGTCGAGCAGGTACTTGCTTTTTCAATAATCGACAAGCAGGCCGATGTAAATCTGGTTCCGCATTTGCCACCGTATTTTACCGGGAAGTCCTCGGAGAAAAATAACTTCTTCGCCCGCATTATCGCGAAGCATACCGATAAATCGAATTTCGAGAAATTCCTCACCCTGCTTAACCTCGGGGACGAATGGACGTTGCAGCAGACAATTGCCTGTTTACAGAAATTTTCCACCGGAAATTTGTCTGAAATCGCACGTGAGTTGGTTGGCCATGAACAGGAGTTTATCCGCAATATCGCCCAACAGCTGATAATCAATGTGCTGGATAACAAGGATATCGAAAAAATTGCTGAATTCGCACTTAGCGATAACTGGCAGGCCCGCGACCGGGCCGTTCAGGCGCTGGGTAAATCTTCAAACCGGGTGGCTCTGCAAATATTGAAAAAAGTCGTCAAGCAGTGGCCCGACAGCTCTATTTTAGCCTTGAAAGCAGTGCAACAGCTTGGTTTTGGAAAGGGCCTGGAAATAGCCTTCGACTGTCTGCAA
This sequence comes from uncultured Gammaproteobacteria bacterium, assembly GCA_964196115.1. Classification (GTDB taxonomy): domain Bacteria; phylum Pseudomonadota; class Gammaproteobacteria. The sequence continues at coordinate 10,987 of CAXMRQ010000204.1, forward strand.
AGCCAGGAAGCCAATGTCCAGCGTGCAGCCCTGGAAACAATTGAAACTTTAACATCTGACAAACACGCTAGCAGTATTCGCGACGTCATTCTGTGGAATATTTCGGGATTAACCCGGGAATTAAAAGGCTTTGCCAGGCAACTAATTGAGAATATTACAAGGGACTATAAATTACCCGCGCTGGAGATAAACGACGATTCGTTCTCTACCGGTGGTTTTGCCAAAATTCCCGAAGGACAAGGTAGAAATGCCCGGATTAAATCGTCGGAACTGGATAAACTAACAGCAGGCTCGGTGTGGATGGAGCGATACCACATCAAAGAAGAAATTGGTCGTGGTGCGATGGGTCGGGCAATACTCGTAAAAGACGAGATGGTGGACGAGTTACTGATCCTGAAATTTATGCTGCCCGAACTCACAATCGATAAGAAATCCACCGAGCGCTTCAAGCGCGAGGTAAAATATGCCCGAAAAGTTAGCCATCCCAACGTCATTCGAGTTCATGACCTGCTTCTAAAGGACAATATTTGCGCCATCTCGATGGAATATTTCGAAAGCCGCGGCCTGGACACCCTGATCAGTGAACGAGAGCATTTTGAAACCAATGATGGATTAAAAATACTGTATCAAATTGCCAGTGGAATGGCTGCAGCGCACGAGCAGGCAGTAATACATCGGGATCTCAAACCGAGCAACATACTAATCAACGACTCAGGCCAGGTTAAAGTTGTCGATTTTGGCATCGCATCGGCAAACACTTCAGCAGAATCTACGCTGACCCAGGCAGGTTCCATCATAGGTAGTCCGGCCTACCTCGCACCGGAACGCGCGAAAGGAGTGGAGGCAGATGAACGTAGTGATATTTACTCACTGGGAATAGCAGCCTACTACATGTTTACCGGCCAATTGCCCTATAGCGGCAAACCGATGGAAGTACTGGCGCAACATCGCGATGGAAAGGCGCCCCCGATCAATCAGGTAAAGCAATCAGTGCCTGTCGAAATAGCCCTTTTAGTCAGTAAAATGACCGCTGTAAATCCTGACGCAAGACTGGAATCTATGATTGCCGTGCGCAAAGAAATTAAAGGGTTGCTGGGGTCGAAATAGACGTTACCCATGCGAAAAAACAGTCTCCATCCCCCGCTCAGGTGTCACGGGAACCATTTGCGAAAGCACCAGTGACATCACCGCGATCACCGCACCAATAATAAACACCAGCGGCGGTGAAACAATCCATACTATGCCCAATGCGAATGGCAGGATGACTGCGGCAATATGATTGATCGAAAATGAAACTCCGGCGGTGGCAGCTATGTCGGCGGGGTCGGCTATTTTTTTGAGATAGCTTTTCAGCGCGATCGCCATGGCGAAAAAGAAGTGATCGAGGATATAAAGCGTGGAGGCAAATACAGCACTTTCTACGATTGCGTAGCCACTGAATATGATGATCAAACCGATGTATTCGAGGGTGAGTGTTCTTTTTTCACCCCAGTAACTCACCAGCCGACCAATCTTGGGAGCGAGGTAGATGGTTAACATACCATTAACGAGAAATAGCATCGACATCTCTCCGACAGTAAAATGAAATTTTTCTACCATTAAAAAACCTGCGAAAACGACAAATATCTGGCGACGCGCACCCGAGAGAAAAGTGAGTAGGTAATAAAGCCAGTAACGTTTTCTCAAGATTATTTTTTTGTGTTGTTCGGATTCACCTTTGAAATGCGGGAATTTCACTAGCATCACCACCGCAATCGCCGCAGTCAAAGCACCGCCCAGCAGATAAACTAGCTCATAACCGAGGTCCAGCCAATCGACCAGGCAGTAAAGCGCGGCGAACACAAACAACCCGGTAAACGATCCGACCGCCAGTTGCTTACCCATAACAACAGGCAATCGATTCCGGTCGATTAGTTGTAGCGTCAAGGACTGTTGGATAGTTTCCGCATAATGATATCCCATAGACATCAATACTGTGGTGAAATACAGGCCCATAATCGACGGCAGGTAACCGGTTATTGCGGTGCCGATACCGAGCACCAGCAAAGCCAGAAATGCGACGGTTTGTTCACGCATTATCAATAGCAGAAAGATGACACCGAAAGCGATGAAACCGGGAATTTCACGCAGGCTTTGCAGTATCCCTATCTCAATACCGGTAAAACCAACCTGCTCGATCGCGAAGTTATTGATCAACGCCTGCCAGGTCGCAAACGACAACGGCACGGCTGCTGAAAACAGGTACAGTAAAAATTCGGGGCGTTGAAAATATTGTTTAAACATGGTCCTATGCTATCAGGATTGACTCTTCAGCGTTATGATGAGTCTGTTTTGTTTGCTGCGATTGCCAGCGAGTGCTCCGAAGAATAGCATAAATTGAATTTTACCAATGCTTTGTATTCGAACCTAGAAAACGCAGTTGGATCACGAAAGTCCACGCAAATTTTTGGCGCATCGGAGTGCCGCATCACTAGAAAACCAAATAACTTCTCATCACCAATAAGGTGACAGGTAATTGCTCCTGCATTATCTGCATACCCCACATCCATGTAGGTAACTACGAATTATTTGACAGGCACTATGCGCCAATATGACGTGCATGGATGCACTAATGCAGTGTTTGCAGGATGCAAAGGAGCTGCCTTACGCGTCTTTTTCGCGCCCAGCTGCGTTTTCTAGGTTGAAAGGCTAATCCTGATACTAAAGCTGATAAAATTATTACATGGATACCTTCCTCTACGGCTTCTCACTCGGCTTTTCTCTCATCCTCGCTATCGGTGCTCAAAACGCATTTGTGCTGAGACAGGGTTTGAAAGGAGAGCATGTGTTTCTGGTCAGCCTGATCTGTGCTCTATCCGATGCGGTGTTGATTTTGATCGGGATTAGCGGCTTTCACCTAATGGTTTCGATGTTTCCAGAGCTGGTGGCTATTGCACGCTATGGCGGCGCAGCCTTTCTTTTTGTGTATGGAATACTCAGTTTCCGCACAGCCTGGCGATCAAAGCACGCGCTAATGCCAAGCGAAATTAAAGGCGGTAGCTGGCTTAACACAGCACTTACCTGCCTCGCCTTTACCTGGTTGAATCCGCATGTTTATCTCGACACTGTCGTGCTGTTAGGATCGGTGTCTTCTCAATTCTCCAATGATATCGAATATTTCGCAGCCGGTGCTACCAGCGCTTCGTTCGTATTCTTTTTCTCGCTCGGTTATGGCGCAAGTTTATTGCGTCCGATATTTGAACGCGCCCGGTCCTGGCAAGTTCTGGAAATATTAATCGGTATTATGATGTGGGCCATCGCTGCAAAACTTGTATTCATGCAATAGCCGATATACATTTCACGCTAGGAGGCTGACCGAGAATAGGGGTCGTAGCGAGGTAAAGATGGTTTGAGGTAGATTTTTTCATTTTTGAGGCAAATAGTTACTCATATTTAACGATAAAATGGGGAAATCTACCCAAATCCAGCTTTTCCGCAGTAGACCTTCTATTCTCGGTCAGCCTCCTAGTACTAACACGAGAAATATTATACGATTAAAAGACAAAGTGGCCGTTGTTACTGATGCCAGTAATGGAATTGACCTGGCGGCAGTGATGTCACGCACACCAATGAAGCGCCCGCCTGAGCCGAGTGAGTGAGATAGCTGCCATCACGGTTTTTTTGGCGTCTGAGGATGCTTCGTATATTACCGGGCAGACTATTTTTTGCCGATGGTGGTAGGTTGCCGTTGGCTTATATTTGTTAGTTTTAGTGTTTGCTTTTAGCGAAGTGTTTTTCGCACACTAATGCTTTCATTGCTTCGTAGCTACTGACGAGTAGGTGCGCGAGTCACTTTTCTCACGGCGAGAAAAGTAACCAAAAGAGCCGCCCCCGAACAAGCCCTTAAAATCGACAAAATAGCACTCATATCAGGGTCGACCCACACGCGCTCCCGGCGCGGGTGGGCCTGAAATGGCTTTATAGCTGCGCATTCCTTGCTTCGCAATAAAGGCCAGCCTGTACATCCCTGTACAGGCGTTCGTGGCTCCTATCCCGCCACTCACCCCTGCTGTTTCACCCTGATCTGAGCACTATTTTG
>CAXMRQ010000205.1:0-14980 GCA_964196115.1 uncultured Gammaproteobacteria bacterium
ATTTATTATGGCGGTTGACTGCCCATCATAATTTATCTGTGCAATCGATTCAGCCTCGCTCAATCGAATTTCGATTTCCTGATCGGCCGGTAATACAATAGGTCTATTACTCAGTGTATGCGGGCATATAGGTACGATAGCCAGGGTTTCCAGTGAAGGATGCATAATCGGCCCGCCGCCGGAAAGCGCATAGGCGGTTGAGCCAGTTGGCGTAGCGACAATGACACCATCGGCTCGCTGCTGGTGAATTAGTTTACCATCGCTGAAAACCTCATACTCGATCATGCTCAACGACTTATGACTATGCAATATGATATCGTTGACCGCTATGCCTTTCGATGCCTCCCGGTTCGGTCCAATGATCTCACCTTCGATAAAAAACCTGCTTTCAACTGTGTACTTACCTGCAATCACCGCAATCAGATGTTGTTCGAAATCGTCGACTGATACATCAGCTAAAAATCCGAGCCTGCCCAGATTTATGCCTAACAAAGGTGTGTTTTTATCGACTAATGCCCGTGCCGCTGTTAACAAAGTACCGTCTCCACCAAGCGATATAACTAAATCGCACTGATCGACCAGCATTGTTAATGAGACGGTATCTATTTCTGCAATCGGAAAATCGGCATCCAGAGAATGCACTAGCACATCCGCGTGTTTGCCAAGCGCGCCTGTAACCAGTCTGACAGTGTCGAGATGAGAATGAATATCCTGACGAAGAACCAGGCCGATGGTGTTAAATTTTACCTGCATGAGTATTTGAAGATATCCCGAATTTATTACTATTAAAGTTACTTTGGCCCAGGAGTCTGTCGGACTTAGGATAAATCTCGGTAACTGCTCGCGTTGCCTAGGGGCACCTACTGTTGGCGCCTAAAGCGCCTACTGTTGGTACTCTACCATCGGGACGCCGCATCGCTACATTCATACAGGCGTACTGCGGGAAAGCCATTTTGGCCAGATTTTCCTATCCATTTCGTTAAATATGAATGACTATTCACCTCAATCGATAGAAAAATCTGACTCAAAATGACTTTCCCTCGACAATTGCGTCCTGCATTGGCTAAGGGCACCTACTGTTGGCGCCTAAAAGCGCCTACTGTTGGTGTTCTACTACCGTACATCCTTACATATCGCTACAATCGCCTAAAGCGCCTACTGTTGGTACCTAAGTCCGACAGACTCCTGGATTCATAAAAGAAATGTCAGCCTGTTCTTTACTGAATTCTATTTAGAGATACAATTTACCAGTCAATAAATGAAAATTGTAATATAACAGACCCGATGGCTGAAAAATACGAACTTGATCAACGAGCACAATATCTGTTAAAGCAGCTCATCCTCTCTTATACCCGAGATGCTCAGCCGGTCGGCTCCAAAAATCTTGTCGAAATGTCGGGTCTCGATGTCAGCTCTGCAACGATTCGCAATATTATGGCGAAACTTGAATCGCTGGGCCTGGTTGATTCTCCACATACCTCTGCTGGACGCATTCCCACTGAAGCAGGTTATCGATTTTTTATCGATAGCCTGCTTGAAGTCAATGATCTTGGCAGGTCCGCAAAAAAAGCGATTTCAGACAGCTTTAGCACTGACAAAACCTCCACCGATTTAATTCAGAGCGCAACAGATATTCTATCAAGTATTACCCATTTGACCGGTATTATCAGCTTAACCCATTCGGCTCCTGCTGAAATTCGGCATCTTGAATTCATGCGCCTGTCCGACCGTCGCATACTCGTTATTCTGGTGATTAATCAGGACGACGTCCATAACAAAGTGATTCAGGTGGATCGGGATTATACCGATTTAGAATTGAGTCAGGCTGCTCAAACCCTGACTCGATACCTGATTGGTCGAGATTTCCAAAGCGCTCGAAATAAGCTGCTAACCGAATTGACGGATCTGCGCGGTGATGTCAATGCTATTATGGAATCGGTACTAAAGGCGATGGAAGAAATCTGTAGTGATAGTGATCATGACGAGCTTGTAACCAGTGGAGAAACTAATTTATTTCAATATGCAGAACTCTCTGATATCAATAAGTTACAAGGACTATTTAATGTATTTAATGAAAAGACTGATTTACTTAAGCTGCTCGATGGTTGCACCTCTGCCGAGGGCGTTGAGATATTTATCGGTAGCGAATCGGGGTATTCGGTGTTAAGTGATTGCAGTGTTCTTGGCGCACCTTATCAAATTAATGGGCGGGTAGTTGGCGTGCTCGGTGTCATTGGACCTACTCGAATTGCTTATGAGCAAGTCATACCGGTAGTCGATATCACAGCGAAATTATTAAGTTCGGCCTTGAATACACAAAAATAATCCATACATTGTAATTCACTAAATTTGCGTGCTGATCATAACCAACCCGGAAATTTCATAAACCTGCGCAAGGATCGCGCAGCATGTTGATTCCACAAGGAAATATCCGAAGAAGCCTCGTATCAATGATTCCGAGCGACTGAGGAACTATTTCTTGTGGAATCAATAGGCAAGCGAGATTGTGCATGATTTATGAATTTTCCGGGTTAAGATCAGTCATTAAATAATCATGAAATGGGCAGGTTCGTCAATACAGAATGTGTCAGTAAAGTCGTGGGGTAAAGTATGTCATCTGAACAACATCAGGCTAAAGAAGACGAAGAAGCAATCGGCAATGAAGCCAGCAAGACTGAGGACGAATCATTAGGCGCTGATATTGCCGCCGCCGCTCAGGTTGATGGCGATGAGTCGAATGAAAACATTGAACAACAGTTAGAGAAAGCGCAGGTAACCATCAAAGATTACTGGGATCAAATCATGCGATTAAAGGCCGAGATGGAAAATAACCGCAAACGCGCAGGAAGAGATATAGAAAATGCGCACAAATTCGCAATACGTAATTTTGCTGAATCATTGTTACCGATAGTGGATAGCATGGAATTGGGGCAGCAGGCAGCAGAGGCAGATAACGCGAGTTTGGCCAGTATTGTTGAAGGTACACAATTGACTATGTCTATGTTTGTTCAGGTGCTGGAAAGGCATGGGCTAAAACAGATAGAACCGCTTGGAGAAGTATTCGATCCGGAGCAACATCAGGCGATTAGCATGATCGAAGATAAAAATGCAGAATCCAATACCGTGATCGATGTTATGCAAAAAGGTTTTTTACTCAACGACAGGCTGATCCGACCAGCGATGGTAGTGGTCGCCAAATAGAATAAAGCCGCATATTATTTAACCTTAAAAATAGTAATGACTTGAAAGGCTGAATTTCATCCTTACATCAGGACTTAAGTTAAACAAACAGATTAATTGGAGTATTTAAATGGGCAGAATTATTGGAATCGACCTGGGAACCACCAACTCATGTGTGGCGGTGATGGAAGGTGGCAAACCGAAGGTTATCGAAAACGCCGAAGGCGATAGAACAACACCTTCAATTGTGGCCTTTGGCAATGACGATGAAGTTTTAGTTGGTCAGCCAGCAAAACGACAGGCAGTTACCAACCCAAGCGATACTTTATATGCGGTCAAACGATTGATTGGACGTCGTTTTGATGAAAAGGCCGTGCAAAAGGATATCTCCCTGGTGCCGTACAAAATTTTAAAGGCGGACAATGGTGACGCCTGGGTGGAAGCCAAAGACAAGAAAATGGCGCCCCCGGAAATATCTGCCCGCGTACTACAAAAAATGAAAAAGACTGCTGAAGATTATCTCGGTGAAGAAGTTACTGAGGCTGTCATTACAGTACCGGCTTATTTTAATGATTCACAGCGTCAGGCGACCAAGGACGCCGGTAAAATAGCAGGTCTTGAAGTTAAGCGTATTATTAACGAGCCGACTGCAGCAGCGCTGGCTTACGGTATGGACAAGGCTAGCGGCGATAAGAAGATCGCAGTCTACGATCTCGGCGGTGGTACCTTCGACATCTCTATTATCGAAGTCGCCGAAATTGACGGCGAGCACCAATTCGAAGTGTTATCCACTAATGGCGATACTTTTCTCGGTGGTGAAGACTTCGACATGCGTCTAATTGATTACCTCGCTGATGGATTTAAAAAAGATCAGGGCATGGACTTGCGTGGCGACCCACTGGCAATGCAACGCCTTAAAGAGGCTGCCGAGAAAGCAAAAATTGAGCTGTCTTCAACTCAGCAAACCGATGTTAATCTACCTTATATTACTGCCGATGCGTCGGGCCCGAAACATCTGAACCTGAAGATTACCCGCGCTAAACTTGAATCACTGGTCGATGATTTGATCGCACGTACGATTGATCCACTCAAAGTGGCACTCGACGATGCCGGTCTTACGGTGTCCGAAGTCGACGATATCATTTTGGTTGGTGGTCAGACACGTATGCCGAAAGTACAGGATGTGGTGAAAAACTTCTTTGGCAAGGAACCCCGTCGTGATGTCAATCCAGACGAATCGGTAGCCAGTGGTGCTGCCATCCAGGGCGGTGTATTAGGCGGTGATGTTAAGAACGTTTTGTTACTCGATGTTACACCATTATCGCTCGGAATCGAAACTCTGGGCGGTGTAATGACCAAATTGATCGAAAAGAATACAACGATTCCGACCAAGGCAGCGCAAACATTTTCGACTGCGGAAGACAACCAGACTGCAGTTACCGTGCATGTGTTGCAGGGTGAACGTGACGTAGCCACCGCGAATAAATCACTGGGTCGATTCGATTTGGCAGATATTCCTCCAGCGCAACGCGGCGTGCCACAGGTTGAGGTCACTTTTGACATCGATGCCAATGGTATTCTGCATGTGTCGGCTAAAGACAAGGCGACTGGCAAAGAGCAAAAGATTGTAATCAAGGCTTCCAGTGGTTTGTCCGATGAAGAAGTCGATGAAATGATTAAAGATGCTGAAGCGCACGCAGACGAAGATCGTAAGGTTCGCGAAATGGTCGAGACTCGTAACCAGGCCGATGCGATGGTTCATGCGACTGAAAAATCGTTGAAAGATCTTGGTGATCAGGTTGAAGCCGAAGATAAGACGAATATCGAAGCCGCAATCGCCGCATTGAAAACAGCAATGGAAGGTGGCGACAAGGCGGACATAGAAAGCAAGACCCAGACGCTAGCGGAAGCATCCAGCAAACTGGCCGAAAAAGCCTATGCCGCCAGTTCAGCTGATGGTCCAGGGCCAGTAGATGCAAATGCCGAGGCGGGTTCTGACAGTGCAAACGACGATGTGGTCGATGCTGAATTTGAAGAAGTAGAAGACGACAAAAAATAATCCATATGGATTTCGCAAACCTGGTCTGTAATTTACGGGCCGGGTTTTTTGTCTTTAGGGCACTAACCCGGATGTTGCACGAAGACGGTGAATGCTATCGAGCTTATCGCCAGAATTAAAGGCCCAGGTATCATGAATCAAATTTCCATCTACCTCAGCTTGTACCTGATCTTTGTTCCCTTTGTGCAATATACAGGTTAAAAAATGTCACAAAGAGATTATTACGAAGTACTCGGAACTGAACGTTCAGCATCGGATGCTGATCTGAAAAAGGCTTTCCGACGCCTCGCAATGAAGTACCATCCTGATAGAAACCCTGACGATCAGGAAACTGAAAAATTATTCAAGGAAGCCAAAGAAGCCTACGACGTACTATCTAATTCAAACAAGCGATCAGCCTATGATCAGTTCGGCCATGCGGGCGTCGATCAATCCGTAGGTGGCGGTTTTGGTGGCGGCAGTGGCGGCTTCGGTGACGCCTTTAGCGATATATTTGGCGATATATTTGGTGGCGGCGGTGGTCGGTCCGGGGTGCGCAAGGGCGCCGATTTACAATATAACCTCGAATTAAACCTCGAAGACGCTGTTTCTGGCACCACGGTAAAAATTAAGGTGCCGACAATGAAACACTGTACCAGTTGCGCGGGATCTGGTGCAAAAGAAGGCAGCTCGCCTGAAACCTGTAGTACCTGCGGTGGGCATGGACAGGTGCGCATGCAACAGGGATTCTTCTCGGTACAGCAAACCTGCCCAAAATGTCGTGGAGCGGGTACCACTATTAGTGATCCCTGTAATACCTGTCATGGGGCAGGCCGTGTTAAAGAACACAAGTCTTTATCGGTTGAAGTACCGGCTGGTGTTGATAATGGTGATCGTATTCGCCTAACGGGTGAGGGAGAGGCGGGCGAAGCTGGCGCATCACCAGGTGATTTATTCGTGCAGATGCACGTTAAACCACATGCGATATTCGAACGCGATAATGCTGATTTGTATTGCGAGGTGCCAATAAGCATCGTCACAGCTTCTCTGGGTGGTGAACTCGAGGTCCCGAGTTTAAATGGACGTTTGAATCTTAAAATTCCTGCCGGTACACAAACGCACAAATCGTTTCGAATGCGTGGAAAGGGCGTCAAGCCCGTACGTGGCGGGCCGGTAGGTGATTTAATTTGTCGAATCGTGGTGGAAACACCAGTAAAGCTGAATTCTGAGCAAAAAGAGTTACTTGAGCAATTCAGCAATCTAATGGGGAAATCGGGTAAAAAACACAGCCCGAATGAGCACTCCTGGATTGACGGCATGAAGAAATTTTTTGAAGATATGAAATCATGATCAAAATTGCTGTAGCCGGAGCCGCCGGTCGAATGGGCAGAAATCTGGTAGTCGCATGTGCAGCCTGCGAAAATACCATTTTGACACAGGCAACCGACAAACCCGGTAATAGTTTAATAGGTCAGGACGCTGGCGTAGTTGCCGGAATCGAAGCGCAAAATGTCTTTATTGCCGATCATCTCGACGCCGACAAATTCGAAGTATTAATCGATTTCACTCATCCCAGTGTGACTTCAAATCATGTCGATTATTGTCTTAAACACAATAAGAAAATGGTAATTGGTACCACGGGCGTGAATTCGGAACTGGAACAGAAATTACGCGATGCCGGAGAGTCGATTGCCATTATGTACGCTCCTAATATGAGTGTTGGTGTCAATCTCTGCCTGCGTTTATTGCAAACAGCCGCCAAAGCACTCGGCGACAGCGTCGATATCGAGATCATCGAAGCTCACCATCGGCACAAAGTTGATGCGCCTTCGGGTACAGCGATCAAGATGGGGCAGGTAATCGCCGAATCTTTGGGACGTAACCTTGACGACTGTGCGGTCTACGGTCGCGAAGGACAAACCGGAGCCAGAGAGCGCAAAACAATCGGCTTCGAAACCATACGGGCGGGTGATATTGTTGGTGAGCATACAGTTATGTTTGCTGACGAAGGTGAAAGAATTGAGATAACTCACAAGGCGTCCAGTCGTATGACTTTTGCCAATGGCGCCATACGCGCCAGCCAGTGGATACAGCAAAAAGAGCATGGTCTGTTCGGTATGCAGGATGTGCTAGGTATCTAAATTAAAATCTAAATTTTTATCATCGTTAAATTCGATGCGATGACTCAATCGCTAGCCATCAAGTCGCATTTAAATAAGACAGTATTAAACCCACCCATACACTGGGAGTCTGTCGGACTTAGGATAAATCTCGGTAACTGCTCGCGTTGCCTAGGGGCACCTACTGTTGGCGCCTAAAGCGCCTACTTTTGGCGCCTAAAGCGCCTACTGTTGGTACCTAAGCCCGACAGACTCCTAGCCGGTTTCTATTATCGGTCTGGCAATCCAATTAATCAAAATGAACTATTTCCCGAGAAGGTATAGAATTAGTATTCGACTCCTGGGGTCGAACAAATTGCGTGTAATTTAATTAATAAATTACTTTAGATATATTCAATAAACATATGAATTTAAACAATTTTACTATTTATCCAGCGATTCATTTACACAATGGTGAGGTTGTCCGTTTCACCCAGGGAGATACCAGCAATCCTGTTGTATTTCATACCGACCCAATCGCCTGCGCCAATCAATGGATCGACCAGGGTGCTCAGTGGCTACAGCTCATTAACCTGGATGCTGCATTTGATGAAGATGCGACTAACAACTGGCAATTAATTGAAGAGATTTGTCAGCTGGATGTGAATATCCAGTTCGGTGGTGGAATTCGAAGTTTAGATGATGTTCATTGGGCGATGAAATCGGGTATCAATCGAGTCATTATTGGTACTGGCGCCGTGGAAAATCCTCAACTAATGGCCGATGCGATTAGCCATTATGGAGGTGACGCCATCATTCTGGGTATTGATACCGATGCTGTAGGTGAAGTGCAGATTCGTGGTTGGCGGGCAGGCGGCAGTATTCAGGCGACGGGCCTGGCAATCCAGATGCGCCAGCTGGGCGTTACCAGGGCAATCCATACCAGCATCCATCTCGATGGTTCAATGACCGGTATTGATCTCGAAGCTTCAATCGATCTGGCCAGGATAAGTGGACTGAATATCACCGTCGGTGGTGGCATCGGTAGTCTCGAAGATGTACTTGAGTGTTATAACAATGATGGCATCAACGGTGTAATCATCGGTAAAGCTTTATACACTGGAAAGGTTAATTTGAAAAAAGCCTTACGTGCCGCGCGTCAAAAAAATTCCTTTGAAGCCAATTTGGAGGGTTGGAAGGCCGAGCAGAAAACGACCTGGGCGAGATTTAGCTACGAACTGGTTGAAAACAACCTGAAGAAGCATATACCGGTTGACGCACCGCCACTTCGAATACTCGATGCAGGTGGTGGAAATGGCGTTGATAGCCTCGCATTGGCGCGAATGAATCATCAGGTTGATATCGTCGATGTATCTCAGCAGATGCTGAATGACGCCAATGTCAATGCGGCCCTGGCCGGTGTTTCCGGTCGTATTAAGACCCACGCGATCGATATTTTGAATATCTATAAAACATTTGATGAATCGCAGTTCGACATCGTGCTGTGCCACAACGTGATTCAATACGTTGATGATCTTGAGCCGTTACTGGATGTACTGGGAAAGGTTTTGAAACCTGGCGGTATGCTGTCATTGATTGCGCCAAATCAATACTCTCTTGCCTATCAAGCCGCTTTTTTAAATGGTGATCTCGACGAAGCCTACGAGTTACTGGAGCAGGGTGAGCAGACCAGCTCTATTTTTGGCGTTAATGAAAATGCCTACAGGGTAGAAGAGTTAACCGAATTACTCAATCAAATGGGTTTTAACCTGGAAAGCCATTATGGAATCCGCTGCATGTATAACTACTGGGGCAGTAACGAGCAAAAACAGGAGGCAGATGTATACGAAAAGCTCAAAAAACTTGAATTTGCGCTTACCAATCGTGATCCCTACAAACAAACCGCCAGACTGTTCCAGCTTATTCTACGAAAAAGCTGATGATTATTAGTGCCGGTGCCGCTGCATCGCTGACGACTTAACGCATCGTAACCAGTTCTTCTGCGCTAGTCGGGTGTATTGCTACTGTATCGTCAAAATCCTTTTTCCTCGCGCCCATGCGTACAGCGACAGCAAACCCCTGTAGCATTTCGTCAGCCCCCGGTCCTATCACATGGCATCCGATTACCTGTTCTGATTCACCAAGGCATACCAGCTTCATCGCAGTTTTCAGCGGATGATCGCTGATCGAATTGAACATAGCCGTAAAACTGGTTTGATATACCTTGATTGAATCACCATGTTTCTTCACTGCCTCCGCCTCGGTCAATCCTACAGTGCCAATAGGGGGATGGCTAAAGACAACGGTAGCGATATTTTGGTAATCAAGATGCCGGTCGATTTGAGCATCGTAAAGTCGGTCTGCCAGGCGGCGGCCGGCGGCGATTGCGACCGGTGTGAGTGGTGCCCGTCCAGTGATATCTCCGAGCGCAAAAATATGCGCCTGGTTGGTATTTTGATAGAGATCAGTTTTAACATATCCACGAGCGTCGAGCTCAACACCGGAATTTTCGATTTTTAACGCGGCGTGATCGGGGTTACGACCGACTGCGAACATTACCTGATCGAGTCCGGACTGGGTCTCCCCATGTAAATCTGTCACTTCCAGTAAACCGTTGGGCAGTTTTGTAATTTGTCGAATTTGATTTTCGGTCTTTAAATGCACGCCGGAACTTTTAAGTTCGTCGAATAAGCTGTTACTTAACATCGAATCAAAATTACCCAGTACATGTGATTTGCGCAAATACATAGTCACTTCGCATCCGAGTGAATTTAACACGCCCGCGAGTTCAACCGCGATATAACCCGAGCCGACAATAGCTACCTGGTCAGGGCGCTTGGACAGCGCGAAAAAACCATCCGAGGTGATCGCATGTTCGGCACCGGGAATGTCTGCTATGGTCGGTACTGTGCCGGTGGCAATGGCTATATGTTTTGCGGTATAACGCTTGCCGTCGATTTCAATGCAGTGTGGATCGACAAAACTGGCCGAGCCTTTAAATTCATCTATTCCGAGGTCTTTTAGATAGCCGTAATACCAGTTATTTATACCGCTAATGTAGGCTTCGCGCTTCGCGACGAGGTGAGCCCAGTTAAAGCTGTTGTTCTTGACGTCGAATCCATAACTTTTAGCATCGTCGATTAGATGTGCCAGGTTGGCGCCAAACCACATGATTTTTTTCGGAACGCAGCCGACATTAACACAGGTTCCACCCATCTTGCCGTGTTCGACGACGGCACATTTTTGTCCGTAGCTCGCGGCGCGTTCGACTACTGATAAACCACCGCTGCCGGCTCCAAGTGCTATTAAGTCATAATCGTAGGTAATGCTCATTTATTGCTTCCTGTAATTAGTTTGTTAGACCGCCAGACTTCTGGTTCAGATTAAATCATCGGTGAACTGAGGCATTCGGCGGTTATTGTTGCTGCTATCAGACTTCGATCTTTATCCATATCAGGGAGGTCGACGCGCTCTACCTGAATGTTGATTTCGGCAGAACCACCGCCCATCGAAATAGCCTTCTGTTCGACATAAGCGCTCGCTAATTGCCTTGCCTGTTCCAGGGCTTCACCAGAATCTACTATAAATAGCGGTTTACTATCGTGATGAAGATGGTAACCACCAGATTCGCTAGAAGTGATTTCGATAACTGTGCGTATCTTAATGCGTCCGATTGCGGCGCCTATAGCATTGGTAACCTCGGCGTGGTGCGGGATAACACTTTGAACATTAAGACGTTCGCCCACTTGTGGATAAAATATCGGTGCCGGACCACCCACGGCAACCACCGGTATCGTCGGTTTTAATGAGATCGAAAGATTATTCAGTTGGAAATCCCCATGTGTCACAGCGTTAACCAGTGGGTCGTCTAGTGGAAATGTATAACCCGTTAGTTGATTAATAATCAGGGATGCACTCTTGCCTACCATAACATCGAAAATGCGCTGTGCAAATTTTTGCGTATCCTCCTCGATCTTATCTTCATCCCAGGAAATTAAGCCATAAGAGCGACCCAGCATCAAACAGGCCAGTCGTGCGCCTTCGCTAGACCATTGCGACTGAATGCCCAACACATGCGCAGCGTCACTTGGCGTTAGCGAGGAAACCTGAACGATACCACGGACGAGCAACCTTTCGGCACGAGCCCTATCGGAAGCACGTACCACAATACTGTCAAACGGCTGCGGTTCAGTTGAGATATTCTGTATAAACTCTAAATCTGCTTCGCTTAAACCTTTCGGCAAATTATCTTTATCAAAGCCCTCGGGCAAAAAGATAAATCGAATTGCCCGAGCGAGTCCCATCCCGGCACCTAAACTAGATCGCAAGGTATCGATTAATTTCGGAAAGCGATCACAGATTAATGATACGGGTACCACACGGTTAGGTTTTAAATTGATATGCCCTTTATAGTTAATGTCAACTTCACTATCGCCACCGAGCCCGATGGTTTGCATATCAATTGCCCGCACTAGAGTTCGATAGCCACCAGCCATAGCGCCTTTTTCGTTAATGCTGGGCCAGCCATTGCGTACGATTGCGACATCGGTAGTTGTGCCGCCAACGTCAGAAATAATAAAATCATTTAAATTTGAAATGAAATTGGCGCCGATCACGCTGGCTGCCGGGCCCGACAGAATGGTTTCTATAGGTTTATCTATCACCGAATCTGCATCAGCAATAGATCCGTCACCCTTTACTATCATTAACGGTGCATCGATATTAAATTGTTGCATCGATACCCGAACGCTTTGCACCAAATCGATAATCAGTGATACGATTCTTACATTGAATGTGGCAGTCAGGGCGCGTAATGGACCATTTAATCCATCAGACAACTCAGTTGAGGCAGTGACTGGCCGACCGCTTAGCCGGTGAACGATGCGTTTGGCGCGTTGTTCGTGTTGGTGATTTCGAATAGAGTAGTTTGCGGCGACTGAATAAGCGTCGACTGAACCATGCAGTTCGCCGATTTTCTGCTCCAGGTCGGCTTCATCCAGTGCACAGGTTTCACTACCGTCATAGTTGTGCCCACCTTTAACACGAATAATCTTAGCGCTGGGTATCGCTTCCCCGAGTTTGCTACGAAGCACCATGTCGTCGCTGAAGCCGATTAGCACCGCCGCTACCGACGAGCCCATACCTTCAACCAGTGCATTCGTAGCGAGTGTGGTAGACAGTGAAACCAGTCCTATCTTCTCGGCACTCAATTGTTTTGCGGATGCCTGCATGACTGCACCCAACGCATTGCTTACACCTATTTCAAGCTTTCCACGCGTGGTTAGCGATTTCGCCGTGGCAATCACCTGATGGCTATGCGAATCAACTATTACGGCATCGGTATAGGTGCCACCGGTATCGATGCCTATATTAAAAGTTGTCATGGGTTACTGCGATACTGGAATCTGGCTGCGCACTTTATCAGCTTTACACGAGAAAATTAACGTGGCTTTGAAAATTTTTCGAATAGTCTGTGAATAATTAACAATAGATTTTTAGAGTCTTCATCGACATAATTGAATCTAACTGATTTATAAAGTAATTTTAAAGAATTCGGAGTCAAAATGAAGTTTTTAGGTTTTTTGGTTACACACACGATAGCATTGGTATTGGGTGTCGCACTCGGTATCTACCTGCTACCGATTCTGACGGCACCCGAAGGGCCTTCAGTATCAGAAGTGACATCTTCATCGCAACAGGCGCTCTACAAGACCAGGTTCCACAAGGATGTAGCAGGTAGCGACCTGATTCATTGGGGTGAAGGTGCAGTATCTATCAACAAGACTAACATTAGCTTGATGGGCTCTCTTGCCCCCGGACCGGATTATTTTTTATACCTCACCAAAAATCTGGTTGATACGCGTGATTCTTTTCTCGAAATTAAGGCAGATTCCTTAAAAGTCGGGCCGATAAGAACATTTGATAACTTTATCGTACCGCTCGATGAGTCAGTAGATCTAGAACAATATGGCGCCATCGTGGTTTGGTGCGAGACATTTTCTCAATTTATTACCTCTGCTAGCTATCGCTAGACTCATGCTTTTTTAGGACCCTATTGGGCTTTGGTCAATAGCGAGTTTAATTAGTGCAAACTCAACAGGAGCTGTTCGCAGCCGTCAAGAATTCGATTCCGGTAATGATGGGTTACGTCATTATTGGTTTTGCATTCGGATTATTATTTGTCAGTTTCGACTACGATTGGTATCTGGCAACGGTCATGTCGATATTCGTCTACGCGGGTGCCCTGCAATTTCTCGCAATTGGCATGATAAACGCCAAGGTCGGATTGTTTGACCTGGCGATTGCTTCGTTAGTAGTAAATTTACGACAGTCATTTTATGGGCTTTCGGTACTGCGAAAATTCAAATCTAGTGGCCTGTTTAAGCCTTATTTGATTTTTGCTCTTACCGATGAAACCTTTGCCTTATTAACTTCGATCCCCGAAAAACAGGGGCTCTCGGCAAAACATTATTATTTCTACCTCAGCCTTTTAAATCAGTGTTACTGGGTGGCTGGCACGACTATCGGAGCTGTAGCTGGTGGCATTTTCAGTTTTAATACAGAAGGCCTGGAATTTTCTCTCACTGCCTTATTTATCGTACTGGCAGTCGAGCAATATAAAAACCTTAAAAGCTATCTGCCTTTCGTAATAGGCGCAGTTTCGGCAATTGCTGCCTATAGCCTGTTACCGGTGGATCGAATGCTGATATCAGCTATCGGTTTTTCAATGCTGTTAATGTTTATGCTGAAAAAGCAAATTGAAAGACAGGTTAGGGCGACCATCGATGGATAATTTCGACATCCTGATCACGATTGCCGTCGTGGCTCTGGCAAACTTTGCCACTCGACTGTTTCCTTTTCTATTTTTTGTAAATCACGAGCCACCAGCAGTCATTATTTTTGTTGAAAAGACCTTCCCACCGATAATCATGACTATTTTGATTTTTTATTCGTTAAAGCATATTGATCTAAGCAATGCACCTTATGGCATAAGTGAAATTTCTGCTGTCGTAGTGACGCTCGTGATACACCTCAGCCTGAAAAACTATCTGGTTTCCATTTTTACCGGTACATTGTTTTATATGGTTATGGTGCAAACAGTTTTTGTTTCAGTGTGATATTAACCCTGAGGATTTCGCAAAGGCCCTAAGGACGCAAAGGAAAGGCTGAAATCGGGGTAAAACAGGTAGCTATGGATTCAGGTTTAAGGCTTAGAGGCATTAATTTTGAAAATCCAGCTATTCAACCCATAACGTCGCAGGTTTCTGCGTTAACCAGGTTTTTTAGTGCTTCGAAACTGATCGGCACGCCTGAGGCGTCATTCCCGGCAGCGGGATAAATTAACTCAAAGCGTGTCAGACTGGTGTCGATAAAAATCGCCAGGCCATCGAGCGCGAATGGGCAGACACCGCCGGGTCTATAGCCAGTTTGCGCTGCGATTTCCTCGGCTGTCGCGAAACGGGCTTTTACACCGAGGGTGTTTCTTAGCTTTTTATTGTCGACACGTTTATCGCCCGGACAGATAAGAAGCCGGAACTCACCGTCTTTCCCCTTTACCAGCATCGATTTGGCAATTTGTCCAACTTCGCAACCAATTTTATCGGCGGCCATTTGCGATGTCGGTGTACTGCCTGCTTCGAATTCAAGTGCTTCGAGACCATGC
>CAXMRQ010000206.1:0-22208 GCA_964196115.1 uncultured Gammaproteobacteria bacterium
CTAAACGGGCTCTTTCAAGCGGCCAAGCGCAAGGCCCGGGGGTATGGCCGGTTAATCACAATGCGTACAGTGCTTTTCCTGATTGCAGGAAAACTCAACTTTGCAGAGATCAACCCACATGCAGCATGACCCACTCGAAACTCAAAAGAGCCAATAAATTCGACCCTATTCATCCACGGAAAGATCCTAAACCTTGGACGCTTTAATGCCGATCATGGCATAATTGACACCTACGGCTAAAAGGGATTGCGACAGATTGAACATTCCGTCCACAATCGTGATCCCAGGAGAGAGAAACGATGTTGATCAAGTATGTAATGGCTTTCGTGCTGAGCTCCCTATTGATATCCGCAGCAATGGCTGCGGGTTCCTCCAGCTCATCCACTCAACCCAAAGCGGACAATTACGAAAACGGTGTAAAAGCTGTTAAGGCCGCCGATTACAGAACAGCAATTATGCTGCTTAACAAGGTAGTTGTCGCCAAACCAAAGGATGCCGACGCCTGGAACTACATCGGATTCAGCAACCGAAAACTGAAGCGGTTTGACAAGGCCCTGAACGCCTATCAGAAGGCGTTATCGATCGACCCGGATCATCGCGGCGCCAACGAATATCTGGGTGAGCTTTACCTGCAAACCGATGACCTCGCAAATGCCAGGAAACGTCTGGAAAAGCTCGACGATATCTGCACTTTCGGCTGCGAAGAATACAATGACCTAAAGGCCGCCATCGCAGCCTACGAGAACCAGTAAACTCAGACTAGAACAGCCGCCTATAATGGAATCATCCATATTCGGCGGTTATGCAGCGTCGATAACCGCGTTTGCGGTATTTGGGCTGCTCCATTCAATCGGCGCTCAGGAACCATTCAAAGATATGCTGGCGCGCTGGACTAGCCCATTTTTCGTCGATCACTTCTGGCGTCTGGTTTATTGCGGCCTTAGCTACTGGGCTCTCTACTATGGTGTCGCGTCCCTGCATTGGGCGCGCAACATCGAATATGACGTCTGGCTGTTCGTCTATCCAGAATGGCTTTGGCAAATTATCCTTGTCCTGCATTTAGGTTCCATTGCTTTTCTCTACGCCGCTTTAATGCAAAGCGATTACCTCGAGTTTTTGGGCTTAAAGCAGGCTTTCCAGGGTTTATTGAAGATTCTCGGCAAGACCCCGCCAACAGAGGATATCGAGCTGTTCGGAACCCATCGCCTTGAAATCAGAGGAGTATACGGCTGGGTACGCCACCCGATGATGGTCGCCGGGTTTTTATTCTTGCTGACCAGCGGGCCATCGTTAAACAATATCGTCTATATCGCCATGTACACCACCTATATGGTGATCGGTGGATACTACGAAGAACGACGCATGATCAAAATATTCGAAGATGACTATCGTCGATATCAGCGACGAGTGGGTGCTTTTTTTCCGAATTTCTGGCCTAGGAGTCTGTCGGACTTAGGATAAATCTACTGCGGAAAAGCCATTTTGAGTCAGATTTCCCTATCCATTTCGTTTATGTATAGGAATACGGTATGCCGGTTTCGCCTAAAGCGCCTACCGTTGGCGCCTAAAGCGCCTACCGTTGGCGCCTAAAGCGCCTACTTTTGGTGCAGGAGCAAAAACCGGTAAATATGAATGACTATTATTCCGGGCATCCTGCCCTACACCCTTCGGGCCAGCTAAAGCTGTTAAAAATTGATCCAGTCAATTTTTTCACCTCAATCGATAGAAAAATCTGACTCAAAATAGCTTTCCCTCGACAATTGCGTCCTGCATTGTTCTACTACCGTACATCCTGTACATATCGCTACGATTACCTAAGTCCGACAGACTCCTAGACAAAAGGCGTAATAAGCATAATGCTGGAAAAACTCGCCGAATACTTCTACGACCCCGTGGTGTTCTGGGCCGCACCACTGGTACTTGTTGTATTGGTAGTGGGTTGGCGCAGAGTGCAAGCCAGGAGGCTTCGAGGTCTTTCTGGAAGGCCTCCCAACAATAGTCCAGGAGACTCACACCCTGGTGACGAGTAAGGGGTCTATCATGATTAATATACTATTATTATCAATGATTGACCCCTTTATTCTGATCCGACCTTTTTTTATCAGCCTTTCTGGGCCAGATAGCTTCCCGCTCCAACGTATTCCAACCTGTCGTTGATATTCACTTTTCCAGTTACCTTGATATCGCGGGTAAGCGTATCGAGCAGCGGGCATTGACGTTCGACAACATCTATTAACTCTTTAAGCGCCTCATCGGATGCCGGGCTCTTTAGGTGTACATTGTAATCCATGGCAAGCAGGCCGGGTGGCACGTCTGGATCCATCCCCATCAATCCCTTGAGGTCGAGGTCTGCGGTCACGTCTACCTTGCATTCGTCGAGCTGGATGTCCATGGCCGAAGCCAAAGCTGCATACATAATTTCCTGGCAGGTTCCTAGTGCTACCAGCACTACATCGGCAGGACTCATAGCAGCATCACCCCCACCGAATGCCGCCGGTTCGTCGATAACCATTGGCTCGAAGTCCCGCACTTTCGCGGTACATCGAACGTTCTCTTCCCACTTAGTGGTTGCATAATATTTGACTTTACCCGCCGATGCATCGGCTTCTACAGCAGCGGCGGTTTGTTGGATGGCTTCTTTAACGGATTGCTGTGACATTGCTTTCTTCCTCCAAATTATTATCAGGTTGCCTTTGGTTGTGCGCCACGTTCCTGATAGTGGCGACCCGTCGACAGGATCGTAATTACGATAGAACTATAAACCCTCATTTATTAAATAGCGAATTTTTGCGTGAGGGCGACGATCAGAGTCCAAAGCTCGCACTGGCCTCGCTATAAAGCTCGACATTCCCGCGCACGCGGAAATCCTGTGAACCCAGATTTTCCCTAATTTATGGAATTTATTAGAGTAAAGCCATGTTCGATCTACTCAAACAAGCCCGCGGCACCGCCAAAAAGGCAGGCTGCCAGTTTGCAGATGCGCGGTATCTGGCCATTCTCAAACAACGAGTTATGTCCGGCGATCCTGCCCTGTCGAGCTGCGGCGATAGTGACGACCGAGGATGGTATTTTAGTCACTCGTTTTTGGTATATCCGTTCCACCGATGCTAAAACCCTGGGTTTCACCGGTATGACTCGAGACGGTACCTACCCCATCAAAAATAGTGAGGTCACGAATCCGGTGGTAGAAATGTGTTGGAATGAATCAGTACTGCGAGTGCTTAACAATGTAGTAGCCAGTGGTAAACCAGTCGCAACTGGAGGATTTATCTCTATGGCGATGCCTGCCCTGAAGGTTGAAGATTTTCATTTTTCATCGCTATCTGATTGAGGAGCCTCTGATCAAGTCATGAACGAATATCTTGTGTCCAAAATATTCAATCTCTGCGTTGTGAAACTTAGCAATAGCCCTCTGTTACTCGCGTTCCACGCCTTGATCTTGATTATTTTGAATCACAATCTGATTCGCTCAGACTTAATCAGAGGCTCCTTAACTATTCTTGGCAACCACACGCGCACTGGCAACCTGGCCGCCTTCCGGGATTGCTTCAACGGATTCTTCGTAGAGTAAAATCTCGAGTCCTGACACGGCTTCGCGTAAATCGCCAGGAGCTATCCGGAAATTTGGGTTGGCTGGCCCGCCCACCTCCTGGTCGGTGATCAAATGATTCTCGGCGAGCAAATAACCGCCCGGCGCCAGGCAGTCACACAATCGGGTAATGAGCTCAAGATTGACGAACCACATGACGAGGATCAGATCGTAACCCGTGTCGAACTGGTAAACCTGATCTAAATCCTGTTCTATCCAGTTAATGCGAAATTCCTGACTCTCCGCATTTTGTCTCGCCAGGTTCAGACCCTCAGAAGAAATATCAATCGCATCGACCCGATACCCAGCCTGCGCCAGAAATAGTGCGTTACGCCCGGCGCCACAGGCCACATCTAGTGCTCGACCCACAGGTAATCTCGGTAACCAGTCCTCCAGTAATGTCACCGGATTATTTTTTTGATAGTTATCCTCAGCGTATCGTTGATTCCACTTGATTCGGTCTAGTTCGCTCATGGCCAGTGTGTTTGATAGTCTGCTGGGTTAAGTTTACGCGACTATTGTATCGTGTAACAAACAATTACCAGGGCAGATGAAAAGGATAGGTGACAAATGGGACAACAATATTTTATTCTTGCTAACATGCCGATATAGAACTCGACGTATTAATTTAGCCGTATATCGAATCTACCAGCATTGCTGAGGATCTATTTGTGACGAAACTCTCGAAAACTAAGTTGGCGAACGAAAAACTTAATCGTTTTACCGATAATGTCGGCAATTTATTTGTCGACGCATTTCATCACGTGGCGCTATTTGCGATTGGCGGTGCCATTGTCTGGTCCGCCGTGGTCGCATTTATCGGCATGGCCACTAAAGGTCACGCTTCAATCGAAGATATTCTGCTGCTGTTCATCTACCTGGAGCTTGGTGCGATGGTTGGCATTTACTTTAAAACCAATCATATGCCGGTTCGATTCCTCATTTATGTCGCAATCACCGCTTTAACCAGAATGATGATCGGCGATATCCAGTCTAACCATGAACCCGATCTGGGCATACTTTACATATCCGGGTCAATTCTACTGCTGGCCATTGCCAACCTGGTGGTTAGATACGGCTCTGCCAAATTCCCTTCTTCCAGAGCAGGTGGTGGAACTAACGAGTAAATCAGAGCGGGGCTGCTAAAGCTGCGCTATTTGAGGTAGACAACAATGGAACGTCCATTAGGCGAAGGCGGCTATAACGTCATGCGCGGCCACTGAGGTATCACGGCGCGGATACGCGAGCCGGGATTAATTCGCCTGCTAGACCCTGTTTTTTATGAGTCAGATTGAATAGCCGAGACTGGCGATAAAAGCTCATAAATTAGGAACAGATACTCTCCAGCCACGTTTTACTGAGGAGTGACCCGAAGATTCCCCGCGACCTTTGGCCCACATATTTCAGCAGCAGATATAAGATTCTAAACTGGCTGTGAACGTCAAAAATCTAGACCTTCGATTAGTTACCCCGTTTAGACTCATTTCATACTGGACAGGCGACTGATAACCTCATTGCTATCGATTGCTTTTGCTGGACCCATCGAATTGGCAAGCCTACTGGAAACCGTTTTTTGATTCAAAATTTATTCGATTTGATTCGGAAAGAACTGATCCCGGTATTTGTTAGGATTCAGCCCTTTTGTTCAGCTTGCTCGTTTATTAATCTCCTCAATAGCTGTCTTCCGTAAACATCATTTCTTTTAGTTTTTTGCGTTCAATAAGATTTTAATTTTTCTTCTAACTCGATTTTAATGCTTTCTACTAGCATGATGATCAAAGTCAACACCCTCGACTTTATCTGAGTTTTCGAGGTCGATATCGACATCGTTATAATCTATTTATGACATGTTTTTGTACTCCAGATTATGCCAAAAACAGTATGTATCTAAAAATTTCAAGGCCTCATAATAGCCAGGTGTTACAGTATCATAGGAAAATGTAAGGCTAGCCCGGGTATCCAGTGGGATAGAATGATCCGATCTGTAATTTATCCCCGTGAGTTAAATTAATGAATTACCAACCAGCAAATGATGGATTTATCTCTTTATGGCCCACCCTGCTATTGCAACAGGAAATTCCAGGGCATGAAGTTCCAAATGAGATGTTGCGAGATCTTATTCTCGAACTTGAGAGTAGTAATCAGGCGTTAACCACAGATTACCTGGAGCAAAATTTTCTGCAAAACGAGCACCCGTCGGTTAAATGGTTGCTGCAATGCTTTCATGTATCGGTTAAGCAATACATGCAAAAGCAGGGTGTCGATTATGAAACACAGTGGTCACTGCAGGCCTGGCCCAATATTAACCGCCTCGGGGATTACCACGGTTTGCATAACCACCCACATAGCTATCTGAGTGGCACCTACTATATCGCTGTACCAGGTCAAAATATATCGAGTAATAATCGCAAAGATCTGGCGCCCGGTGAAATCTCTTTTTACGACCCACGTGCTCAGGCGAATATGACCGCAATAAAAAATGACCCTCAGATCGAGGCCGAATATTCGGTATTGCCGGAACCCGGCACCCTGTTACTCTGGCCTGCCTGGTTGCACCATTTTGTACACCCCAACTTTTCAGACAGGCCTCGGATATCGGTATCGTTCAATGTCGTATTAAAGCGTTCAGGTGATTACCTGCCCACGCAGTCCCTGACCCAGTCCTGAAAGCCTTTGACATGATGCTCTACGGGCATCAGCACACCCTGATCAAATTTAATTGAATGCAGGCCTTTTTGATTGAGTTCGGAGACAATGGCAGGCTGACGAAAAAACTCTGGCCCCGTTGTATTTCTTCCTCGGTTAATGGGGCGAAGTTCTGAGCCGATGCCTTACCGCTTAAATACCAGCTCGCGGCACCCTGTTTTAAACCACCTGCATAGCCTGGGTTCCTGTTATTTTCCTGTCCCTACCAGTCTGGGACATCGCGATAATTGGAAATTCGGCGGCCAAAAATAGACACCAAATAGCAAAGTTCCAGGTGGGTCGTGCAAAGATCTGTAAAATAATCGTAGTGTCAAAAACCATGGAAGCAGGTCTTTCCAGATCACAAAACCTCTACTGATTAACACTAGTACTCCTTCAATGATATATCTTATGAGTGCAGAGCGTCCCAAATTGTCCAAGGCACCAACAGTAGGCGCTTTAGGCGAGGCGCAGTCCGCAGGGAATGGCATGCCCTTTATAAGGTCTGCACCAAAAGTAAGCGCTCTAGGCGACGCGGCATTGGCCAATTTTGGACGCTCCCTTCAGGCCAGCCAGGAAGCAGTCATCTGCGTTGTCGGCTAAAACGGCTACTGTTGGTGTGCTCCCTCGAATTAGCTACGGCTAGTCCTGCGGTCGCACGCCTAGCAGCTAATTGCTTCCTGACTGGCTGCATCCTAAGATATATCATTGAAGGAGTACTAGAGTCGTTTCATATCCGACAAGGCCAACATTGCCCTATATCGAAATGGGATATAAGCTGTATCCCCCGCGCGAATAACCGAGAACTGAAATGGGTAAATGCAAATCATTCATCGTTATTTTCTTGTTATGCTTTAGCCCATTTGCCCTGAGTGAAGGGAATCCAGTTCTTGGAAAGCAGAAATCGATGTTGTGTTCCCAGTGTCATGGCACGAATGGGAATAGTCCTGATCAAAATATACCGAAACTGGCAGGTCAGTTGGAGAGCTACATCGTCGCGGCGACGACCGAGTTCCAGGAGGGGATTCGCAAAGATCCGATGATGAGTAGCATCTCAACGGTGATTCAGAATATTAAAGACCTGGAAGATATCGCGGCCTATTTTGCCTTGCAGCCGAAGATGCAGGGGCAGAATACGAACAAAAGTGTTGCCCGAGAAGGTGAGAAGCTTTTCACCAGCGAGCGCTGTAACTATTGCCACGGCGAAGGGGGAAAGCGCTATGCACCGTTCAGGGAAAATATCGCGCCGGTAATCGGTGGACAACACAAAGCCTATCTGGTTAAGGCGATGCACGATATCAAATCCGCCAGGCGGCCGGGTGATATTTACGACCTAATGCCCAGGCTTTTGAGCGACTTATCCGACCAGCAGATTGAAGCTATTGCCGAGTATTTGAGCGCGTTGTAAGACCTTATCAGGCGGCGCTGGCACTGCTTGCCAACTTCGGATCCAATGCCCCGCTGTCGTATTGTTTTGCCATATCGGCGACACTGATCGATGTAATCTTCGATGCATTGCCTGCGGTACCGAATTGTTCATAACGGCTTTTACAAAGCTGCTGCATTGCAGCCAGCGCCGGTGCCAGAAACTTGCGGGGATCGAACTGAGACTTGTCCTGTTGGGCGACCCGGCGCATTTCACCGGCCATAACCAAACGACAATCTGTATCGATGTTAACCTTGCGCACACCATATTTAATGCCGCGCACAATTTCCTCGACCGGTACGCCATAGGTCTGTGGCATTTCGCCACCAAATTCATTGAATATATCCTGATATTCCTGTGGTACCGACGAAGACCCGTGCATTACCAGATGAACACCGGGTAAGCGGCTATTAATATCCTTCACAACCTGCATCGCCAGGATATCGCCATCCGGTTTGCGGCTGAATTTATAGGCGCCGTGTGAGGTTCCCATAGCTATTGCCAGCGCATCAACTTTGGTTCGGGTAACAAATTCTACTGCCTGTTTCGGGTCGGTGAGTAATTGATCTATACTTAACTTGCCTTCAAAACCGTGACCATCTTCTTTTTCGCCCTCGCCTGTTTCGAGCGATCCCAGGCAACCCAGCTCGCCTTCGACCGAAACACCGATGTCGTGCGCAATGCGGGTAACTTCAGTGGTTATATCAACGTTATATTCAAACGAGGCTGGTGTTTTCGCGTCCGCTTCCAATGAGCCATCCATCATCACCGAGGTAAAACTGGCCTGCATGGCCGATACGCAGGTAGCCCGGTTATTACCGTGATCCTGATGCAGACAGATTGGGATTTCGGGAAACATTTCTTCCGCCGCCTCAACCATCTTTCGGATCATAATGTCACCTGCATAACTACGTGCCCCACGACTGGCCTGAAGAATAACCGGAGCATCAACTACTCGCGCCGCTTCCATGATGGCTAGCACTTGCTCCATGTTATTGACGTTAAACGCGGGCACACCGTAGCTGTACTCAGCGGCATGATCGAGTAGCTGACGTAGGGTTATTCTGGACATAAATTATTTCCTCAACGAGTTCGGCACAGTCACGCCTTCAATTATTTATCAAGTCTGAGAATCTCTACCCTGACTTCTCAGCGGACGAAATGAGATTGTGGAATTTTCTCTTTTCTGTCAATTTTTCGGACTAACTGCAATCAGGCAGCGCGGCGTTTACGGTCTACCAGCTGTAAAATCATTGGCGTAAAGATGAGTTGCATCGCCAACTCCATTTTGCCACCTGGCACGACAATACAATTGGCGCGTGACATAAAACTGCCATCCACCATCGACATTAAATAGGGAAAGTCGATTCCCGCCGGATTTGCAAATCGAATGACGACCATCGATTCATCGGCCCTGGGAATCCAGCGCGCGATGAATGGGTTTGATGTATCTACAATCGGTACCCGCTGAAAGTTAATATCCGTATTGGTAAACTGCGGACAGATATAATCGATGTAATCGGGCATCCGCCTCAATATGGTATCGGTAACTGCTTCAGCCGAGTAGCCACGTGCGGTTTTGTCGCGATGAATTTTCTGAATCCACTCCAGGTTCGTCACCGGCACCACACCTACTTTTAAATCTGCATATTGAGCGACATCGTTTGTTTCAGTTTTTACCGCACCATGTAAACCTTCGTAGAACAGCAGATCGGTGGCTTCAGGGAATGCTTTCCACTCGGTAAACCTGCCCGGCTCCACTCCATAACGCGCAGCTTCCGATTCATCGTGGATATAATGGCGGGTTTTACCAGTGCCAGTTTCGCCATACTGTTTAAAAACAGCCTCAAGTTCGTCAAATAGATTGGCATCAGGTCCAAAGTGGCTAAAATTTTTATTACCCGCTTTTTCAGCCTCCTGCATAGCCAGTTTCATCGCCTGCCGATCATATCGGTGGAAGGCATCACCCTCGATGAAACAGGAATTTATTTTTTCGCGGAAAAATATATATTCGAAGGTATCTTTAACCGTGGATGTGCCAGCGCCCGAAGACCCTGTAATAGAAAGAATTGGATGCTTAATCGACATTGATTCTAGTGCTCCTTCAACATTATAATTGCGAGTTCAGTTAGCTTGTCAACGTTCACGGCACCAAAAGTAGGCGCTTTAGGCGAGGCCGCCTCGCAGGCAATGGCCGCTCCCTTGCCAAGAGGCACAACGCTGTCCTTGGGCGTTGACAAACTAACCCGAAGGGCCTCCCTGTGGTATTTCGCAACTACGTTGCAGTACTCGACAAGGGAGCGGCCCTTGCCTTCGCACTGCGCCTTGCTGCGGAACACCACAGGGGCGCTGAATCCGTAATTATAATGTTGAAGGAACACTAACTTCGTAATAGTTGACGCGGTTGAAAAAGGGCATAGCGGTTTTTATCGACCGGTGGCGTGGCATAATAGTGTGCTACTCGCTCCACCTTGTCCTTCGAGCCGAAAATCAGAGGCACACGACCATGCAAATCTAGGTTTATCTTATCCAGGATTCTGGCCTCACCATCGGTCGCTGCTCCGCCTGCCTGCTCAATCAACAATGCAATGGGAAAGGCCTCGTAAAGTAAACGCAATCGACCATTCTCATAGCCCGCACGTGAGTCTCGCGGATATAAGAAAATTCCACCGCGTATCAAGACTCGATAAGCTTCCGCCACCAGCGAAGCGATCCAGCGCATGTTAAAATTTTCTTCCCGTGGACCCGATTCGCCGGCGATACAGTCGTCAACATAGCCTCTAATAGAGTCATCCCAATATCGGTAATTTGATGCGTTAATCGCAAACTCACGTTGTGATTCGGGAATTCGAACATCAGCCTTCGACAGATAAAATTCTGCTGACTCGGGATCGAGTGAGAAAATGTGCGTGCCACTTAGAAGCGTTAAAATGAGCTTTGTTTGTGGCCCAAAAATAAAAAAACCGGCCCCCAGTTGATTAACGCCCTGACGTTCTAAAAAGGACGTTTTAGACAGAGGAATATCAGCCAGCTCAAATTCAAAAATCGAGAAGATAGTGCCAACCGGAATATTGGTTTCGATATTCGAAGAACCATCCAGTGGATCAATCACCACCCCCAGTGATGCGGATTGATTTAGTACGATAGCTTCTTCGATTTCCTCTGACACGAGAATGCCAACGGGTGCATTTCTGAGGGCATTTTCAAAAAGGCTGTGAGCGAGGATATCAAGTGGAGTCTGGACGTCTCCGTCACTATTTTTACTAACTGACCGAAGCGAATTTGAATTGACCGTATATCGGGCGATATTTTGCGCAAATATAATTCCCGTGGCGGCAATGCAGGCAACTGTCTCGCAAATTGGTTCACGGCCAACGTTAGTGATTAACCATGAATCTAAATACTGTTTAAGACAGACCCTACCGGTAGTCACTTTACGTTCCCGCCTTCACCATTTAAAGCGGTAATCTTGGACACACTTGATTATTAAGTAAAGTTTAATTATCTTTGCACTTATGAAAGAAAAACTTTCCATCTGGGCTCGTCAGTTAACACTGAAACAACTACGCGGGTTTGAGGCTGTAATCGACAGAGGAAGCATATCTGCCGCTGCCAAACAGCTTCACCTGACCCCTCCAGCGGTATCGTTACAAATTCGGGATCTGGAAAAAATTATTGGTATTCCATTATACGAACGCAGTAAAACGGGTCTAAAAACAACTACAGGCGGCAAGGCTATATTGGAATTGAGCAGACAGATTCAGGCTTCTTTATCAAACTGTAGTGATACACTCGACGAATTATCTGGCTTTGACCGTGGCGTGGTATCCGTGGGTGTTGTCAGCACCGCGCGCTACTATGCTCCGACAGTGCTGGCTGCATTTAACAAGCTATACCCGGATGTCAAATTGCAACTACAGGTCGGTAATCGGGAAATTACCATCAACAAACTGGAAAGTATGGAACTCGATTTCGCCATCACAGGCTTACCACCATCACACTTCGAGGTACGCAGTGAATATATTGGCAAACATCCACAAATTATCATCGCGCCGCCGGATCACGAGTTTGCGCATAATCAACGAATACCAGTCTCGCAGCTAGAGGGGCAGACATTTTTGCTGAGAGAGCCCGGCTCAGGCACACGATCAGTTGCCGATAATCTATTCAGTAAAAACAAATTTTCACCCAGTACTGGTGTCGAATTCGGTAGTAACGAAACGATTAAGCAGGCAGTCATGGCTGGCATGGGTATCGCACTGATTTCAGCTCATACGGTTGCCGCCGAACTTGAGGCGAAGCGATTGATATCACTCAATGTCATGGGTTTGCCAATTAACCGCAAGTGGTTTGTAGTCAAACACAAAAACAAACGCCTGCTACCCTCCTCGCAGGCGCTATGGAATTTCTTCGCTCGATCTGGAAAAAACTACCTGCCCGGTGAATCATCGAGCTGATTAACCGTCTAACGATTGACCATCAGAATTTTACGCGGATAACTGGTCAGGTACTCACTTCCCGATTCAGTAACTACAATCGAATCGCCGATACGCCCACCGAGCTCCCCATCGACTGATATTCCGCCGTCTACTGCGAAGGTCATACCGGCCTGTAGAATTGTTTTATCGCCGGTTTTAAGCTCGGGCGACTCCAGATAAGCCATGCCTATCGAGCGACCCGTGCGATAACCCGTTTCGTATCCCCTTTCAGCATAGACTTCGTTGGCGGCCTCGGCTACGGATTCAGCTGTAACCCCCGGTCGAATAACTGCGATTGCCGCCTGTTGTGCATCAATGGCTGTTTGTTGCACCTCAGCGGCCTCATCAGAGATTTCCTTGATGAAAAACATGCGGTCGAATCCGAGTTTATACAGCTTAAACTGAGCCATATTGCAGAAACAGAAATAAACCGGATCGCCTTTTTGCAATGGCTTTACGCTCGCACGACGATGCACCATCGAAGTGTCACGCCCCGACTGCATAATCTGCAAGTTATAGATCATCGGCGAAATAAAGGCTTCCCAGCCCTTAGCGGTTAGAAAACCCGCAGCTTTACGCGTACCGGCCTCGATTACTGCGAGCGCGGCTTCGTACTCCGGAGCACCCTCGGCCAATGCGCCTTCGGCCGCAGTCATCATCGCACCAGCTATGTCGCCCGCCTGTCGCATCACCTGGATTTCTTCTGCGGATTTGATCATGCGCATTTCGCCGAGCATCGGAGAAATATTATGCAGTTCAATATCGGGCATTTGATCGTCGAACCAGTTACGTACAATGGCCGGCAATGCCGCTGCTTCGACACCAATACAACCCGGAGATTTACCCAGTGCCCGAGCCAGTACATGCTCCCAGCGATTAGGGCCCGAATCTTCCCAGGTCATGACATTTTCAACCCAGGTCATCGCCGAGGCCATTTCGCTCTCCATCAGCGGCGTGATAACAACTGGCGCTTCATCAGGCCGCAGGATCAAAAATGTGGGGCGACCAAATTCAACTGACAGATAACCCCAGAAACCGGCCAGGTAACCGATAGAGCTTTCATCAGTAATAATGGCAATATCCACCCCAGCACTTTTAAGTCGAGCCTGAAATTCTGAAGTACGTTGGCGTGCCTGATCAAGCATAGCGTTAGTCTCGCTTGTTTTGAAAATAGATTGCTGTATACATCACAATGGCTTTTATCTCAATCACGATAATACTGACGGGGTAGTCGTATGACAGATTCTGCATCATCCAAAATCGTTACACTAAACCAGTCAGTGGAATTTGATCGCGGACGTCATTACCGCGCTAAAATCGGCTACGTAATACTCGCAACTGAACAAACGGTACAGGACGATGTTATAAAGCTTCGCCCCGAAGGCGTCGGCATTCACTTCACGCGTGCTGCAATTGCAGACTCGATTACTAATGAAACCCTCGCCGCTCAGGTAGACCTGCTGGCCGATTGTGCCGCAACCCTGCTGCCCGACGGCAGTCTCGATGTAGTCTGTTACGCCTGTACCTCGGGCAGCCTGGTAATCGGCGAACAGCGTGTGTTTAAAGAATTGAACAAGGGTGCGCCAAACGCCAAAGCCCCCTCGTTGATCACTGGGGTTATACGGGCCCTGCAGGCTGTGAATGCAAAGAAACTGGTGATCGCGACCCCCTATCTCGATGAAATCAATTTGCGTGAAGTTGAATACCTCGAAGATGCAGGCTTCGAGGTGCTTTCTATCGCCGGACTCAATCTCGAAAAAGATAGTGATATGGTTCGCGTCGCACCGGATTTTATTGCCGATTTTGCGCTACAACAGGATTGTAGTAATGCCGACGCGATATTTATCTCCTGCGGTGCGTTACGCACGCTTGATGTGGTTCAGCAAATCGAGGCACAGGCCGGTAAGCCAGTTATCGCCAGCAATCAGGCGATGATCTGGGACACCCTGCGACTGGCCGGTGTCGACGATCAAATAAAAGGGTATGGTAGACTGCTATCGGATTACTAACCCGGATGATGGTTACAATTCACTATTTACACTGCATCACGCACTATACAAAGTGAAAACACCGATAGCGATAAAGCCTATCCCAGCGATGTAATGCAAATATTTTTCGTTTATATATTCGGAAAGCAAACTACCAGCTAAAACCCCTATTGCAGATGCAACTATGAGAGCTGCTGAAGCGGCTAAAAAAACAGTTGTTTTACTGACCTCTTTGTCCGCGGCAAAAAGCATAGTGGCTAATTGGGTCTTATCACCCAGCTCGGCAATAAAAACAGCGGCAAAGATTGTAAAAAATATTTTCCAGTCCATTAATCGTTAACTACCTCTATGTATCAGTTGTTTTTGTAATGTCAGTATATTCCCACGCAAAAAACATTTATATCAATTATCACCTGCTGAATTTTTACAGGGTGATATTTCTGATAATTTCATTCGTCGAATTTCGGCTGTTTCGAGATGCAGTTGCAGTCGATGTTTCGAGGCTTCCTGCCTGGAAAAAGCAGTTTGTAAAATTTGTAATGCATCACCATGCGAAACCAGTAATAAGGTGGTTGTCGATAGTTTTTCTTCGTACTCGTATATTAAGGCAGTGACCCGTGCCATTACCTGATTGGGGCTCTCAACACCGAACAGCGTGTTATTAGCATTGGTCCGGTCTTCACGCCAGACTGATTCATATC
This sequence comes from uncultured Gammaproteobacteria bacterium, assembly GCA_964196115.1. Lineage (GTDB taxonomy): Bacteria > Pseudomonadota > Gammaproteobacteria. The sequence continues at coordinate 14,868 of CAXMRQ010000206.1, forward strand.
CACTATCAGCACCTAGCTCCAACTCGCCAAAATAACGTTCCCGTAGACGTTCATCGATTTGTATCGGCGTATCGCATTCGAGTAGTCGATGCATAATTTCAGCGGATTCTCTTGCACGCTTAAAATCAGAACTGACAATTAAGGCATTTCCATTTAATCTGGCATCGAAGCTTCTGGTTTCGCTGACTTGCGACACGCCTTGATCACTCAAACCATAATCATCGATTCCATGTTGGGGATGGCTGACGATTATTCCCTGAAGATTGGCCAGGCTATGTCCATGGCGCATGACGAAATAGCGATTGGATAAGCGTTTAAGTTTAACTAAATGATTCAAAAACAGTTTCCCGCTGAAAAAGATATTTTAGCAAGAGTTGCACAGTCGGGTTCGAAAAGTGATAATGCGTTTGCTTGAGGATATATAATAAATTAAAAAGTATCCCAATTAAAAGTACTCCAACACTTAAACCAACAATAAAGGAAGACAACAATGAAAAAACATCCCTCGTTATACACCATACTAATCCCATTACTGTTTATATTTGGCTTTTCTACCAATTCTCTGGCTGCTGAAGACTGCTTCCGCGGCACGCTCGACAAGCAATATTGTGACCGAAATGGCGATTTAACCGCAGACCTGCCAACCGATCCGTCAAAATGGGTCGACCCGGATTCACTGATTTTTGCCTATACACCAGTTGAGGATCCGGCTGTTTACAAATCCGCCTGGGCTGGTTTTATCGATCACATGTCGAAGGCCACGGGCAAGAAGGTCGTCTTCTTCTCGGTTCAGTCCAATGCTGCCCAATTGGAGGCCATGCGCTCGGGCCGCCTGCATGTAGCGGGCTTCAACACAGGCTCTAACCCAATTGCAGTAAGCTGCGCCGGATTCGTTCCTTTTGCGATGATGGCGTCGCCCGATGGTTCGTACGGCTACGAAATGGAAATCATTGTACCCGCCGACAGCGACATTATGTCGCCTGCCGATATCAAGGGCCGTACACTGACGTTCACGTCTCCCACATCGAACTCCGGCAACAAGGCTCCTTCGGCATTATTGAAATCGGAGTTTGGGCTGGTCAAGGATGTCGATTTCAAAACCAATTTCTCGGGCAAACACGACAATTCAGTTCTCGGCATTGCCAATAATGACTACGAAGTTGCGCCCATCGCCAATTCGGTTATGCGCCGAATGGTCGATCGCAAGGTTATCGACCCGGGTAAAATTCGCACCATCTACAAATCACAAACCTTCCCAACGACTGGTTACGGGCTTGCCCACAATCTTGATCCGACTCTGGCTGCGAAGATTCGTCAAGCTTTCTTCACTTTCGAATGGGAAGGTTCGGCTCTGAAGAAAGAGTTTGAGAAATCGGGCGAAGGTAAATTTGTCTCGATCGTTCACAAGTATGATTGGGACGTTATCCGTAAAATCGACGCGGCCAACGGCGTCAAGTACACCTGCAAATAAAACCATCTCGGGCGGGGTCGTGCCACAGTTTCTGGCCCGCCCCCGCTTGAGAATTCTGCCGTTTTAAAAAACTAATCTTATAGATTGAGCCATGCTGCGCCTACAAAACCTGACCAAAAAATATAAAACCGGCGACCTTGCCCTTAAGAACATCGATCTTGAAGTGGCGGATGGTCAGGTCATGGCCCTGATTGGCCCGTCGGGCGCGGGCAAATCAACCCTGATACGGTGCGTCAACCGTTTGGTTGAACCAACATCCGGCAGCGTTCATCTAAATGAAACGGAAATATCCAGCCTGGGTCAAAACCAGCTTAGGAAAGCACGCCGCCGCATGGGCATGATATTTCAGGAATACGCCCTGGTCGAACGACTGAGCGTGATGGAAAACGTGCTTTCCGGGCGTCTCGGCTACGTATCCTTCTGGCGTAGTTACTTTCGGAAATTTCCGCAAAACGATATCGACGAGGCGTTCCGGCTACTCGAACGAGTCGGCCTTGACCAAATGGCGGACAAACGGGCCGATGAATTGTCTGGCGGCCAACGTCAACGGGTTGGTATTTGCCGGGCCCTGATTCAAGACCCTGAATTGCTGCTGATTGATGAACCGACCGCCTCGCTTGACCCCAAGACGTCGCGTCAGATCATGCGGTTGATTTGTGAGTTGTGTAAAGAACGCAAATTGTCGGCGATCATAAACATTCACGATGTTTTGCTGGCTCAAATGTTCGCCGAGCGAATCGTCGGCCTACAGTTGGGTGAAATCGTCTACGATGGTCCCCCTGGTAATCTCACGGCCGAAGTCCTGACGACAATTTATGGTGAAGAGGATTGGGAGGCGACCATCGAAAAAGTCGATAACGAGGATGATGAAGAACCGGGCACAGTCCCGACATCCGCTGACAGAGTGGAATAGAGACAACTGATATGTCCGCACCGCGTACCTGGAAACGACCACCATTTATCGAACGTCCATTGCTGCGCTGGGGATTGATCACCGGTGGCGCTCTTTTTCTGCTAATTTCAATCGGTACCATGGATGTTGATTGGGCGCGAGTTGCCGCCGGCCTTCCGCGCGCGGAGCGGTTTGTCGCCTCCTTTTTCCCACCCGATTTTACCAGCAAGTCCGCTGATATCTGGGATGGCATCATTGAAAGTCTGTGGATGACCGTGGTCTCGACGGTTATCGGTATCCTGTTATCCATCCCGGTCGGATTGGGGGCCGCACGCAACTTGTCACCGCGCTACGTCTACCTGGTTTCACGGGGAATTCTTGCTGTGTCACGGACATTTCCGGAAATTATAATTGCGCTGTTTGCGGTCAAACTGTTCGGTTTTGGCCCGTTCGCCGGCATCATTGCATTGTCCATTGGTAGTATTGGATTTTATGGGAAGCTACTCGCTGAAGACATTGAGGACATGGATCCGGTGCAGGCGGAAGCCGTAAAAGCAACGGGGGCATCGTGGTTCCAATGGCTTAATTATTCAGTTCAACCGCAAGTCATGCCGCGCATGATTGGGCTGGCCATGTACCGCTTCGACATCAATTTCAGGGAATCAGCAGTGCTGGGCATTGTCGGTGCGGGTGGTATCGGGGCGACCCTGTTAACGAGCTTTGATCGCTACGAATTTAGTTCATCTGCCGCCATCTTACTGATCATCATCGGTATTGTCATGGCGGTCGAATACTCGTCTGGCTACATTAGAAAGTGGATTCAGTAATGCCCATAAAACAACAGGGCGACATCAAAATCTGGAAACGCCGGGACCGTAATCGGCAACTGGCAATCTGGTTCGGGCAGTTCATTGGTGTCGCAATTTTTATCTACTGCTGGCAATTGGTCTCGGAAAACACCATCTGGATGTTTGTAACCGATGCTCCCCGTCAGGCTGTCGATATGATGGAGCGCATGGTTCCACCGAAATGGAGTTACATGAGTAGCCTGTGGAGACCAATATGGGACACCATTACCATTGCCACACTGGGAACCCTGATGGCAGTTGTACTTGCTTTTCCCATCGCATTTCTAGCTGCGCGCAACACGACTCCGTCCTCAGCGTTTGCCCGCCCGATTGCGCTATTCATCATCGTCGCATCGCGCTCGATCAATTCTCTGCTGTGGGCGTTGATGCTGGTTACCATTCTCGGACCGGGCGTATTCGCCGGCGTTTTGGCCATTGGTTTCAGGTCGATAGGCTTTTGTGCGAAGTTGCTTTATGAAGCAATTGAAGAAATCGACGAGGCGCAGGTCGAAGCGGTAACTGCCACGGGCGCCAGCGGTGCGCAAGTTCTGAACTATGGAATTGTTCCGCAAATCCTGCCCGCCTTTGCTGGAATTTCTGTTTTTCGCTGGGACATTAACATTCGTGAATCAGCCATTTTAGGCCTCGTCGGCGCGGGCGGGATAGGATTGCAACTCAGCTCATCGATTGACACCGTGACCTGGACCCAGGTCTCCCTTATTCTGCTGGTTATTTTGGTGACTGTTATCGTCAGCGAGTGGGTATCCGCAAAGATTCGGCATTCAATTATTTAATTGTTTTCCTAGGAGCCTGTCGACGAGAGGGTCAAAAGCAAAATGATTTCGATTCGATCTTTCTCACACCAAAAATACCTGCTTATTTTAAGCCTGCTTTTTCTGCTCGAATGGTTATTTCTTGCTATTGATCCGCATGACCGCAAGGACTGGGCACTGGAAAACCTGCTGGTTATGGTTTTTGTCGGGTTCATTATCCTTACTTATAAACGCCTGCCTCTTTCCAGAATCTCATATTCGCTGATATTTATTTTTCTGCTGATACACGAAGTCGGCGCGCACTATACCTACGCTAAAGTTCCCTATGACGAATGGTCCATGTCGATGTTCGGCACAAGCTTCAATGAACTCGTTGGCTGGGAACGCAATAATTTTGACCGCGTGGTGCATTTCTCCTACGGACTACTGCTCGCCTATCCAATTCGAGAAATTTATTTCAGAATCGCCGACGCCGAGGGTTTCTGGGGGTATTTCCTGCCACTTGATATCACCATGTCCACATCGATGCTGTTTGAGCTTTTTGAATGGATGGCGGCAGAAATATTCGGAGGTGAACTTGGGGCAGCTTATTTAGGATCGCAGGGAGACATCTGGGATGCGCATAAGGATATGGGTTTAGCCAGTCTTGGAGCATTAATTGCGATGCTGATCACAATGGCCCTGAATCGCTACTTACAACAAGATTTTGCCAAAGAGTGGAGCGAAAGCATTAAGATCAAAAATACTCAACCATTGGGTGAAGATGAAATAGTCAGGCTCTGGAAGGACAAACACACCTGAATCTAAGGCTTTATTGGAATTGGACTCCTGACAATTTCGATAAACCCACTGCCCGATCCATCATCGAGCTCGACGCTAGCAATATTTGCAGCAATTACCGTTATTCGAATTAGTGAGTCGTTGCCGCCGTAAATAAGTAATTCACCACTGGATAATTGGTCAGTCAAGAAATTGCCTACGAATTCTATTGTTGTCTCTGCTGTGAAACTTCCCAACTGAGGGAAATCCACTACTGCAAAGTTTACCAACTTTCCAAAGCTCCCCTTAGCAGGACTAGACTTGTCATCAAAATTCACCACAAGTTCGAAACTTGTCGAATCCGCCGGGTTCGTAAATGAGAGTTCGCCAAAACCAGTACGCCTGACAATAGCACCAGTAATGCGAATATGGAAAGAAAAACTGCCATTGATTATCACAACATTATTAAAGTTACAGTTATCAAATTTGACGATTCCGTCTTTAACTGTGGAAGTGCCACTAGAGCTAACCTCGAAGCTACCTCCAGAGCTACAGAGGGTGGGTAAGGTGACATTGGCTACCGCCAGGGTGATGCTTAAATTATTCCTTGCGACTAAAACAGCATCGGCGATATTCATCGCATTCGTAGAACTGAACGCGACCACATCGCCCAATAAGATGGGTACCGTAGTATCGTTACTACCGCTACCACCACAACCCGTGACCAGGGGAATACAGACAGTTAATAACGCAACTGACAGAATTCGATGTGATATACGTAAAGTCACTGAAAATCAGGTATCCTAGATTAAACCATATTATATAATAATGAACTGGTGGGTTTATTTCCTTGCACTTGGTCACATAATTGTTTTATGGACACTATTGATTTGTAGGGATATTTTTAGAAAATACAGCATTTTTTGAGTATTGGTTGGGGATTTTAATCTAATTCAGGCTTCTGCGATAAAAAGGCGTGTAAGTAACCAGTCAGGCATATCCCAACTCAAGTTCTACCTCACTGAGCGATTCAGGATAGTGCTGCTTCGACGAATCCTCGGGCGTTATCTGTTGCGGAAATTCAGGAGGTTATTGAGGGTGTGCTTGGGCAAGGGAGGTAGTTGGGCTGATCATTACGGGGAGCGACGCTTTTCGTTGCCCGGAAGAAATTGGCTGTTCGGTTTTTTATTTTATTTTCCTGTAGATATCTCTAAGTAATGACTTTTCGTTTATGTCATTGGTAATCGTTCCTTTTAGCACTATAAATGCTAATTCCTTAACTTCTTCCAGGCTTTTGTTTGTCACCGGAATAAAATTCCCATAATCATGCCAGCGCACGCCTTTTTCCTTTAATACAATTTGAAAAGAATAGTTGTTGTCATCTCCATATATTCTGATTGAATGATGTTTGTATTTGCCGGCGATTTCCTATTCTTACACTATCCCTTCACACAGACCACCTGACGCAGGCTGTGTACTACTTCAACCAGATCCCTTGTTATCCTTGACGACATCGATGTCCTTGTAGGTGCCCGAAATTTCATCCAGTACACCTTTGTCCTTGCGGTATCCGACGCTTTTTCGGGCACTGGGCCTGTAGAAACGTCATCTGATCCGCCAGAATGTGCCGGTTTTGCAAAATCAGCCATTCGGCGTAATTCGGCGCGTAGGGCACCGCGTGTAGCCGCATATTAGTTTCATGTACTAAACGATCCGCCTTTTTCTGATTACAGAATCGACAGGAGGCTACTACATTTTCCCACTCATCCTTGCCGCCTCGTGATACCGGTATTAAATGATCCCGGGTCAACTGGCGGTCCGCTAATTCAGTTAAACAGTACATGCAGGTATGACCATCGCGACGAAACAACTCCCTGTTGGTCAGTGGCGGTTCGCCCGCAAAGCGCGACTGTTTTATGACACCGCGAGCAGCCACAATCGGGTGAACATCGATGAATGAACGTCGATTCTGGATCCGATTAAAACCGCCGTGAAACCGCAACGGATCATCACCTAGCCACCAGACAACCTGGCCTCTGGCATAAAGCAATATAGCTTCCTGCCAATCAATCCAGTTCATCGGTTGTCCACTCTTATTGACTCTTAAAATCAACGCCGACATATTTCTACCCTCTTTATCTAATTGCTGCTCGCCTCCGAATCGAACGGATTAAACGAACACCGAGATATCATTCCACTATTTAAACACAATAAATTATGCCCGGCCGCGAAAGATTCGAATCTTTATCATTCCGGTCAAAGGCCGGATGCTCAATCTGTTGAACTAGCGACCGCATTTACATCCCAATACTCCATATTTATAGACGATGCGATGCTGATTGTCTTTCCGATTGGCGGAAAGGTAACGAAAAAGGCTGCCTGCCTCGCAGCACTCGAATCGGCCAGAGATGCTCAGCAAACTCTGGCCGCACTCAATCATCGGCGGCGGCGTCATTCGCAACCTGAAATTAAATTTGATGTAGGACTTAATGTCGGTGAGGTGATTTATGGTAATGTCGGGGCGCCCGATCGTCTGGACTTTACGGTAATAGAACCAGCGGTAAATCGCACGGCGAGATTAGAATCACTGACTAAAAC
>CAXMRQ010000207.1:0-10125 GCA_964196115.1 uncultured Gammaproteobacteria bacterium
GCTTGCCTGAACCGATAGCTTCGGATACTAACTATTCGGAGGATTGGGACACTATTATGGACAGATAGCGGCAGGGTAATTTCAAAATCTCATCCGGCCCGTGCGACGCTTCCGCGTCAAAAAATAACGAGTCACCCGGCCCCAGTGCATAACTCTTGTTCGCGTGCCGGTAAGTCACCTCGCCTTCGAGCATATAAATCAGCTCCATTCCCGCATGTTGGAACACCGGAAATACTTCTGACTTATCGGAAATCGTAATTACATAGGGTTCTATTGTGTAAGGTCTGCCAATCGTATGCCCCAGTAACTGATATTGGTGCCCGGCGCCGGACCCACGCCGCTCGATGGGTAATCCCTCGCCATTTTTGATAAAGGTGACATCACGCTGCTCTTCGTAACCTCGAAACAGCGACGTCACAGGCACATGCAATGCGTTCGCTAGCGCGTTTAATGTGGCGAGCGACGGTGAGGTCAAACCATTTTCGATTTTCGATAACATGCCCGACGACAATTGCGCCTGTTTGGCTACATTGGCAACCGTCATATTCAGACGATTTCGAAAAGTCCGAACCTGTCTACCTATCGCCACTTCCAGTGCTTTTACGGAAGTATCTTCGGCGGTAGACGGGTTATCTTTATCGTCGGCAGGTGTTTCGGATATATCCATGCGGGCCAGTTAAAAAATTTAATATTCAGAGCATAGCAAACAATGATTCGCCTGCATAAGACCTACGCAGATATATGCAACTGCAGGGGACGCGGGTAAAATACTTCTTGATAATAATTATGCCGCTCCATATAAATTCTCGTCGGAAGTCAGTCAGGATCAGGTAATTGTAACGAGGCTGTAGTTACCGAAATATATCCCGGTTTGAGAATACTCCTGATTAACTATTGAATATGTGCGTCGGTGACGAATCAAATAAAGCAGAGACTGGAGAAATAGTATGACAAAACGCGTGGCAATCATCGGTGCAGGCCCAAGTGGTCTAGCGCAATTGCGAGCATTTCAATCGGCCAAAGAGAAAGGCGCGGATATCCCCGACATAGTTTGCTTTGAAAAACAATCCGACTGGGGCGGACTCTGGAATTACAGCTGGCGTACCGGTCTGGACGAATATGGCGAGCCGGTGCATGGCAGCATGTACCGTTATCTCTGGTCAAATGGACCCAAGGAAGGCCTCGAGTTCGCAGATTATGGTTTCGAAGAGCATTTCGGCAGACCTATAGCTTCCTACCCCCCGCGCGCGGTGCTATTCGACTACATCGAAGGGCGGGTGAAGAAATCGGAAGTTCGGCAATGGGTCCGTTTTAATTCGCCGGTTCGCCATGTCACCTACGACGAGTACGAGGGCATGTTTCATGTCACCGTCAAGGACCACGAAAAGGATGTCGAATATACTGAAGAGTTTGACCATGTCATTGTCGCAAGCGGCCATTTTTCCACGCCCAATGTTCCAGAATTCCCCGGATTCGATACCTTCAAAGGACGCGTTCTGCACGCCCATGATTTTCGTGACGCGATGGAATTTGTCGGCAAGGATATTCTTATTATTGGCACTTCTTATTCGGCCGAAGATATTGGTTCGCAGTGCTGGAAGTACGGCTGCAAGTCGGTAACCGTTTCGCACCGTACCGCAGCAATGGGTTACAAATGGCCCGACAACTGGAAAGAAGTCCCGTTACTGGAAAAAGTCGAAGGCAATACGGCCACCTTTATCGATGGCATGACGAAAGATGTAGATGCAATCATTCTCTGTACCGGCTACCTGCATCATTTCCCATTCATGGCCGAAAACCTGAAGCTGAAAACCAACAACCGGCTCTACCCGGTTAAGCTGTATAACGGCGTGATCTGGGAGCACAACCCGAAACTGATGTACCTCGGCATGCAGGATCAGTGGTACACATTTAATATGTTTGATGCACAGGCCTGGTATGCACGCGATGTCATCATGGGTCGTATCGACGTTCCCTCGCAGGCTGAAATGCACGCCGACATCGATAAGTGGCGCGAAGCCGAAGACAATATTCCCGACGATTATGGCGCAATCGAATTCCAGGGTAAGTACACGATGGACCTGATGGCACTCACCGACTACCCGGAATTCGACTGTGCCGGCGCCAACCAGGCATTCTTCGAGTGGAAAAGGCACAAGAAGGAAAACATCATGACTTTCCGTGATCATAGTTATAGGTCAGCGCTGACAGGCACCATGGCGCCCGAGCACCATACGCCCTGGAGAGACGCACTCGACGATTCGCTGGAAAGTTATTTGCAGACCGAAGCTTGAGGATAGAGGTATCGGAGTCAGGTTTGACTCCGACACCTGCATGCGACACCTTCATGTTCGATAAACTATGTACTGTTTATAGTAGCGTTGTTATTCTCTACGATGGAATTGGACACAGAAGGGAGATATCGTGACAAGCGTCAAGCTCCTAAAACACTGGTTACACCTGACATCGACGAATTGTCACAAACCTGCTTTAATAGTAGCCCTGTTTTTGGTATTGATCACTAGTTGTACCAATAGCGAGTTCGTACTCAGTATTTTCTATAACCGACTAGGCGACCGTCTCAGCGATTCAATTCTGAAACATGGCAAGTTCAGTGAACTACAGACTGCCGTTTTAGAAAATTCGGTAGGCGCCTTCCACGCCTGGCATCGACAGACCCAGCTTCCAGAATACGCAAAACTATTAAAGACAATATCAAACTCAATAGCCGAGCCCAGCCTCAAGACGACCCAGATGGTGGGCCAGTGGGTTACGCAGGCGCGCCGCTATCGCCAGACTGCTATGCAATGCCACCCGTTAAATTTCTCTATCGAACCGATGAGAACGCTCAGCGATGAGCAATTAATTGCTATCGAACAGGGATTGGTCAAAGAGCGAAAAAAACATGGCAATGAGTGGTCCGATATAACTGCCGAACAGCGCATCAAGCTACAGTTCGAGAAAATCAAGAAGTGGGCATCGCGGGTCAATATTAAATTTAATGCCGAGCAGCGATTACTATTACGTGGCGCTTTGGTTCAGCAAAAATACAACTATGAGTATTATCAGGAGCGCTCGGAGCAGTGGTTTTCGCAATTATTTAACCTCGCACGTGATCAGGAATCGGCCGACTATAGAGATAAAATGGAAACCCTTATCGATCAACGATGGGGATTATGGGAAGCAATAAATCCCGAAGCCAGCCAACATGACCGCGACTTATGGCAAAGCTTTTTGGTGAAATTTATAGACAGCATGACCCCAGCGCAGCGACGTGACTTCGTCAAATGGAATACTAAAATGTCGGCTAATATTAAATCGATTTCGCAACAGGAACCCGAGTTCCCACCCGCCGACGATCCGTCAATCGGCTGTGTTGTTAAACTATATAGCTAGCTGCGGCCGAGCTTATTAGCGTCTACTAGGTCGGCACTTCAATATCATTCAATCGACAGGCTTGCTGCAAGGTATTGTGCAGCAAACAGGCGATGGTCATAGGCCCTACGCCACCCGGTACCGGAGTGATCGCCCCAGCCACTTCGTTGGCACTGGAGAATTCGACATCGCCGACCAGTTTAGTGCTACCGTCTTCCTTTTCAATACGATTAATGCCGACGTCTATCACTGTGGCACCCGGTTTGATCCAGTCGCCTTTGACCATTTCAGGTCTACCTACTGCAGCGATAACAATATCGGCCTGACGGCATTCTCCAGGTAAATCCCGGGTGCGCGAATGCGCTATGGTTACCGTACAGCTTTCTTTCAGCAACAACGCGGCCATCGGCTTACCGACTATATTAGAACGGCCCACGACAATGGCTTTTTTACCCGATAAGTCTCCCAGATGGTCCTTCAACATCATCATTGAGCCGAGTGGTGTGCAGGGCACAATACCCTCGGCACCTGTCGACAATTTGCCAACGTTGGAGAGATGGAATCCATCGACGTCTTTATCTGCGGATACCGAGTTGATCACGGTGCCTTCGTCGATATGTTTGGGTAGCGGCAATTGCACTAGAATTCCATGCACTTTCGGATCGTTATTCAACTGATTAATCAGTTCTAGTAATTCATCTTGCGGGGTTTCAGCTGACAATTTGTGCTCGTAGGAATTCATCCCGGCTTCCGTAGTTTGCTTGCCTTTACTTCGCACATAGACCTGACTGGCAGGATCTTCGCCAACCAACACTACAGCCAGCCCGGGAGTCACCGAATGCTGCTCTTTTAGAATCGAAACCTTGCGCGCTATTTCGCCACGAAGCTTTGCCGAAAATGCTTTACCGTCAATAATTGTGCTCAATTTTCTATTTCTCCCGATGTTTAATAATCAAATAAAAGCCTAATACCAAATTCACTAACCAATCAAGAAAAAGCCGCAGTGTCTGCGGCTAATCTTGTTACTGATTTTAGTTGCCTGACACAGCAGTGACCATGCCAGGCAAGCTTTCCTTAAGGATTTTTCGGATCTTCCTGACTCACAATCTTCATCAGTGATTCCTTGTTTCCATACTTTTTCATTACCTTCTCGATATCTTCTTTTTCCATTTTGTTTTGCTTAACATGCCACCATAACCAGAATATGACACCCGCTATTGCGAGAAATGTCTCAGAGCCAACAAATGGGTAAACCGCGCCTATTTCCGAGATATTTCCTGCCCAATTTTCAAAATTTCCAGTTGACATAAAAATGCCCTCCTAAAGTTTACGTGCCCTTGTAGAGAAATAAGGACACGAGATTAACCTGCTATTTAAGATCACTAACAAATTGACGCTCGGCCTCTATAATTGCCTCTTCATCGTTAACATCGGTGGTGTGAGCACTAATGTCGAGACCCATGATTTCTATTTCTGGTGGTACCCGCAGCATGCCGAACTTATTCAGCAATGTCGCGAAGATCCAGCCGGGCAGGAATCCAAGTAAGCCGAACATGATTAAAGCACCGATAAAATTACCCCACGGGCTAATCGTAGCGTACTCGGGATTGGGCGATGATGGATAACCCCAGAGCATGAAGCCAGCGATTACGACGCCGATAAAACCAGCGTAACCGTGAACTGCGACCGCACCAACCGCATCGTCGATCTTGAACTTCTTTTCGACCCAATAGTGCATTTTATAGATAATTGGCACTGTAAACGCAGCAATGAACATCGCCTGGATCGGGTGGTATAAATCGTTACCCGCCGACGCTGCGATGATACCGGCTAGTCCACCTGAGTAGGTCCAGAACGCATCGCCCTTAGACACGATATAGGCAGCCATCAAACCACCCGACAGTGACATCAGGAAGTTAAAAGTAATACCCGACAGGGTAGTAGGCGCCAGATAAATATTGGTTGCCGAATAGAATACGCCATCACCTGCCTGGATATCCCACATCGGAATATTACAGGCGACGTAGAATCCCCAGAATCCGGTATAGATAAGAAACAGACCAACAGTGACCAACCAGGGGTTACGCGGGTTGATGTTTCTCGGTGTACCATCCGATGCGAACTTACCGATACGTGGGCCGAGCGGGATCAATATGCCGAGCGCAAAACCACCTGCAATCGCGTGTATAACGCCCGATGCATAAGCATCATGATAGCCCAGAATCTGAACCATCCAGCCTTCAGCATGCCAACCCCAGGAAGCGTCGATGATCCAGAATACAGAACCGATCAACACCGCCAGGATCCAGAAAGCGCTTGATTTAATACGCTCGATTACCGAGCCCGATACTATCGATGCAGCAGTCCACGAGAACAGCAGAAAAGCCGCCCAGAAAACGCCATTAATGCGTTCCCATCCGTTGAATTCGCCGGCACCCATGTGCACGCCCATCGCTTCACTATTGACAGTCGCCCAGGGGGCTTCTACCAGATCGCCAATGATCCAGGGGCCATTGGGGAAGGCGAAGTAAATCCACCAGCCAAAAAAGAAAAATGTCACGGTCACCAATGGTATAAGCATGGTGTTTTTCATTAAGGTGTGCATGTGATTTTTGTGTCGGGTAGCACCCACCTCATACATACAGAATCCGACGTGTATAAAAAACATGAACACCACCGTGCTCCAGTAGTAAAACTCGGTAAATAAAATCCCGAGCGCTGTTAGTTCATTATCCATCCTCTTAACCTCTCTTTATAGTTAGTTGTGTGATTTATATTATTGCCAGAACCCCCTCTGGCCATTCACTTATTATAGATTTTAACCCTGCCATCAGTTTCACTACTGTGAAACTATTGTAACCCACAGTTAAAAACTAGTCCGTATTTATACCCTGATTCAAATCGTCTAACAACTGGAAATCAATCTCCGGTCGACTCGAACCATCCCGCTATCGCTTCTTTGGCTCTTAGTCGGGGCTGCATCGAAGATGCTACAACCCCGTCATTTTATTTCCCCACAGCGTTTTAAGCAAACTTCTCGTAAGCATTACGTAAATCAACCATCGGATGGCCTTTCGCCATCTGAAACTTCACCAGCAGTTCACGCGCGATCATGTCTCGATCCTGCTGATTATCAGGCAGTTTGATATTTTCCGGTATGGTGACCCAGCCATTAATATTGCGATCGAATACCGCAGGATGGCTTTCTTCATAACCCATGTGTACGTCTTCCAGCCAGTTCAAATCGCTCCAGCCCATGACTTCCATATACTTGCGCAAGAACGGTGTACAACGCTCCATATCGGGCACCAGGTTTACGTCGTAGCGGTAACCGATGTGTTGACCGATAGTCTTCTCGCGCTCTGAATCAAGCCCATCGCCTTCGATAAAATGATCAATACCATTATTACTCATGATCTACCCCCCTTAGAAACGTGTCATGTCGGGACGACCGACAGTGTGTTGAGAACCCGCCATTGGCACCTGCGCACAGGCCGAAGCTTCCATAGTCAGGGCGGCCAGATCTTCTGGCTCCAGTGAATGGATATTGGTCTTGCCGCAGGCACGGGCAAACAATTGCGCTTCAATTGTCAAGGTATGCAGGAAGTTATAAACGCGCTCAGCAGCCGCATCAGGGTCGAGTCTTTGACGCAGAATCGGATCCTGAGTCGCAATACCGACAGGACAGCGACCCGTGTGACAGTGATAGCAATAACCTGGATCGACACCCATTTCAGTCTGGAAATCAGCTTCGGGAATATCCTTGTTACAGTTCAGTGCGATCAATGCCGAGTGGCCGATAGCAACCGCGTCAGCGCCGAGTGCAATCGCTTTCGCGACGTCGGCACCATTACGAATACCACCCGCGTAGATCAGTGTAATTTCTCCCGACATACCGACATCATCCAGCGCCTGACGCGCCTGACGAATCGCAGCAATACCTGGGACACCAGTCTCTTCAGTGGCCAGGTGAGGACCAGCTCCAGTGCCGCCTTCCATGCCATCGATATAAATCGAATCAGGACCAGTTTTCGCTGCCATACGCACATCGTCGTATACACGCGCCGCACCGAGCTTTAACTGAATTGGAATTTGCCCATCGGTCGCTTCGCGAACTTCCTGAATTTTCAGCGCCAGGTCATCCGGCCCCATCCAGTCGGGATGGCGGGCTGGTGAACGCTGATCGATGCCAGCTGGCAATGAGCGCATTTCAGCAACCTGATCGGTTACTTTCTGTCCCATTAAGTGTCCACCGAGTCCAACCTTACAGCCTTGCCCGATGAAAAATTCCACTGCATCCGCCAGACGCAAATGATGCGGGTTAAAGCCATAACGCGACTGAATGCACTGGTAAAACCATTTCGATGAATAACGACGCTCATCGGGAATCATGCCGCCTTCGCCAGAACAGGTAGCCGTACCCGCCATGGTTGCACCACGTGCCAAAGCTGTTTTCGCTTCGTAGCTTAATGCACCAAAACTCATACCTGTGATATATACCGGAATATCGAGTTCCAGCGGTTTTTTAGCATTAGGACCGATGATAGTTTTGGTCAGACATTTTTCACGATAACCTTCGATAACGAAACGCGTCAGCGTACCCGGCATAAATGTCAGGTCGTCCCAGGTCGGGATTTTTTTGAACAGCGAGAAACCACGCATGCGGTAACGTCCGAGTTCAGCTTTAATGTGAATATCATTCATCACCGTTGGCGGGAACATGAAACTATTCCCCAGATGATAAGGATCTATTTTTTTGTCAGACATGTTAATTCTCCAATATCAAAACTAGCGCCTAAAGCACCAGTTTTTTCTCTGTTGGTTCGAGGTTATCGTAATTCCACAACTGCTTACCCGAGGTAAGCTTGATAATGTTGTCGATGCCATTTGGCGCAGGCATACCATAAAGATCTAACTTGCCTTTCAGATATTTCTTATCGAGATCGGTGAGTTCAGTTTCGACACAGTCAACACCAAGGCTGGCTATCTTGCCAGCCACATAGATGGTGCCGTCGTACATAGAATCGCCGAGATTGTCGTGCGCATCGCCGAGAATTATCATACGGCCACGCTGCATCATAAATCCGGTGAAAGCACCAACACTGCCGCCGACAATGATAGTACCGCCCTTCTGGTCGATACCAACGCGTGCGCCCGCCTGCCCTTTACAAACCAGATCACCGCCACGAATCGCGGCGCCAAACAGGGAACCCGCGTTCTTTTCGATAACCACCGTCCCTGACATCATATTTTCGGCACATGACCAACCGACGCGACCGCTAATATGAATATTCGCACCGTCGTTTAAACCACAACCGAAGTAACCCAGACTACCTTCGAAATTCAATTTCAAACGGTTTAAGATACCAACACCCAATGAGTGCTTGGCACGTGGATTTTGAATAGTAATCGTACCGTGACCGGACTTCATCAACTCGCGAATTTTCAGATTAATATCGGTAATTTCCATATCCGCCGCGTCAAAATCCGCTGACTTGTCAAAATCAACTTCGTAAGCCCAGGGATAGGTAAAATTTTCTTCCTCGGACGCTGAGAAAAAACGTTGTTGTGTACGACCTGCGAGCTGCTCTTCATGCAGCCCCATATCATGGGATGTAGTTACGCTGCCCATACTTTCACCTCGCCTTGATAAGGATCCCAGGTGTCAATTTCACGTGGGAAAATACTGCGGATGGCCACTTCTTCAGAAGCAAGGCCGACAAATTCATCACTCTCGTATAACACCATTGGTTTCGCAGACATCACGTCTTTTGCCATGCCCAGCTGATCACTGGTCGCAACCAGATAGGTGAACACACCGTCTATCACTTCGATAGAACGACGCATTGCACCTTCAAGTTCTTCACCCTGGTCGATGGCGTCTGCGATATAAACCGCGATCAGCTCCGAATCACAGTTAGACACGAAACGATGGCCACGGCGTTCGAGGTCGCGACGCATAGTCCAGTAGTTGGTTAACTGACCATTGTGCACAACAGCGACGTCATTAAACGGGTAGGCCCAATACGGATGCGCCGAGCGAATATCGACGTCGGATTCAGTTGCCATACGGGTGTGACCGATTGCATGCGTACCGACAAAGCCTTTCAACCCGTACTGATCGGACACCCTAGCCGCGTCGCCCATATCCTTGACCAGCTCCAGCGCTTTACCCACCGATAGAATTTCAACACCTTCAATATCTTCCAGAAAATCAATTAAGCGCTTTAATTCGCCAGTGAATTTAAAGTGGTAACGAAATGCATACTCGGTAGCTTCTTCCTGTTGAGTCACTTCTGCACCCAATTCTAAAAGACGTGTATCAACCGCAGCTCTGCGCTCAATAACCTGACGATGAATATCGAAACCGGTACTCATTTCTTCCTGCTCGGCAACTTTAAAGCGCAAAACCTGAACGCCTTCTTCTGCCTTACCGTAAAGTGCAAAACCGGTCGAGTCCGGCCCACGGTGCTTCAATGCCTGAAGCATCTGGGTCATCTCGCTACCGATATCACTGCTTGCACCACCTTTCCAGATAAGCCCAGCAATACCACACATAAGAATTTCCTCTTAAAATTAAAAATTATCGCTGGTTTCACACAGCACTAAAAATTGTTATCGCCCCACCAGGTAAATGGCCGGGCAAAACACAATCACGTTAAGGCAGACAATCGAGGTACGTTTCCACGTCCCAATCGGTGACAGTAGCGTTGTATCTCTCCCATTCATCGCGTTTGTAATGCTCGAATA
>CAXMRQ010000208.1:0-16267 GCA_964196115.1 uncultured Gammaproteobacteria bacterium
TCTGCGGCTACCACGCCTGCGGGGCCGGCACCAATAATGATATGTTGCATAACTCAGTGCTCTTCAATTAGATTTGACCCCTCACCATGAGAACACGGGGAAAGGTTTAGAGGTCGCCCGAGGACAGCCTCTCGATTTTTAATTACAAGGACAGTCGCTTACGAGTTTCGGCAGTCACTTCACCCTGCGGATTCCAGCCACGAATCTCGTAATACTTTGGTAGCATTTCACCTAAACGACTAACCTGACCATCGGTTGGCCCACCCTTGATCGCCTCCTCCATCAACCGTTTGGGTAACTTGTCATCGTCGGCAGTAAATCCCGCTGCCTGGTTAAATATTCGCTCCATATTCCAGATACGTTCCCCAGCTTCGAGGCAACCTTCGACACTCCAGTCACCTTCGCAGGCGGCATCTATTTGCGGTGCGATATTATCCATACCCCAGGCGAAGGTGGTGAAAATACACAACCCGGCCGAATCTACCACTGCGGTAGCATCCTGAAATGCCTTCACTAGTTCAGGTTTGCCTTCAGCATCACCCGGCTCGGTTTTCACCGGAATACCGAGAACTTCAGAGGCGACGGTATAACCACGTAAATGGCAGGCACCCCGATTTGAAGTGGCATAAGCCAGACCTATACCCTGAATGCCTCTCGGATCGTAGGCTGGAAATTCCTGGCCCTTGACAGTCATCGATAGTTCGGGACGTTTATACTTTTCACACAAACGTTTCGATCCTAGTGCCAGATCTTTACCAAAACCTTCCCCGCTGACGAGCAATTCGGTTACGGCGACCAGTGCTTCGGCCGAACCGAACTTGAGTTCGATTCCACCGGTATCGCTGGTAGTGATATCACCATTCTCAAACATCTCCATCGCGGCGCCCACCGTCGAACCAAAAGTGATCGGATCAAAGCCGTCTTCGTTGCAAAGGAAATTGATATAAGTTATAGCATCGAGATCGTCGACGCCGGTATCTGCACCCAATGCCCAGGCCGCTTCGTATTCCAAACCACCTGAAGCCCCGTGGTACTGGGGTTTGTCTTTTACCGAAAAGTGTGTCTTGTCGACTGTAGAAATTCGTCCGCAGGCGATGGTGCATGAAAAGCAGCCGTTGTTTTGGGTCAAATTAGGCTTGCCATCACTTTTCCTGGGTTCAGCCATCGCCTCAGCAGAAATATTTTCTGCCCCCTCAAAGCCGACATCGCGCATATTACGGGCGGGTAAGGCACCAACACCGTTGATAACGTTCATCAACACCTGAGTACCGTAGGCGGGTAAACCCTGACCTGTTACCGCATTTTCGGCGAGCACTTGCTTGCCGGCATCGACTGCATCCATGAACTCTTTGGCATCTTCCAGATTACCAACGCCCTGTGTACCACGAATCGCAACCGCCTTCAGATTCTTCGAAGCCATTACGGTACCGACACCGGAGCGTCCAGCAGCACGGTGTTTATCATTAATCACCGCTGAGTAGAGGCAGCCCGCTTCGGCTGTACGACCAACACAGGCGACGCGTAACTGCGGATCCTGATGCGTCGCATGCAGGATATCGTCGGTTTCCCAGGCTGATTTACCCCAGAGGTTATCGGCGGGACGCAGTTCAACCTTGTCATCCTGAATCAGCAGATAAACCGGCTTCTCCGATTTGCCTTCGAAAATCACCATATCCCAGCCGGCGAATTTCATCTCTGCACCGAGAAATCCACCCGAATTGGAACAGGCGATCGCGCCGGTGAGCGGGCTTTTGCAAATGACGGAATAGCGACCAGCAGTGGAGGCCATAGTGCCGGTAAGCGGGCCGGTGGCCATAATGAGTTTGTTGTCGGGCCCGAGCGCATCGCAGGCCGGATCGACCTCTTCGGCTAAATATTTCGACGCCAGGCCGCGTTGGCCCAGATAGTTTTTGGCCCAATCCATATTGAGCGCTTCAGGAGTACAGCTACCTTTAGAGAGATTGACCCTCAGAATTTTTCTTGTCCAGGACATGTTCGTTTCCTCTCATTTTTAAGTTGTGGCTTCAGCGGATGGCAGACTTTTCGAGGCCGAGGCCATCATTCTGTCGTAACCAGTCCAGTCTGAATCAACGTAGGTGATTGCATCGGTGGGGCAGGCTTTGGCACACTCTGGGTCACCACCGCAAAGGTCGCATTTGACTACCTTGCCGGTCGCCTGCGAGTAATTCACAGTTCCGAAAGGACAGGCAATGGTACAAACTTTACAACCAACGCATTTATCATCTGAAATAACCTTGGCGCCGGTCGCCATATCAACGCTAATCGCATCGACAGGACAGGCGCGTTGGCACCAGGCTTCATCACACTGGGTACAGGTGTAAGGTGCAAATCGACCTTCATGATGGAAAGTAAAAACTTTAATGTATGATCGTGACGGGTTAAATGTGCCGGTGTGCTCGTAAGAGCAAGCCATCTCGCACTGTAGACAGCCCGTACACTTGCCCGGGTCGATATTGAGAGATTTCTGCATTCTATCCTCCAGAGGTTATAATTGCTGCCCAGTTATGGTTCGTGGTATTTGCACAATCAATAAGCGCGATACCTTCTTTATCAAAAACCATAATAGTACGAAGAGAAATACCATTGCAAGTATTAAGGGCTATACAATTATTATTTATTTTAATGAACCGATCCACGATATATCAAAATAAGTATTTACTGATTTTTTAATAAAACATCTATACCATTTTTTCCCTGCTTATGTCTCAATACTAACCCTTAGATTAGCGATTCAATAGATACGATGACGACTACGATAAAAACCTCCGCAAGCTGCGCCGATCCCTGGGACGCGGATTCAATCAGCGTCGCTCAGGCGCTTGTGCAAATTGAATCTTTTATCTCCGAATTGCAGGAATCGGAAGCACTGCCGATCAGAGGTTGCCTGGATCGTATTTGTAGTGAGCAGGTTGTCTCTCCAATCGATGTCCCAGGCCACGCAAATTCTGCAATGGATGGGTTTGTGATCTCCGGCGAGGGCCTGCCAGTCGATGGTATAGCGGAATTTACTGAAATTGGTACCGCTTATGCTGGCAGGACATTCGATGGCAGTTGTGGCAAAAACGAATGTGTACGAATCATGACCGGCGCCGCAATCCCCGATGGTGCCGATACTGTAATCATGCAGGAGCAGGTCGAACAAATCGACAATCAAACTATCCGTATCGGTCCCGGACATCGCCCTGGTGAAAACGTGCGGCAAGCCGGAGAAGATATAAAACAGGGCGTAACCGTATTGCAGCGTGGTTCGAAGATCAATCCCGCCGACCTCGGTATCCTGGCTTCACTCGGTATCGGAACTTTGGCCGTGATCCGAAAACCGGTGATCGCTTTTTTCTCTACCGGTGACGAACTGGTTTCGATCGACAAGCCATTAGCGAAAGGCCAGATACACGACAGCAATCGGTACACATTGTATGGCATGCTGTCGCAGCTAGAGGTCGACATCATCGACATGGGGGTTGTCCGCGACGAGCCAGAGGCGATTCGAAACGCTTTGCTAGATGCTTCACGAAAAGCCGATTTGATCATTACCACCGGTGGTGTATCGGTGGGTGAAGCCGACTACATCAAGCCGGTTCTGGAAGAGATCGGACAAACCGAATTTTGGAAAATCGCGATTAAGCCGGGGCGACCACTGACATTCGGATCCATAGGTAATTGCGTCTTCATGGGCTTACCCGGAAACCCGGTAGCGGTAATGGTAACTTTCAGTTTGTTTGTCGTCCATGCGATCCGAAAACTGGCGGGCGCAGCTTCTTTGGAAACCCCTTTACTGAAAGCGCGCTCACTTCAGGACCTACGCAAAAGACCCGGCAGATCTGAATATTTACGGGGTATTGTCAGCAGAGCCGAAAACAACGAATGGCAGGTAGAAAAAACCGGCATGCAGGGTTCTGGCATTCTAACCTCAATGAGTCGCGCTAATTGCTTTATCGTTCTTACCGCCGAAAATGATGGTGTTAAGAAAGGTGATCTGGTCGATATTCAACTTTTCGACCTGGTCTAGGATATCTTTATGATCAAAATTAAATATTTCGCCAAGCTCAGCGAAAGCCTGGATTCAAAAGCTGAAGAAATTGAATTTGGCGATCATAGCGAGAGCGTCGAAGCAGTGATTCAGCTACTAATCGACCGTGGTGAGCCCTGGACAACTGAATTCGCAGCCGAGACCAAATTTCTGGTCGCTGTCAATCATGAAATGTGTGGACGCGATACCATCCTGCAAGAAGGCGACGAGGTGGCTTTTTTCCCACCGGTTACTGGCGGTTAGTGTTTGATCGCGAGATACATTTCGTATATCGCAGGCTGCTGGCACAACCGAATACTAAAACGCTAAACCATACCGAAACCACTGACCACGAATACTCACTCCTTAAGGAACCCGCCAATGACAACCATCAATCAAGATGATTTAATCGAAAGCATCGCTGGCGCACTCCAGTTTATCTCTTATTATCATTCCACCGATTTTATTCGTGCAATGGATCAGGCCTATCAACGTGAGCTGAATCCGGCTGCGAAAGACGCGATTGCACAGATTTTGATCAATTCCAGAATGTGCGCACTGGGACATCGCCCGATTTGTCAGGATACCGGTATAGTCAATGTATTCCTGAAAGTGGGTATGAATGTGCAGTGGCAAGCTGACATGTCGGTTACCGACATGTGCAATGAAGGCATTCGTCGAGCCTATCTCGACCCTGATAACAAATTGCGTGCCTCTATTATGGACGACCCGGATGGTGCGCGAAAAAATACCGGCGACAATACACCGGGTGTGATTCATTATGAAATTGTAACCGGTGATACCGTTGAAGTGCATGTTGCCGCGAAAGGTGGTGGCAGCGAAGCCAAGTCTAAATTCGCAATGCTTAACCCCTCAGACTCGGTCATCGACTGGGTGCTTGGCATGGTGCCGACAATGGGTGCAGGATGGTGCCCACCTGGCATGCTCGGCATCGGTATCGGTGGCACCGCAGAAAAAGCCATGCTTCTCGCCAAAGAAGCCCTGCTCGAACCGATAGATATTCAGGATTTACAGGCACGCGGCGCAAGTAATCGGGCCGAAGAATTACGCCTTGAGTTATACGATAAGGTAAACCGCCTCGGTATCGGCGCACAGGGATTGGGCGGCATGACGACCGTGATGGATGTCAAAGTGAAAGACTACCCCGCACACGCGGCGAACAAGGCAGTCGCAATTATTCCCAACTGTGCAGCAACCCGACATACCCACTTCGTGCTCGATGGTAGCGGTGCAGCAAAGCTTAAAGCGCCGAAGCTGGAAGACTGGCCCGAGGTGACCCGTGAAACAGGCGAAAACGTGAAACGGGTAAATCTCGATACTATTACCCACGATGAGGTGAAGGGCTGGGAGCCAGGTGATACCTTATTACTCAGTGGAAAAATGTTCACTGGGCGCGATGCGGCGCATAAAAAAATGGTCGACATGATCGAAAAAGCTGAGCCATTGCCGGTTGACCTCAAGGGTCGGTTTATTTATTACGTAGGGCCGGTCGACCCGATGCGTGATGAAATCGTCGGGCCAGCCGGGCCAACAACCGCTACCCGAATGGATAAATTCACCCGCACGATGCTGGAAAAAACCGGCCTGCTCGGCATGATCGGTAAAGCCGAACGCGGGCCTACGGCAATAGAGGCGATTAAGGAATTTGAATCGGTTTACCTGATGGCGGTCGGTGGCGCAGCCTATTTGGTGGCGCAGGCAATTAAGGCATCTCGCGTCGTCGCTTTCCCCGAACTCGGTATGGAAGCGATCTACGAATTCGAACTCGAAGACATGCCGGTGACGGTTGCTGTTGATCACAAGGGTGTCTCGATACACCAGACCGGGCCGAAGCTATGGGCGCAGAAAATTAGTCAGATGGAAGTTGAGTTCCGCCCTTAATTTATGTCTTAAATTCAGAGTAACCGCGCCCCTAGGTGGAGGCTTGCGGCAGCTTCAAAATTGATGCTTAGAGTAAGCGTAACGAAAGGCACTCATTCCCGAAAGCTGACATAAGGGAAATAACTGTGGATGTCTCGAATCGACCCTGAGGTGCCTTTAAACAGTAAAGAACATTTGCTAGAAGCTAGACCACCACCATACCTATGTTTCTGGAATGGCTGGTCATACTGCTAATAAAACAACTTCGTGGTACTCTTACCGAGGGTACCCTTGCAGTAGAGCCTCAAGTAAATATAGATTAGCTTGCTTCCAGCAATAAGGATCGGTCGCTAAAAGGTCAGTTATTCGATAGCAACGAAGTTCGGTTCATGGCCGTTCTCCGGCCTATCAGCAATGCGTTTCAACATCTGCTATTGAGAAAACAGATACTCATTTAAAATTATTAACATCATATTTTCGAACTGATGCTAGAAGGACATAAGAACTGCCCTCGATACTGAAAGAGTTGAAATAACTTGCTACTGGGACTTGGAAGCCTTTGCTTTGATCATTACAGAGCAGCAGCCAGCCCTTTTTGAACAGCCTCTCTCTCCTGAATAACTTTCGCCCAGCACAACACATGCTTATACGAAGCAGTATCTAAAAACTCAGCTGCATCGTAAATTTCACCCATCGCTAATCGTCCGTACCAGGGCCAAATCGCAATATCCGCAATTGAGTAACCGCTGACACACATAGTTTCACGCTCAGCCAAATGACGATCCAATACATCTAATTGACGTTTCGTTTCCATAGCATAGCGATTAATCGGGTATTCCATCGGGTAAGGTGCGTAGTTGTAGAAATGTCCGAAACCGCCACCGAGGAATGATGCACTGCTTTCCTGCCAGAACAACCAGGATAAGCATTCCGTGCGGTCTGCCACATCTTCCGGAAACAAAGCACCATATTTCTCTGCTAAATAATACAGAATCGCGCAGGACTCAAAAACAGGTTGAGCAGGTGATTTAGACTGATCAAGTAGTACGGGAATTTTTGAATTCGGGTTGAGCTTCACGAAGTCAGAACCGAATTGCTCGCCTTTTCCAATATTGATGATGTGAAGGTCGTATGCCGCATCTGTTTTACCCAGCGCCAGCAGTTCTTCCAGCATTACCGTAATCTTGATGCCATTGGGCGTGCCCAGCGAGTACAGTTGTAATGGATTTTCGCCGACTGGCAGAACTTTCTCATGGGTTGGGCCGGCGATCGGGCGGTTGGTGCTGGCCCATTTTCCGCCACTTTCACTGTCCCATGTCCAGACTTTTCGAGGAGTGTAGTCGTTATTGCTCATTGTTTGGCCCTCAGGTGTTGGTGTTTTCAGTGGTTAATCAGCTCAGCCAGCACCTGTTTGTAGACTTCTACAGGCTGCGCACCGTTTAACGCACTAGAGCGGTTAAATACCATTGTCGGCACGGATGATACGCCCAGACTATGCCAGTAGGCTTCTGTTGTTTTAACATGCTCACGGACTTCGTCATTTTCCAATCGTAATAATGCTTCGTCGCTGCTCAGGCCAACGTGTTGCAGTTGCTGAATGAGCATCTGCCGATCAGAAATATCTTTTCGTTCGTTAAAATATGCTTCAAATAAGCGCATTTTAAGCTCAGTTTGTTTTCCGTAGTCTTTTGCATAGCCGAGCAGGATATGCGCGACTCGCGTGTTGACTATTTTCATTTCGTTAAAGAAATCAAACCGGAAACCAAGCTCTGCACCCAACTCGGTTATGTTTTCTTCCAGGCGTTTACCTTCTTCCGGAGTCGAGCCGTATTTACGGGTTATATGTTCCCGAACGTTTTCACCTTCGGCTGGCATGTCGGGGTTGAGTTCAAACGGCTGCCACTCAATTTCTATCCAGTCTTGTATTCCTAAATCGCTTATCGCTTTTTCCAAACGTTTGTAGCCAATAATGCACCATGGGCATACGACGTCTGAGATGAAATCCAGTTTTATTTTGGTAGCCATACAAGACCCTGCTAAGTCGGTTATCAAGTTTATTTAATGAAGGAAGTGATCCCATTTTCTATCAGTTTTTTAAGTTAGCCAAGCGACAACTATCCTGACAGAGAGGGGTGTCGGCCGATTCGAGAAGTTTGTGTTGGTGAATTGAACGCCTGCTTTCCGGTAAATAGCTGCGGTAAATTTACTTAAACTAGCGATGTTCCCATAAACGCTCCTTCAAAAGGCTCAACCATTAGCCAGAGTCAGTGAGCAAGTCACTTCGACACCCGCGCCAACCCCCAAATCTCTACAAGCTCCACGCCGCCACGGTGCAGCGTTTTAGTGATCTCATTAGCAGTCGATCCGGTAGTGACAATATCGTCCACCACGGCAACATGTGTATAGGGTGTGGGAGTTTCGTAAGCAAAGGCCTTGAGAATATTTTTCTCGCGTTTGTAAGCACTTAATCCAGACTGGCTTTCGGTATCACGAATTCGGTGCAGGGCGCTAGTATCGACCGGAATATCGAGCCAATGCGACAGTATTCGGGCGATTTCGAAGGCTTGATTGTAACCGCGATCGAGCAAACGTTTGCGATGCAACGGCACCGGAAACAATACTTCTGGAAATGGCTGGTCGGCCCGGAAGTAATCGATAACACTGCTTACCAGACTATTAGCCAGATGCAGGCTTTCGGAAAATTTGAGCTGAATTAAAAGATCGCGCGCGAGGCCCTGGTATTGCAGTGGCACCACCATCTTTTGCCATCTTGGCGGATCGTATAAACAGACCGCACAATGGTCGCCACTGGTCTGATTTTCGAGTCCGCAGAGGGAACAGGGGTTGTTCAGCGGTTCGAGTCTGGTGAGGCAGGTGGTACAGAAATATTGCCCGTATTCGAGTCCGTGGCTGCATCCGAGGCATAATCCGGGATTTAGCAGCTCAGAGGCTAATCGCTGAAACCTGGCCTGTACTCGTCTTCCTGACATTGACTATTCCCTTTGTTGCAATAGACTTGGCGTTCTATTTGAACCCAACGACTGAAATCATGACCGATTTAGTACAACCGATCAGGCACGACTGGACGCTAGCGCAAATTAAAGCGCTTTTCGCCAAACCTTTCAACGATTTATTATTCCAGGCGCAAACCACGCACCGCCAATATTTCGACCCTAACGCAGTACAGATCAGTTCGTTGCTGAGCATTAAAACCGGAGCCTGCCCGGAAGATTGCTCCTATTGCCCGCAAAGCGCAAAATACGATACCGGGCTGGAACGCGAACGCCTGATGCCGTTAGAGGACGTTAAACAGGCCGCATTGAATGCGAAAAGCAATGGCGCCAGCCGTTTTTGCATGGGCGCAGCCTGGCGCAACCCCACGGATAAGAACCTGGACCGTGTGATTGAAATGATCAGCGTGGTCAAGGATCTCGGCATGGAGACCTGCGTTACTTTGGGCATGTTAACCCAGTCGCAGAGCAAAAAACTGAAGGCAGCCGGGCTCGATTATTACAATCACAATCTCGATACTTCGCCCGATTATTACAAGGAAATTATCACCACACGGACTTACCAGGATAGACTCGATACGCTGGAAAATGTGCGTGCCGAAGACATTAATGTGTGCTGTGGCGGCATAGTTGGCATGGGTGAAACCGATCTGGATCGCACTGCATTATTGCAGCAACTCGCCAATCTTCCCGAGCATCCGCAAAGCGTACCGATCAATCTACTGGTTCAGGTCGAAAATACGCCACTTTATGGCACCGAGTTACTCGATCCGATTGAATTCGCACGCACCATTGCGGTGGCGCGTATTATCATGCCGAAGTCTACTGTGCGCCTGTCGGCCGGACGCAACGATATGAGTGAAGAAATGCAGGCGCTTTGCTTCCTCGCCGGCGCGAACTCCATTTTTTACGGCGATAAGTTGTTGACGACGCCAAATCCGGAAGAAAACGAGGATCTGGCGTTATTCGAAAAACTCGGCATCAATGCCAGTGGAAAATTGCAGCAGGATTCGGCGGAGACAGCCGCGGCCTGAATCGTTATTCAGCCGTAATGTTCGACCTCAAATCGGAACTTGAGAAAAAGCGTGACGCTGGACTTTATCGCCAGCGTTTGATCAACAGTTCCGCACAGGGCGTTCGTCAAACCATCGATGGCCGGCAGGTACTTTCTTTTTGCAGTAACGATTATCTCGGGCTCGCGAATCATCCCGATATCAAACAAGCTTTCATCCAGGCGATAGAAAACTACGGGGTGGGTAGCGGCTCGGCGCATTTAATCAACGGTCACAGCCAGCTACACCACGATTGCGAACAACACCTGGCAGAATTCACCGGACGTGATCGAGCGTTATTATTTTCCAACGGCTATATGGCCAACCTGGCGATTGCATCGGCATTATTGAGTCGGCACGATTTTGTTTATCAGGACAAACTGAATCATGCTTCGTTGATCGACGCCGCCAAAATTAGCGCGGCGAAGCTGATACGTTATCGACATAACGATAGCGCCCATTTGCAAGACCTGCTAAGTAAAAACGACAGTCAGACGCGCCAATTAATTATGACCGACGGCGTATTCAGCATGGATGGTGATTGTGCGGATTTGAACCGATTGGCCGAAATTGCCGCAGACAGCGGAAGCTGGTGTATGGTGGACGATGCGCACGGATTCGGTGTGCTGGGTGCAAAAGGCGCTGGATTGCTGGAGCAAGAGGGACTGAATCAACAGCAGATTCCAATTTTGATGGCGACTCTGGGCAAGGCGATTGGTACTGCCGGCGCCTTTGTTGCTGGCAGCGAAGAGCTAATCGAGACCCTGATCCAGCAGGCACGAACCTATATTTTTACCACCGCCTCGCCACCCGCCATTGCCGCAGCAACCCTGTGTAGCCTGTCTATTGTCGAACAGGAAAACTGGCGACGAGAGAAATTACAGGAGCTGATCGCCTATTTCCGCCAAACTATGGCACCCCTGGATTACGAGCTGATGCCATCTAATACCGCGATACAACCCGTCGTTATCGGCGATAATCAGCGCGCCCTCGAAATAAGTTTACAGCTGATGCAAAAAGGCATTCACGTCAGTGCAATCAGGCCCCCGACAGTGCCCGAAGGCAGCGCGAGATTGCGGGTGACGCTATCGGCCGCGCATGAAAAGGCCGATATAGATGCCCTGGTTAAAGCGTTCGCAGGGCTAAATAAAAAAGGTTGATCCGCTGTTTTTGCGGATCAACCTGTTGTCATAGTGAATCGCTGGCTTAGTAACTCGCAGCTTCACTTTCGTAGATCAATCCTTTCTCTTTCGCCTGATCCTTCACCGCACCGAAGATTTTTGCGTCTAATGACTCACTCGCACCACCTTTAGCAGCGATTTCCTGCCTAATGTAATCGCTGCGCGACTCGGATAGTTTTTTAATCTCGCTCTTGAGTTCGTCGCGACGTCTGGCCTGATTGCCAATAATTTCCATTTGCTCCTCCGGAGCAAGCGCCTGTAGGCTCGCTGGCATATCATCCTTGTCGATATCGTCGAGTTCCACACGACCGCTGGAGATTGCTTCCACCAGTTCGCCTTTACCGAGAAAATTAGATTCACCACTGGCAGTCGCATTGTAAGTGGCGCGTCTTGCCAGCGCAGCTTCTGATAACTCATCATGCAGTTTACTGGTAGCCACATTTTTTCTTTTCTGGCTCGCCTTCGCTTCTTCGTCACCATAGTAAAGCCGGGTGGATTCGAGGCTGGCGGCAAGGTCAGATAACTGCTTGTCGAACGGTGTCGCCACAGCCACTGCGTTTCCGGAATTTTCAACCTGAAAATACTCACCGTCGCCGAGTAGCGCAATGCTTTGCCAAATCGGTGCGGTCGAGCCATTTTGACCGCTCTGGATGGCATTTACGACGATGCCTTTTTGCTTTGCGCGTTGCAATGTCACCGGGAATTTCACATCGTTGTTGTAGTCCATGTGGGGCGGTGCATCTCCGATTAGAAACGCGACCTTGTAAACATTCTCATCAGTACTCCAGGAGATTCGATTCACCGCGTCATACAGCGCCTGATTAACGCTTTCCGGGCCATCGCCACCACCCTGCGCCCTGAAATCCATCAGGCTGGCGTACATCGAATCGAGATCCTCGGACAGGTCGAGTACTCGGGTGACGTAGGCATCGCCACGGTCGCGAAATGCCACCAGACCCATCCTGATATCGGGGGCTTGCTGAGCTGAGGCCATAGTAGTCGCAATCGACCATATTTTTTCCTTCGCCGCCTGAATCAAGCCGCTCATACTGCTAGTGGTGTCGAGTATAAAAACCACCTCGATTTGGGGGTTTTGAATCGGAGTGGTGTTAGTGTTTCCAGTAGTTATCGCCTGCGCCTGTTGAACCGACGGGAATATGGCAATGCCAATTATGGTGGTGGCGAAAAGCGCCAGAGCAATTATTTTAGTTTTCATGATTACTTCCTCGTATTAGTGAGTGGAGAGTTTACGAACCGCATCCAGCGCGACGCGATGGGCGGATTGGAATCGATCAGTTTCGACCGGATTTAAACTGCTGGTAGTGTCACTGGTACCGGCAAAACGAGGTATCAGGACAAATAGAGACTGGGTTAAAAAGAAACACCAGATCGCTGTCATAACACTGCCGGTTTGTAATATCGCCCAGGCAGTGGCAAGCAGTCCAAGCGCGACCAGTCCGAGATCAAGTAACGCCGGTAAAACTGATGTGTGGAAATACAGTGAGCGCACAATCCAGATCGTCGCGGCCTGAACCAGCAGGAAGCTATATAACGAGGTGTCGAGCAGCAGGCAACCCAGAGTCGCTATCGACCAGAGAGCGACCATGACGACGCGACCGGTGCGCTCGTTACTGCGCTTTAGCAGATAAATCAGGTAGCCCAGAACGAGGACCGAAACCAGTGTTATGCTACTACTGTATTCGCTTAATATTATCGGCAGTAGCGCAGCTAGAATTCCGCCTGCCAGGCTTGCACCGATCGCCAGTGTTATGCCTTCGAGTAGGCCGGGCGCTTTCATGATGCACTCCTTTTTTGCTTTTCACGCAGGAAGGCAATTTCGATATCCTCGGCACGAACACCGGCACCGACCGCTGAAAAATGACCAGGCAGGGAATGGTTATCAATATCGGTCACCAGTAATTCCAGTTTCTGGCTCATGTTTTCGAGCTGCTCGCGGTATTCTTCGATATTCGATTCAAGATTTTTTGTCGTGGACTGAATGCCCGAGACCTGCTTTTCAGTCGATTGCAACTGATGGCTGGCTTCGAGCTTACGTTTGATCAAATCACGTGCCAGGTCTTCTTTTTTGGCGGCAAAACAGATATCCAACTCTTCATCAAAAGCGGCAATCTTGCTTTTATATTCACTGGCCTGGTTTGATAATAGCTTAGACTCGTGCTGTAACAGGGCCAGGCGCTGCTCGTGTTGCTGAAGCTCGATTTGCATTTCGCGAATCGCCTGCTTGAGCTGAATATCCGGCTCCTCGATGCGATCCAGTACTGCGTGGAAGTCCGCCTGAAAAAGACGCGATAGTCGGGTAATGAGTGCCATGTTAATTATCTCCGGAAGTTGTTTAAACACGGTTCAATTCTAGGTAGCAGGTGGAATAAACTGTAGGCAGTGTTTGGTAAAAGCTACCGCCAGGGGTTTACAAAAAATTTACAAAGACCAGTGCAATGAATGCTAGGCTTTAAGCAACTCTATATTGTTTACTGATTCAGATGACGCAAAAACCACGAATCCTGATAGTCGAAGACGAAATTGCGATCCGCACCGGTCTGGTCGATGTGTTCGTTTACCATGGTTACGAGGTGGATTTTGCCGAGCATGGTGAAGAAGGTTTAAAGAAGGCGTTGAGTGGTTTGTTCGATATGATATTACTCGATGTGATGTTGCCGGGAATCGATGGATTCGAAATCTGTCAACGAATACGCCAACAAGATCGCCAGCAGGCGGTAATTATGCTCACCGCAAAAACCAGTGATGAGGATATCGTCCAGGGCTTAACATTGGGGGCTGATGACTATGTGTCAAAACCATTTTCAGTGACGCAACTGGTGCTGCGGGTTCAGGCAGTCTTACGCCGCAGCGGAATCGGTGATAACACCGAACGAAATATCAAATTACACAACGGCCTGCTGGTGGATACGGAAAACCTGTCAGCGGATGGGGGCATAGCCTTTACTCGTCGCGAAATGGATGTCCTGCAATATCTTTACAGCCAGGCCGACAGGCCGGTGCCACGTGAAGAATTGCTGATAAAAGTCTGGGGCTATGCCAGCCACATGGAAATAGAAACTCGTACAGTTGATATTCACATTGCCAAGTTACGCCGTAAAATCGAATCAAATTCAGCTGAACCGGAATGTATAGTGACCGTGCGCGGTGCCGGTTATCGTTTAATGCTGGCAACGGACGTTAAACACAAAGAATGAATACGCGTCGTTTAAAAACCCTGTTGTTGCTATTATTCGTCGCGCTTGCAATACCGACCGGGGTTTTGGTGTTCCAGGCCTATGCACAACTGAAATGGGAAGCCTTTCATCAACACCAGCAACTGGCGCGCGAATTCTCGTTGCTGGTTGACCGACAATTTAAAGAGCTGCTACAGCGCGAGGAAAATCGTACATTTACCGATTATGCATTCCTCAATGTGACGGGTAGTGATGGCTCGAATTTTTTGCAACGATCCCCTCTGTCCGGGTTTCCGCTGGATTCGCAGGTGCCCGGGATACTGGGCTATTTTCAGGTCGATTCCGAAGGACAACTGGCGACACCGACCGTACCACAGACGTCTGCTTCCAGTTACGGCATTGCCGCTCCGGAGTTACGTCAGCGTGTCGCCCTGGAGAATCAGATTCGTGAAATTTTGAATGAAAATCGTCTGGTTAAAAAAACCGATGATGGCCTCGATAAAGCTGCATCAATGCAGTTGTTAGGGGAAGCGAGCAAAGATGTATTAGCTGCAGAAGAAGCCGAAATGATGGTCGACGAGTCGGTGGTTTCGAGTCTATCCGCGCCAGCGTCAGCCGAAAGCACAGATTCCAGGCTGCAGGGGCAACTGGTGTTTGACCAGTTAAAAAGTCGTAAAAATGCCGATATTCTGGAGCAGGATTCACCTGCTGATCCGGGTCGCGTCGATGACTTAAAGCGGGAGCTTAGTGACGAAGTAGCGCGAACGCTACGATCCGACAAACCAATGGAAGCAAAGAAGCAAAAAGCTCGCAAGCTGGCACGTAAGGAGACCTCGATTTTGCCGGAAACGATGCCGGTATTGAGTTTTAGCGACGATCTCGATTCCGCGGGGCTGGCAGACGAAGAGGTGGTAGTGGCCGGTCTATTGCAAAAACAGCAAACAATCCGCATTCGCACCTTCGAAACCGAAGTCGATCCAATGGAGTTCAGTCTACTAGATAGTGGCCATTTTGTTTTATTTCGTCGAGTGTGGCGCGATGGCACACGTTATGTACAGGGTTTGTTAATCGAACCGCAGTTGCTGCTGGATGGATTAATCGCCCCTTCATTTGGTGAATCTGTATTGTCATCAATGAGTGACCTGGTAATCGCCTACCAGGGAAATATTGTCGGCCAGTATGCTGCGGATTACACCCCTGAATATTTACCGACGCAGAAAAACAGGGATAGTGAACTGCTTTATCAGACTCGATTGATAACGCCGTTTAGCGATCTTCAACTGAATTTCAGCCTGGCGCGATTGCCGGTTGGCGCAGGTAGCCAGATTGTCATCTGGGCCGCGCTAATCCTCTCCGTGGTGCTAGTCGGAGGCTTCCTGCTACTGTATCGACTCGGAGCCGGAGCGATCTCGCTCGGACAACAGCAACAGGACTTTGTCTCGGCGGTAAGCCATGAACTGAAAACCCCATTAACGTCGATTCGCATGTATGGCGAAATGCTACGCGAAGGTTGGGCGGATGAAACGCGTAAAAAAACGTATTACGATTTTATATTCAACGAGAGCGAACGATTATCACGCCTGATCAACAATGTTTTGCACCTGGCGCGAATGACTCGCAACGAACAAAAGCCGAGTCTGCAAAATATAGCGCTCGAATCCCTGATCACTGAACTACGCCCAAAGCTGGAGTCGCAGCTTGAAAACGCCGGATTTAAACTGGAGATGAATTATAACGATCCGGCACTGTCAGCAAAATTAAAGATCGATAGCGACTGGTTGACCCAGATTTTGATCAATCTGGTGGACAATGCGATTAAATTTTCAGTCGATGCCGAAGACAAACTGGTGCAAATCACATTCCGCCTACAGCAGGATAAAGCGATGCAAATATCGGTTCGAGATTTCGGTCCCGGCGT
>CAXMRQ010000209.1:0-15282 GCA_964196115.1 uncultured Gammaproteobacteria bacterium
CGACAAAAAAGTAAGTCGTGTTGGCGTTCAGGCCGGTAACAGTGTAACTGGTTGCCCCCGCTGCGGTGGTATAGGCGGCGGTCGTACTGGTAAAGCTGGTAGTGCTGAAATCCTGCCCAACCGTAGTGGTCGCCATATAAATATCATAAACAATGGCAGACGATGCGGATACATTATCCGTAGCAGCAACCCAGCTTACATCGATATCATTCGGGCTGGTAGCGGTGGCTGAAACTATTCCTGATAAAAAAACTGGCGCCTCAGTATCTGGACCACCGCCACCGCCACCGCCGCCACCACCACCGCCACCGCAGGCAGCAAGCAAAAGCACGAGAAAGATCGGAGCGATGCCCCGGACGTTTAAGCGGTGAAAAATATTGATATACATGAAAGCTTCTCTGAATTAACCGGTGAACCGAAATAAGCGTCGATTCCTTACTATTAGTCTGGCACAACAATAGCAATTTTGAAGGTAAATATTTATCACGACCTTATGTGTGTCGCGGCTCACAGTTGGATTAAGGAGTCGGGGGTACATGAGAATGATTCCAATGTACCTCCGCCCCCTTAAATTCTGCTATATTAACTTGATCAATTCAGTAAATATTGTGCTGGTTCGATATGGATATGTCATCAAGACTAAATAATAAGAACATCGGCAAAGTTAGCATCATATGCCTGTTTATAACTCTGCTGTTTTCACAAAGCAGCATCGCCCAGCTTAACAAGTGCAAAATAAACGGCGAAGTCGTATACACCGATAAAGACTGCCCTGATAACACAGCCGAAACTCTCGATTTAAGTAAGTCGAGTTTTTCCACCACCTCGTCGCAAGCGCCCAGCGCTGCAAAACAATTTACCGCAACAGGTAGCAGTAATAGCTCGATTGGAGTCAACAGCCCGGGCTGGTTACATGATAAAACTGGATACCAAAAAGCATTAAAAGTGAGTGCTGAAAAAAGAGCACCCATATTTATTTACGGCTATACCGACTGGTGCGGTTATTGCAAAAAACTGCAAAGAGACATATTCCAGGATGCTGCTGTCAAAAAAGTATTAGCCCGATTTGTTAAGGTTAAGATAAATCCTGAACACAGCCAGGCGGATGCGGCTATATTCCAGCAATGGGGCGGCCGAGGTTACCCGACTTTATTCATCCAGCCTGCATCGAGTTCATCACCAATCAGAACCAAAGGGCCTTTCACTAAGAAAAATGGCAAATGGGATTTGATGTCGAAAAGTAATTTTGTTGCCATGCTCCGTTCGAAACTTTGAATCACCACGCTTATGTTTAAAAAACAAAAATGGAGAATGGGATAAAAAAATTAAATAAAGATGGTGAAAAACTTGGCGATGAAGAAATTCAGGATATTGCCCAACATCTCAATGTTAAGTTTGAGGGTGTTAGTGAAATGGAAACGCGATTAAAACAATATGACAGCTATCTTCTTAACTTAACGGCATTAGGTAATGAAGCTTTATAGTAAATGGGGCAATAAGTGTGGTAGTCACACAACTGTTACTTGATTCGACCATCGAAGCTTTGTAAATTCCCCGGTTCGAGGCTGGCCGATGAATGCCGCTGGTTGATAATAGTCTTAATATCTCATCGAGAATTTATATGTTGAATATGCAATTAGACGAAACCATCGTGATCAATACTAATGAACAGGAATGGGAAGCAAGCCCTATGCCTGGAGTATGGCGTAAACCGTTAGCTCGTGAGGCAGCCGAGCACGGGCATAGCACGAGCATCGTGCGCTTTGATCCTGGATCGACTTTTTCGTTGCATAATCATCCGCTGGGAGAAGAAATTCTGGTTCTCGACGGGGTGTTCTCTGACCAGTATGGTAATTATCCGGTTGGCACTTACCTGCGCAGCCCTCCCGGGTCGAGCCACGCACCGTATAGCAAGGAAGGTTGCGTATTACTGGTCAAGCTCGATCAATTCGATGTCGAGGATACCGAGCCTGTGTGTATTGATACCGCTAATGCCGACTGGCTTGAAGGCGAAGGTAAATTTCAGGTTATGCCATTGCATGATTTTGATCATGAAAGCGTGGCATTGATTAGATGCCCGGCTTACACCAAATTTCCACCGCACCAACATTTTGGCGGCGAGGAAGTTTATGTGCTTTCCGGCGCGATGATGGACGAATATGGAAGTTACCCCGCAGGTACATGGATTCGCAGTCCGGATAATAGCGAGCATTGCCCGTATGTAGAAGGCGAAACTATTATCTGGATTAAAACCGGACATTTATTGTCATAAAACTGTCGCAGAACAGGAAACCTTATTTCCCGTTTGTTGTCCTAGAAGATGGCCTAACAGGGACGTAAAATTTAGCCCGGAAAATTCATAAATTATGCACAACCTCGCTTGCCAGTTGATTCCACAAGAAATACATCCTCAGTCGCTCGGAATCATTGATACGAGACTTCTTCGGATATTTCCTCGTGAAATCAATATACTGCGCGATCATTGCGCAGATTTATGAAATTTCTGGGCTAGAATAGCCCCATTAATCGTGTATATTAAATCCCCGTCGAAATTTGAGGCAAAATCCTTGTTACGAGAAGAAATTTTAAGACTAAAACAGTATGTTAAAGAAAAGATAATCGGCCAGGAGGAACTGGTAGACCGGTTGTTGATAGCGATTCTGGCTGATGGTCATTTACTCGTCGAAGGCGCACCCGGACTGGCTAAAACGCGCGCGATCAAGGTGATTGGCGACGGTATCGAAGGTGACTTTCATCGCGTTCAATTTACCCCGGATTTATTACCTGCCGATCTGACTGGTACGGACATATATCGACCACAGGATGGTAGCTTCAAATTTCAGCGTGGCCCGCTGTTTCATAACCTGATTCTTGCAGATGAAATTAACCGCGCACCGGCTAAGGTGCAATCGGCGCTACTCGAAGCAATGGCAGAAAGACAGATTACTGTAGGCTCAGAAACTTATCCCCTGCCTGAAATATTTCTCGTCATGGCGACACAAAACCCACTGGAGCAGGAGGGTACCTATCCCCTTCCAGAGGCGCAGCTTGATCGTTTTTTAATGCATGTTACGGTCGATTATCCTAATGCTGAGGAGGAACGCGCCATTTTGCGTTTGACCCGTGAAGAGGCGCGCGGTAATCGGAATGAACCGACCGGTATGCAAAAACCGATTAGTGAAAAGACACTGTTAGAGGCCCGTCAGGCAGTACTCGATATTCATTTAGCTGAGAATCTTGAGGCCTACCTGGTCGAAATCGTCCTCGCGACACGTCAGGGTGAGCGCTATGGTGAAGATATTTCGAACTGGATTCAGTATGGTGCCAGCCCGCGTGCAAGCATGGCGCTTGATCGTTGTGCGCGTGCTTACGCCTGGCTTAATGATCGTGATTTCGTCACCCCGGAGGATATTCAGACCATAGCACCGGACGTGTTAAGACACCGTATTATTCTCAGCTTCGAGGCCGAAGCCGAAGGCGTGACGACCGATAAATGCGTTGAGGAATTAATCAAGCGAATTGCTGTTCCTTAGCGTTACATTGGGTTGCATTAACACATCTGATTATTAGCAGGAAACATGACAAATAAGCTGGAACAGGGCGACGATATTGTCAGGGTCAAACAATCCACCTTGATCGGATTACACCGCGACGCCAGGAATATTCCGTTAATCGCGGGCAAGGTGAAAGCGCAAATGTCGGGCGGGCATTTATCTGCGTTTCGTGGTCGTGGCATGGAGTATCACGAATCCAGACCCTACCAGTCGGGTGATGATATTCGCGCCATCGACTGGCGTGTGACTGCACGCAGTGGACGAACCCATACTAAAATGTATCGTGAGGAACGCGAACGACCGGTACTGTTATGGGTGGATTTGTGCAAGACCATGTTCTTCGGCACCAGAACCTGCTTTAAATCTGTACTGGCATCAAAGCTCGCTGCTCTACTGGCATGGAGCAGCGTGCATCACGGAGACCGAGTAGGTGGCCTGCTATTTTCTGAGACGCATCACATTGAATTTCGGCCTAAACGCGGTAAAGCAGCAGCCTTACATTTGATCCAGCAGCTCGCCTCACACCCTGCCTGGGATCAGAGACAGGAAATCCCTAATGGGCATGATGCCGGGCCACAGGCGTTGAACCGATTACGCCATGTAGCCCGCCCCGGTAGCCTGATAATACTGGTGAGTGATTTCCGCTTTTTCGACGATACCTGTCGCAACCATTTGAGTCAGCTGGCAAAACACAATGATGTGGTATTGCTATTTACCCACGATCCACTCGAACAGGCGCTACCGCCTGCAGGCAGATATCAGCTCGCAGATGGCGACACCGAACTGCGCCTGGATAGCGCGAATACGATGAATCGTGAAATTTATGCACAAAGGTTTACGAATCATTATGAGGAACTGGTAAACCTGTGCAATCAATTGAATCTTTTTTTGCTTGATGTCTCCACCACCTCGGATTTGCTTGAAACCCTGCAATCAGGCCTGGGTCTGAAAAGATGAACGAGCTGCCGTTAAAAGATATTCATCTGCCCGATGCGAGCTTATGGTGGCCTCCGGCCCCCGGCTGGTGGTTGTTACTGATATCGGCGATTCTGATTATCTACTTTATGCCGAAATTTCTGCGCTGGTTGCGCTGGAAGCCAGTCAAAAAACTTTCTCTGCGGGAACTGGATCGTATCCGCGCAGAAATGAACAATGGTGTCGACGAGCACCGAGTTTCACAGCAAATATCGATTTTGTTGCGGCGAACCGTGATCAGTTATAGCGGTCGCGCGGTTGGCGCCAGTACAACCGGGAAAAACTGGGTGGAACAACTCAACAATCTTGCGGGCGACGAATGTTTTACTACTGAGCAAAACGAATGGCTCAGTATTGGCCAGTATCAAAGCGCTGCCCGATGTGAAATGGAGGCCTTGATACAGAGCTGCGAAAACTGGATTAAAGCATTGCCACGAAGAAATCCTGATGCTGCAAATTGACTGGCCCTGGGTATTGCTACTGCTACCGCTACCGTTAGCAGTTTATTATGCAATGCCAGCGCAGGAAGCTGGTAAAGAAGCGGCGTTGCGCGTGCCGTTTATTGACGAT
Source organism: uncultured Gammaproteobacteria bacterium (assembly GCA_964196115.1). Classification (GTDB taxonomy): domain Bacteria; phylum Pseudomonadota; class Gammaproteobacteria. Next base: position 5,100 of record CAXMRQ010000209.1, read on the forward strand.
TTTAAATTTTCTCACAATCCTCAGCGACGCCGGTTGAAGCTGCGCTGGCTTAAATGGTTGAGTCTTATCGCCTGGTGTCTCGTCGTGCTGGCGGCGAGCAGACCGCAATGGTTGGGGGAAGCTGTGAGTGTCAATATCAGTGGCCGTGATCTGATGATTGCGGTGGATTTGTCGGATAGTATGCGCGCCGAAGATTTCGAAATAAATGGCCAACCAGTGAATCGGCTCAATGCGACTAAATCGGTGGCCACTGAATTTATCGAAAACCGACGCGGAGATAGAATTGGTTTAATCCTGTTTGGCAGCAAAGCCTATCTACAGGCTCCGCTCACTTTTGATACGCGCACTGTCAATCAGTTATTGCTGGAATCGGCAATTGGTCTGGCCGGTGAACGCACAGCCATAGGCGACGCCATCGGTCTCGCACTTAAGAGGCTTGATACTAATCCCCAGGGCACACAGGTGTTGATTCTGATGACCGATGGCGCCAATACCGCGGGTGAGGTCACACCGACTAAAGCTGCGCAACTGGCGGCGCAGCGCGGTCTAAAAATTTACACGATTGGTATTGGAGGCGACGAAAAAGCCCAGCGCTCCTGGTTTGGTTTACGGGCACCTAATCCAGCGGCGCAACTAGACGAAAAAACACTGCGCGAGATCGCCTGGAAAACGGGTGGAAGATACTTTCGAGCACATGACACGCAGCGTCTGGCGGAAATTTATGCACTGCTCGACGAGCTCGAACCGCTCGACAGAGACGAGCAGTCATTCCGTCCGATACGTGCCTTATTTCACTGGCCACTAGCCATCGCCATGTTGCTGGCAGCCGGTATTTGCCTGATTCGGGTGCGTCTGTCGTGATCGAGCAATTCCAGTTCTTACGCCCTTTCTGGTTATTCGCCTTAGTACCCCTTGCGGTGCTTATCTGGCATATGCTGAAAAGCAATTTGAGCAGTGGCAGCTGGCAGTCGGTCGTTGACCCCGAGTTGCTGCAACACCTGCTTGTGGGTCAGGGCCGGGCGACACATAGCTGGCCCATCGTGTTAGTTGCAATGGTTGGTTTTTTTGCAATCATTGCGCTCGCGGGACCTGTTTGGGAAAAGTTACCGCAGCCGGTATTTAAGCAGCAGGCCGCGCTGGTGATCGCACTTGATCTATCGAGGTCGATGGACGCCAGTGATATTAAACCGAGCCGACTGACGCGTGCTCGACACAAAATCACCGATGTCCTGTCTAACAGACCTGAAGGGCAAAGCGCATTGATTGCTTATGCGGCGGATGCTTTTGTAGTGACGCCTCTAACCGAAGACTCTGCGACGATCAATGCGCTATTGCCGAGCTTGACTACCGATATTATGCCGGCTCAGGGAGGACGAGCCGACCGGGCTGTCAAGCATGCTCTGGAATTGTTTAGCAATTCCAGTGTTAGCCATGGCGATGTGCTAATCGTCAGTGATGGTTTGTCCGCAATTGAGGTGGTTGAAATAGAAAGATTAGTGCGCGAAAACCCGGGTTTCCGAATTTCAATACTAGGAATCGGTACTGAATCCGGTGCACCGATTCCATTGCCTGATGGAGGGTTTTTGAAAGATAGCCGGGGCTCGATCGTCGTTGCTCGTATGCCAGTCGAAATGATGCAGGGGCTTGCAAAAAAAGCCTCCGGAGAATTCCGCGTGATCAGTACCGATGATAGCGATATCCAGACCTTATTAAATAATATGAAAACCAGTCCATTCGAGACAAAGGCCATTGCCAGTGATCAACGCGCCGATATCTGGCATGAGCAGGGGCCCTGGTTAGTTTTACTGTTATTACCCTTAATAGCACTCGCCTTCAGGCGCGGGGTATTGTTGGTTATCCTGTTATTACTACTACCCTTTCCACCCGATGCAAGTGCATTCGGCTGGGACGAGTTGTGGAAAAATCGCGACCAGCGCGGCAGTTTGTTATTCGAGCAGGGCGCCCATGATCAGGCAGCAATACAATTCGATGACCCGAACTGGAAGGCTTCATCGCTTTACCGTGCAGGGAAATATGACAAGGCGCTGGAATACTGGAATTCAGGTGATACTGAAGATTCACTATACAACCGGGGTAACGCGCTGGCAAAAACGGATCGTTATGAAGATGCGATCAAGGCATATCAGCAGGTACTCGATCAAAATCCACAGCATCAGGATGCCAGTTATAACAAACAGCTAGTCGAGGAAATTTTGAAACAGCAGCAACAACAGGAATCGCAGGAATCGCAGGATCAGGCAAATAACGATACGCAAAACTCAAACGATTCGAGCCAGGATCAGAATTCCGGCGACAACCAACAGGAAACCCAGTCAGATTCGGAATCGGATTCGGGTTCGGCTTCGAGTCAGCAGCAGCAATCCCAGCAGGATTCGGCAGCACAACAGGATCAGAAGCAGGAATCCGATGGATCCGAAACGCAAACTCAGGAGGCCGATCAGCCCAGGCCGGATGAAAATAATAGCGCAGAAACCGAGACACAGGCTGAGCTCGACGAGCAAATGTCGGAGCAGGCGGCGAATCAGTGGCTGCGTAAGATTCCCGATGATCCGGGTGGTTTGTTGCGCCGTAAATTTATATATCAGTATAAGAATCGGCGCCCGGCAGAGGCAGAATTAAACCAATGGTAACACCGATGAAGCGTAACTTTCTATTATTCCTGTTATTGTCGGTGCTAATGCTTTGCAGTGAACTGGTGCAAGCCAAAGTAACGATATCGGCTGATCGTAATCCGGTGCGTGTTAACGAATCTTTTCAATTATATTTTCAAGTAGATGAATCGATTAACGGTGATCCTGATTTTTCTCCATTGCAGCAGGACTTTCAAATTCTGAATAGAAGCCAAAGCAATAACATCAGCATTATCAATGGTAAATATGAGCGAAGCCTGAAATGGACTTTGCAGATTATGCCAAAACAGGCAGGCGAATTTGTGTTACCGGCGATCAAATTTGGTAGCCAGGAGAGTGACCTGTTTAGACTGACGGTGAAGCCAGCCAGCCTGTCTCGTTCACCTGATGACGGCCTGATTTTCGAAATAATCAGCGACGAATCCTCTGTCTATATTCAAAGTCAGGTGATAGTTACTATGCGCCTGATGAGCGACTCCAATATATCGGGGTATCAGATGGGTGATCTGGCGATTGAAGATATGGATGTGGTGGTCGAACCGCTGGGCGATGTTAAGCAATACGAGACTCGATTGGACGACAAGCCTTATTTGGTGCTGGAAATGCAGTTTGCTTTATTTCCACAGCAAAGCGGTACACTGAATATAGGGCCGATTCCTGCTGAAGTGCAGTACGGCGGTCGAACGCGGTCAATATTTGATCCGTTCCAGACCCGAGCTGAGGTAAGGCGGATAAGCTCGAAAAAAATTACCCTCGAAGTTCTTGCCAAGCCGGAATCATTTCATGCAGCACACTGGTTTCCATCAACCGATGTTGAACTGGAAGAAGAATGGAATGGCGATCTGAATCAGCTGATAGCGGGTGAGCCGGTGACCCGTATCATTAGTTTAAGCGCTGCGGGTTTGACTGCCGCCCAATTACCGGAGCTGGTACAGACTGATATTCCCGGGATTAAGCAGTATCCGGATAAGCCGGTATTTGAAAACCAACGATCTTCTGAAGGTATTAACGGTATACGGCGGCAACGAACCGCTATAATTCCGACTGGTGGGGGGCGCTATATCATACCGGAAATTTCTATACCCTGGTGGAATTTAGAAACGGGGCAGCAGGAGGTTGCGCGTATTCCGGCCCGAACTATTGAGGTCGACCGTGCTGCCAACGAAGCGATATCAGTCCAGCCAGTAGAGGAATTAGTACCAGCGGCGACAGAGGGTTCTGCCAAACCGGTGACCCGGCGGTCAGACTCGGGTTCATTGTGGATGTGGATCAGCATTTTTCTGGGTGCAGGATGGATTGCGAGCTTTTTGTTGTGGTTGTTTATGCGTAGAAAAACCATTTGGTTTCTGCCCGAATCGGTGAATTCGACTGAAATCAGTCAGCGTAAAGCCGTTAAGCGTTTACGTCGAGCCTGTGCTGGCAATAATAACGCAGAAGCGCGAACAGCGCTGTTAGGCTGGGCTAATGCGATGGAGCCTGGGCAAAATTTTATTAATCTTAACCAGGTAACGCGTTATTTTGGTAATCCACTCAAACTACAGGTAGATCTGTTAAACCAGAGTAGTTACAGTTTATCCGCTGGCGACTGGAACGGTGAATTACTCTGGCGTACCTGCGAACAAATTACTGCTGAATTGATTTCATCTGGGCCGACAAAAACAGTTGCAGGATTACAGCCACTTAATCCATAACGATTTCACTGGATATTCTACCAATACTTTCCGGGGGAACCGTTAATCTGTAAAATGTACCGACCAGCATAAGGTTTATCATCTATTTATTGCCTATCGAAATTAATAGACTATATTTAACTCTGTACACTCTGTTCGAAATCGCAGGCTGGTTTTCTCTAACAAATAATTGCAGGCTAAAATTCTGTTTGATGGTTTATGGATCTTAAAGATTTTTCCACATTTTTTGACACCGACGAGTATCTATTCAGGGAAGGTGACGATGGCGATTTCGCTTATATAGTCGAATCCGGCCTGGTCGAAGTCTCGCATCAGCGAGGCGATAGAAAGCTGGTCCTGTCAACCATGGGCGAAGGTGATGTGCTGGGTGAAATGGCGGTCATCGATAATCTGCCTCGTACTGCGACAGCAAAAGCGCTTGAACCTACTCGCGTGATGGCAATTCCTCTCGATTATATAGAGGAGAAGATTAAAACTGCGGATCCGACCATACGATTATTTCTACGCCTCATTATGGGGCGTTATCGCGACATGTACGCTCGTCTGACACATGTGTTTGAAGGCATGTCGCCATTTGATAGCGCGCCATCGAATGCAACTCATGCAACCACTACCGCAGAGCTTAAGAGTATCATGGCTCAATACCTGGATATGCAGGAACGGATTTCTACCGCAGTAAATATGCCAGCCTATAAAGAGGAAAAGCGACCTGGTGGTGAAGAGACATTATTAAATACAAAATTATTGGTAACCGAACAGAAAAGTATAAAAGCGGCGCTAAAAAACGAAGAGTTTCGTATGCACTATCAGCCAATTATCGAGTTAGACGGTGAAGGGATAATCGGCTGTGAAGCGCTGATACGTTGGCCGGATAGCGAAGGAAAGCTAATCCCGCCATCTCAATTTATACCACGAGCCGAGATGACCGGACTCATTATAGATCTGGGCTACTGGATAGCGAGGGAGGCATGCGGTTTTCAATGTCGGCTTGCGCGCGAATTCAGGCAGCCGCTATTTGTCAGTATTAATCTGTCAGGGAAACAGTTTGAAGACGCGAATCTGATCGATTCGCTTGCTGATATCATGGACGAAGCCGGTGTCGAGCGCGAACGAATTAAGTTCGAGATCACCGAGAGCCTGTTAATAGATAACCCCGAGGTTGCCGGTAGTGCACTACACCGATTAAAGGAAACCGGCGCCAAACTGGCGATAGACGATTTTGGTACCGGTTATTCGAGTTTTAGTTACCTGCACCAATACCAGTTCGACACCCTGAAAATTGATCGTAGTTTTATCAACGGGATGTCGAAAAATGTGAAAAGTAACGAAATCGTAAAGTCTTTAATTAATCTATCGCACGACCTCGGTATGGATGTGGTCGCCGAAGGCATCGAGTCTAATTTCGAAGTTGACATGCTGCTGCAGCATCGCAGCGATTTTGGGCAGGGTTTTTATTTCTCTAAAGCGGTAGCTGAAGAAGAGTTTATTAAGCTGTTATAAATCCTGGGAAACGCATTAGAATCACGAAAGTCTGCACACCAAAAGTAGGCGCTTTAGGCGAGTGATTGATTTATCTAACTATATGAAAAAACGCTTATTACCAATAAGGTGGCAGGTAATTGCTCCTGCATTATCTGCATACTCTACTTCCATGTAGGTAACTGCGCATTTTTTCATTACGTTATCTAAATCAATCATTCGCACATCTATTTCGCGTTCTACTGCGTTTTCCAGGATAATGTCCACAATTTAACCCTGCGGGCATCGAATGGAACTCTTCGATCTAAATAATCCTGTCATTCTGGGCCTGGCGATTAGCGGCCTGGTATTCTTTGTCGTGGCGATTTATTTATGGTTGCTGCAAAGGCAAAACTCGCAGGATTTGCAAAACCTGAGCGAAGCAAATAGTGATCTGGCCACCAGTTTGGCGCTCTCTCGACAGAGCCAGGAGCAGTCTCAGAAACTCAACGAAGAACTTAGAATAACCCTGGGCGAAGAGCAGCTAGGAAGGCGCGAATTAATTGAAAAGTTACACAATGCCGAGAAAACGATTCAGGCGCTTAAAATTGAGCAGCAAAAGGATCAGGAGTTTAACCAGCAACGATTGCAGCAATTTGAGGAAAGCAAAAAGCAGCTGAAAATAGAATTCGAAAATCTGGCGGGTAAAATTCTCGATGAAAAAGCGAAAGTGCTGGGTGAAAATAGCCGGACTTCGATAGATTCGTTACTGAAGCCGTTTCGCGAGCAGATAGAAGGGTTTCAAAAGCGGGTTAATGACGTGCATACCGAATCGGTAAAGGGAAACGCGGCTCTCGAAAGTGAAATTAAAAAGGTTTTGGATATTGGTTTGAAAATGGGTAAGGACGCCGATAACCTGACCTCTGCGTTAAAGGGTGATTCGCAAAAAAGAGGTGGTTGGGGCGAGGCTCAACTGGAACGAACCCTGGAGATGAGTGGCCTGGTAGCGGGAACTCATTTTGAGAAGCAATCGTCATTCAAAGATGCCGACGGTCGGCGCAAACAAACCGACTACCTGATCAATGTGCCGGGTGGCAAGCAAATGATAATCGACAGCAAGGTATCGCTAGTCGCTTACGATAAGCTAGTCGCTGCTGATTCGCCCGAAGCCCAGGCCCTGGCATTAAGCGAGCACGCCAATTCGGTTAAACGCCATATAGACGATTTGTCGAGTAAGGACTATACCAATTTAATCGGTATGCGCAGTCCGAGTTTCGTATTGATGTTTATGCCGATTGAACCCGCGTATATCGAAGCGTTGAAATTCGAAAAAGATTTATTCTCCTATGGTTACGATAAAAATATTGTACTGGTATCGCATACCACGCTAATCCCTATTTTACGCACGGTGGCGAATCTCTGGATGATGGAACGCAGCAATAAAGAAGCGCGCGAAATCAGCGAGAAAGCCGGTGATGTTTTTAATCAGGTCTGCGAAGTGGCTATTCGCCTGCAAAAACTTGGTGGCAGTTTAACTGCGGCATCAAATCACTATAACGACACACTGACGGCAATCGCGGGTCGGCAGGGGTTGCATGGCAAAGTAGAGCGATTCAGTCAATTGTCGAGCAAAATCAGCAAAACCATGCCGACTCTGGAACCGCTAAACAAAGATTTGCAGCCCGAACGGCTGGCTTTGATTATTGAACCACTTGAAGTCATCGAAGAGAATATTAAGGAAGCTGATCCTGAGCCAGAGAAACAGGCCGAGATAGACGAGTGAATAATCTTAAAACCATCAGTCCTGATCCGCTATGTGCTTGAAATTTAAATCAATAACCACATCTAAGGCACTGTAAACCATTATATTACTGGTACTGCCCCGCAGCGCCTCCATTTTTGAAATTAGTAACCATCAATGAAATATCAGGATTATTATCAAACTTTAGGTGTAGCGCGTGACGCCTCTGATGCAGACATCAAAAAGTCTTACCGTAAACTGGCGCGACAGTACCATCCGGATGTCAGCAAGGACGCTGCGGCTGAAGAGAAATTCAAGGAAGTCAACGAGGCCTACGATGTGCTCAAAGACGCTGAAAAACGCCAGGCTTATGATCGCTTCGGTAGTAACTGGAAACAGGGGCACGAATTCGATCCCGGGGGTTATTCTGGCGGCGGATTCTCCGGCGGTGATTTCAGCGATTTCTTTGAATCAATTTTTAGCGGTGGTCGGCAGCAGGGTTCGCCGTTTCGCCAGCAAAGATCGAAGGGCGAAGACCATCATTTGAAACTCGATATCACCCTTGAGGAAGCTTTTCAAGGCGGCTCCAAGACGATTCAGTTTTCGCAAAAACCTGTGCACGGAGACAGGCTAGCCAGTGCGGAAATGAAAAAATTGAAGATCAACATTCCCCAGGGCGTCGCGTCAGGGCAGAAAATACGCCTCAGTAAGCAGGGCCAGGCAGCGCCCAATGGTGGTGAGGCTGGTGATCTTTATCTGGAAATGAATATCCTGCCACACCGATACTTTAAACTAGACAAGCGGGACATTACGCTGCGCTTACCGGTAACTCCCTGGGAGGCGGCGCAGGGCGCTACCCTCAAGGTGCCTACGTTGGATGGTGATGTCGAGTTGAAAATTAAACCGGGTGTGCAGTCGGGTCAGAAAATGCGCCTCAAGGGGAAAGGTATGCCGGGACACGAAAGAGGCGATCAATATGTCGAAATTATGATCCATACTCCGCCGGCAGATAATGAAAAGGCGAAAAAGTTTTACAGCGGCATGGGACAGCAGTTTGATTTTAATCCACGATCATTTTGATCGGGCTAATTGATACAGGGAAGTAATGATATTTCGATTCCTGATATTAATAGTTCTTAGCTGTTTGCCGGCCTGGGCTGCTTTACCCATTTCAGTTGATGGCCAGCAGTTGCCCAGCCTGGCGCCGATGCTGGAGAAAATTACCCCGGCGGTAGTTAATATCGCGACACGGGGTCAGTCCAAACGAAGCATCCAGCTACCATTTTCCAACGATCCTTTTTTCCAGCGTTTTTTTGATTTGCCCAGTATCGAGAGGACTCAGGAAACCCATAGCCTCGGATCGGGTGTTATTGTTGATGCAAAAAAGGGTTATTTGCTGACCAATAATCATGTCATTCAGGATGCATTTGAAATAACCGTAACCCTGCCCGATGGTCGAGAAATGATGGCCGAAATAATCGGCCGGGACCCTGATACCGATATCGCTGTTTTGCGGGTGCAGGCAAGAAACTTGTCGCGGATACCGCTCGGCGATTCCAGTCGCCTGCGCGTGGGCGATTTTGTCGTTGCTATCGGTAATCCTTTCGGGTTGGGGCAGACCGTAACCTCAGGCATTGTTTCGGCACTGGGTCGATCAGGTCTCGGCATCGAATCGTTTGAAGATTTTATTCAAACCGATGCCTCGATTAATCTCGGTAATTCGGGTGGTGCGCTGGTTAATCTGCACGGCGAACTGGTTGGTATCAATACCGCCATTTTCGGTTCGGGTGGAGGAGGTGGCAGTATTGGCATCGGCTTTGCGATCCCAATCAACATGGTACAGGACATCATGCAGCAATTAATCGATCATGGCGAAGTCAGGCGAGGCCGATTGGGCGCGCAGGGTCAGGATTTGACACCACAGCTAGCGCAGGCCTTCGACCTGAAACAATTCAGAGGTATAATAATAACCCAGATAGAAAGCGGATCTCCGGCGCACACCGGGGGTTTGCAGGTAGGCGATGTCATTATTTCGGCGAATGGCAGAAAGATCCGTAGTTCGCGCGAAATGGACAATCTGGTCGGCCTGTTACGCATCGGCCAGTCGATTGAGTTAAAGCTTTATCGTCAGGGCCGGTTGAAAAAATTGGAAGTAGTGATTCAACCGATCGAAGTACCGATAGTGGATGGGGATCGCTGGAACGAAAAACTGGTCGGTGCGAAAATAGGCGAAATTCGCGAATCTAGCCTGCAAAGAGGTATGGTGTCATACCTACAGGTCGTTGAAGTTGAACAGGGCTCGAATGCCTGGGATGCTGGAATACGCGAAGGTGACATATTCTATTCGATCAATAAAGAGTTAATCGATAATCATGAAGACGCGCTGGATGTGATCGAAAGCAGTAAAGGTAGCATGATCCTGAATATTCAGCGCGGTGAGCGTGAGCTATACTTGATGATCAAATAAATGTTCTTAACCCGGAAAATTCATAAATCATGCGCAATCTCACTTGCCTATTGATTCCACAAGAAATAGTTCCTCAGTCGCTCGGAATCATTGATACGAGACTTCTTCGGATATTTCCTTGTGAAATCAATATACTGCGCGATCCTTGCGCAGATTTATGAAATTTCCGGGTTAA
>CAXMRQ010000210.1:0-36170 GCA_964196115.1 uncultured Gammaproteobacteria bacterium
ATATCTACGAGCCTCAACAAGATCAGACTTTTCCAATAACTGGCGCGTAGGCTGCAAAGCAATAACACGCCCATCGTGTATAAATGCGGTGCGATGCGATGCGATCAACGCATCTCCAGGCTGATGACTGACCAGTAGCGCAGCCATTTGTTTTCGTTCTACCAGCGATTTCACCAACAGGATTAATTCTTCTCGCAGTGCCGGTCCGAGCGCTGCGAAGGCTTCGTCGAGCAACAGTATCTTACGGTCTCGAACAAGCGCACGAGCAAGCGCTACGCGCTGGCGCTGGCCTCCCGATAACTCGCCGGGTTTGCGATTTTCGAGTCCGCTCAGGCCCAGCGAGTCTAACGCGTCTTTAATCACCTGATCCTGTTCGGCGGAAAGTTTAAGCGATGGATTTACGCCGAGGGCGACATTGGTATAAAGATCGAGATGCGGAAATAAATTGTGTTGCTGGAATACTATCGTTACTGGTCGCTGGGAGGCCGGTATGTGTTCTATAGGCTGGCCATCTACACGAATATGTCCGCTCTCGGGCTTTAAAAAACCGGCGATTAAATTAAGCAGGGTAGATTTACCGGAGCCACTGGGGCCGATCAGGCTGAGCACTTCGCCGGCGGCTACCGACAGATCGAATTCCATACTTTCCGGGTAATCGCCAGTAAACTGATAGCTTAGCCGTTCGATTTCAAGCATCATCTTTGCCACCGATATAGCGCTCCAGACCCCAGAATACCAGCAGGCACAACCCGAGCAGTAGCAACGCGGTTACTGTGGCCTGTGGAATCTGATAGGCACCCATCTGCTGGTAAATTAATAACGGCAGGGTCGCGGTATCTGGCGTGCCGAACAGGGCAATGACACCGAGGTCCCCCATCGCCAGCGCAGCCACCAGCGCAGCAGATAGACCGACAGACCGACGCAATATCGGCCAATCAACAAAACAAAAGCGGTTCCATCCACCGAGCGCGAGGCTGTGACACAGATACTGGTAGCGCATCTGACTTTGACGCATTGCAGGCCCCAGGGTACGAATCACGAACGGTAATCCCATCATCGCGTTAACCAGAATCACCACCGGGTAAACCCATTCGAATACATCGACAGTGTCTGACAGCAGTACAAATATACCGGTGCCAATCACCAGCGGTGGCACAACGTAGATAACCGACCCGCAAAGCTCTACCAGTTTCGCCCGCCTGAGCTGGCCCCGATTCGCTAGCTCGCTACTGCCGCGTAGTAAAAACCAACCAACGATGACCGATAACAGCGCAGCGCCTATTCCCAGCACCAGGGTAATTCCAGCCGACCGCCATATAGTCAGATTACTCACTACTAGCCCGAGCGGTCCTGACAGCCCGTCTATCAGTAGGGAAGCCAGCGGTAAACCGACAAAGAGGCTGGCAATTACGATAACCACCCAATTCAGCGGGCTTCGATAATTAGCCGATTCACTGGCGGGCGAAGCGATCGAAATTTCCACTTCCGGTAGCTTCTGCAACCTGAGCATGACTATTGCTACCAAAACGCATAAAGAGAGTTGCAACATCGCCAGTATCACCGCCTGCGCCGGATCAAAGTCGAAGCGTAATGACTGGTAAATGGCAACTTCTAACGTGGTGCTTTTTGGCCCGCCACCGAGCGTCAGCACCACCGCAAAACTGGTCAGGCAAAGCATAAATATGAGCAATAAAACGCCCGGCAAGCCCTCTCTTAATGCCGGCCACTCCAGATAGCGCCAGCGTTGCCACTGACTAAATCCCATTTGCTCGCCAAGTTGTGAGTGGCGTTGTGGGATCGATTGCCAGATCGGCAGCAACAGTCTTACCGCCAACGGCAGGTTAAAAAACACGTGCGCCAGCAATATGCCGTTAATGCCATAGAGTGAACGTCCGAGCGGAATCCATCCGTCGCTACCATACACCGACACGATACCCATCACCGCGACCACCGAGGGCACGACTAGCGGTAATCCGAATAAACGCAATAACAGCGAGCGAAACGGAAAATCACCCTGCTGGGCAAATGCCCGTGCGACCAGTATCGCTGGAATGACACTGAACAGTGACGATAAGAATGCCTGCCAGAGGCTGAAGAATACCACCCTGCGAATATAGCCGCTCTGCCAGAACTGTAGATCCTGTGGTTCAAAACCCGGCAACTGACTGAGGTTGAGAAGTCCAGCCATCGGTGCCAGCACCAAAACTGCCAGGATCGAAGGTACCAGATAGACTGATCGCACGGTTCGACTACCTTTATTTAGCCATGGTCTCAAGCCATTCGCTGACCCATGCCTTGCGTTCGCGCGCGACAGTCTTGTCATCGAATAGCAGTGCCGGAGACGGGTCTACCAATGCGTTAAATTCCGGCGGTAATTTAGACGCCGCCAGGGCGGCAGGATACATCCAGTTAGTCGTCGGGATAATGCCCTGAAATCGCTCGCTCTGCATAAACTGTAGAAATTCACGACCGAGTTGTTTTCGTTGGCTAGTTTTTACCAGCCCCGCCACTTCAATTTGCTGATAGTGACCTTCTGAAAATTTTGCTGCGGCAAACCGTTGGTCTTGCTCGGCGATGATATGATAGGCTGGCGAAGTGGTGTAACTCAGCACCATGTCAGCTTCACCCTTGAGAAACAACCCGTAGGCTTCGCTCCAGCCCTTGCTAACCGTCACAATCCGGTCGGATAATTTTCCCCAGGCCCCAGCAGCCTGCTCGCCGTATATTTTCTTAATCCACAGCAATAAGCCCAGCCCCGGTGTTGAGGTACGTGGATCCTGTATCAGAATCGTCGGCCCCTGCGGATCTTCAACCATTTGCTTTAAGCTGCTCGGCGGATTTTTCAGCAATTCCCGGTTATAAATAAACGCAAAATAGCCATAGTCGTAAGGCAGGAAGGTATCGTCATCCCAGGCGTTGGGTAAGGTTGAGTTTTGCAACGCCATACCATGCGCTTCAAACAGCCCGGTAGCACGCGCTTCGGCAGTCAAATTGGTATCGATACCGAGCACGATATCAGCCCGGGTATTTTTGCCTTCGAGTTTCAGTCGATTGAGAATCGACACGCCATCCTCAAGCCCGGTGAACTCGACCGTGCAGTCACATTGCTCTTCAAACGCCACTTTTACCTGAGGACCCGGCCCCCATTCGCTGGCAAACGAATCATAGGTATAAATCACCAGCGACGGCTTCGCCGCCAGCGCCGCATGAGCAAACAACAGACACAGGAACGCTACGCCGGTAACGCGATTAATGATTTTCATGAATTTCTCCGGTCGGTCGAATAAAAAAATTCGTGGAACGTAAATAAGGAGAGATGGGGAGAATACTAAAGATTCGCTCACATCCCTACGCCAGCATTAACTGGATCAGGTTCATCGGGTTGGTGTCTATACCTTTCGAGTACAGCAACCTCTCAGCTCAATCGAGCACCCCGTTGAGGAAGGTCTACTATATTACTGGCAGGGGATTCAGGCAAGTATTCGGTGCAAGCAGGATGCCTGCCCTATCCCGGATTGTGAATTAACGCCACAATCGATACTGGATAATTTCTACGATTCTTAACGCATCGGTAAACAGGTAGAATATACTGCGTTTACGCTGAGGATTAATTTAAAGTTGAAAACACTAAAACATCTGTTTGATAGTAATTTGGCGTGGGCGACGGCCAAAAAAGAAAAAGACCCGGAATATTTCACGCGTCTATCCAAGCTCCAGTCTCCAGAGTATCTATGGATTGGCTGCTCAGATAGCCGGGTACCCGCCAATCAAATAACAAATCTGCAACCCGGCGAAGTTTTTGTGCATCGTAATATCGCCAATGTTGTCGTGCATACAGATCTGAACTGTCTCTCCGTCATACAATACGCGGTCGAGGTTCTAGAGGTAAAGCATATTATAATTTGCGGCCACTACGGCTGTGGCGGTATAAAAGCAGCCCTGAAAAACGAGGAACATGGGCTTATCGATAACTGGCTGCGCCATATCAAGGATGTGATTCGATTTCATGCAGATAAGTTTGACGGACTGGGCCCCGACGAGAAGCTGGATTTGCTTTGCGAACTGAATGTAAAAGAGCAGGTTATCAATATTTGCAACACAACTATTATCCAGAAAGCCTGGAAGCAGGGCAAAGAGCTTTCTGTACACGGATGGATTTACAGCATCGAAAACGGAATTCTAAAAAATCTGGATAGTTAAGCGGACTGAGGCTATTACCAGATCTGATCTGCTGATCGATGCGCACTATCTTCACTGAACCCATAAATCGCGTAACTCATACTTTACCCCTGGCTTTAAGGTTAGCAGGTTTCGATCAAACGACTTAATCGGTCAATGCCCTGCACGATATCGTCTTCACTACTGTTGGTAAAATTCAGCCGCATAGAATAGTCGATTAAACTATTTTCATAAAAAGCTGATCCCGGTACGAAGGAAACCCCCTGTTTTATTGCTCGATCAAATAACTGACGCGTATCGACACGACAACCGAGCGTCGCCCAGATAAACATGCCACCTTCGGGTCGCTTGAATCTTATTTTTTTGCCTAATCGGGTCTCTAGAGTATCCGCCATTAAATTCATTTTCGCTGCATAGCTAGTTTTCAGGCGGTCAAGATGCTTTGGCAAATATCCTTGCTGCAAAAAATTCAGTATCAGATGCTGATCAAAGTTACTGGTATGTAAATCAGTGGCCTGCTTTAAATTGATCGCGGTTTGGATAATTTCCTGAGGCGCGCTAACCCAGCCAACGCGCAGGCCGGGGGCGACTATCTTTGAAAAGGATCCAAGCTGGATTACCTGCTCGGGCGCCAGCGACTGCAAGCTCGGTAGCGTTTCGCCCGAGTATCGCAACCCCCGGTAAGGCGCGTCTTCTAAAATCCAGAAACCGTATTGTTGCGCCAGTTCGATTAATCTTTGCCGTTGCGCCAGGCTATAACAGACCCCGGTAGGGTTATGAAAGTCGGGAACCGTGTAGAAAAAACTCACAGGACTGGTTTTCGCATACCTTTCCAGAGCATCGAGATCCGGCCCCTGCGAACCCGAAGCAATAGTCAATATATGCGCCCGGTTAGCCTGAAAAACCTGCAACGCACCGAGATAGGCAGGGGCTTCCAGCACTGCGCACCTATTATTATCGAGTAAGACACCATCGAGCAGAATGCGACTAATTAAATCTAAACCCTGTTGCGAACCGGTGGTGATTAAAACCTGCGAGGCATCAATCTCGGCGTCACATAACGATTCGGTGATGTAATCACGAAGCCCGGGTACCCCCTGCGTTGCGCTGTATTGATAGATCACACCACCCAATTGCTGCTGAATCGTATCGGTGGAGTGTTTCAATTGCTGCAGCGGAAACAGGGCCGGGTCGGGTAAACCACCGGCAAACGAAATCACTTCCGGTTGCTGCGTAACGGCAAGAATGTCACGGATAAATGAACTTTTGAATTGCCTCGGAGCCTGTGCAACCATAGCGCTTTGAACCAACATTAAATTAAAGCCCTAGCTTAATTATTATATGAACCCTGTGATTGTCGGAATGTGCCAATCCGATTGTCGAAATGGGCCTTTATAGCGGAAAACGATGGTGCAAAGCCGAAACACCCACAATCAGCATATAGAACGCGTCAACGAGGCATTGCACAGCATCCACTCGCAGTTAGCTGCTGGGCTCGATATAAACGACCTGGCACGCACCGCCTGCTATTCGGTTCACCATTTCCAGCGTATTTTCCACGAAATTACCGGCGAGAGCGTGCATGATTATATTCGACGATCTCGGCTGGAGTGGGCCGCCAACCTGCTGGTGTTCAACCCGGAGTCACCCGTCATAGAAGTTGCCAACGAATGCGGGTTTAAATCCAGCGCCTCGTTCAATCACGCGTTCAAAGCCCAGTTCGGTTACACACCTGGTGCCTGGCGCAGAGAAGGATACGATTTAAAAAGTCAAGAGCTGAAGCAGAGCTGGTTGGATTCAGCTGGCAACCCGCACAGTGAGTATTATCGCGCGCTGCCAATGGAGGGTGAACTGCTCCCCGACATCAGGCTAAAACGACTCGAATCCGTGCGCGTCGCCTATATTCGCCATCGTGGTTACGACCCGGCTATATCGGAATGCTGGCAGCGTTTACTGAACTGGGCGGAACTGCAGGGAATCGACCCGGCAGACCAGCAAATGCTCGGTATACACCATAGTAATCCAGACCTGGTGCCGTTCGACCAGTGCCGTTACGTGGCTTGCCTGTCCGTACCCGATACGGTATATCGAAACCGCGGCATTGGCGTGATGAACATCCCCGGCGGGCTTTACGCCTGTTGTCGCGCAGAAGGTGTTTTTGGCGATCTCCTGTACCTGATGCATGACATTACCCAGAGATGGTTACCAGCCAGTGACTACCGGGCGCTTAATATTCCCTCGCACGCACTTTATCGAGAGAATCATTTTATCAATCAAAGTGGACGATTCGATCTCGAGTTTCGCCTGCCGGTAGCGTGGAAGTAAGCTGTCTGGCATTTCTAGCATCGAATTTTCCGCAGCATTTTTCTTCAACCGCCAATGGTAATGTGGCGGATTCATACAAATAAGTGCAATTCCTTTGGAGACGCCAGCTTAATTAAATACACTTAGCCAGGCCGTTTACGACTTCGGCTCCAGGTTGCATCGTCAATACCATTGGACTTACTTTAAGCTTCGATGAGCGATTGCCCCCGCCGAGAAAAATATACTCAGTTTGCATCACCGCTTCGTCAATCCAGATGGGTAGATCGTCGGGTAGAGCCAAAGGCGCCACTCCTCCAATTTCCATACCGGTCAGTTCTCGAGTTTCGTCTGCGGACGCAAAGGATACTTTTCGTGCGCCTAATTTCTTGCGCACCGTATGATTTGTATCGAGTCTATGCGTGGCGAGCAGCACGCAAAGGGCATATTTTTTCTCACCAGTTTTAGATTTAATTAATATTGCGTTGGCAGAATTATCCAGCGATACGCCATAATGTTTGCAGAAGATAGACGTGTCTGCCAAATCTGGATCACAGTCCCAAACCTCAAACGGATATCCCGCCTGTTGCAGAAATGCATGTATTGCTGGAAGAGTATTAGCCACCAACGAGCCTCCTGCTTAAGCCTGAAACCGTCGGTTCATGACTGTGCATAGCTCAGAATCCAAAAGCAATGATTCATTATCTACAGTCCAATGCTCATTAAGGTCGAAGAATTTAAAACTTCGCCATGCTGGTCATCAAAAAGCGATTGCACCTCGGCCCAGTCGAGAAAAACAAACTTGCCGTTGTCCCAGAACAGGCCTTCATCGAAGGAAATACTCGCGTCAAACAACTGAATACAAATATCACCCGGATCATGGCCCGATGCGTGAATATGGGTGTAACGCGGCGATCCGTAAGTAACCGTGCCCCAATGCTCCAGATCGGCATAGGGGTCGCCATCAAAGAAGGCGACTCGCACTGCTCTCCGACCAGTAAAATCCGGTCTCGCGGTTTTGTCTGTGCACAATTGAGTAGCAGATTTTGTGCGCCCGCTGCGAAATTCTCAGTGTATTTTTTCATTCGCTATTTCTTCTTTGCGACGCGCCATGTAAGCCTGTAACTCTTCTTCGATGGCAGGATCGATGGGCGGCTTTTCATATTCATGGAGGACTCTTTTCCAGATTTCGTTGGCTCGCTGCGTGGCAGTTTTGGCGCCATCTTCCTGCCAGGTTTCGAAGTTTCTCCAGTCCGATAGAATCGGTTGATAAAATGCATTCTCGTAGCGCTCAAGCGTATGCGCGGTGCCGAAGAAATGCCCGCCGGGACCGACCTCGGCTATCGCTTCCATGCCCAGGCTATCCTCGTCTACGACAACCGGTTCGAGGAATGCAGCCTGCATTTGCAGCAGTTCGGCGTCCAGAATCAATTTCTCAAAGGAGCAGGTTAAGCCGCCTTCGATCCAGCCACCGGCATGCATGACATTGTTGACATGCGCCTGGATGCAGGCATTGATCGACATATCGCTTTCATAAGCGGCCTGTAGGTCGACACAGGCGGATGCGGTAGTGCTAGAGGAGCGCAGCGGCATCTTATAGCGGCGCGCCAGTTGGCCTGACATTATCACGGATTGAGCATATTCCGGTGTTCCAAAAGCCGGAGATCCGGTGCGCATATCGACATTAGAAGTGAAGTGCCCATAAAAAGTGGGCGCACCGCGCACTGCAGCTTGAGTCAATGCGATACAGGCTAGCGCTTCGGCATTTTGCTGCGTGACCGCGCCCGCAACCGTGGCCGGGGCCATCGCGCCAGCCAGCGTAAACGGTGTGATATGTACCGGTTGGCCAGCCTCTGCGAACACGCGCATGCCGTCGGCCTGACCCTCGTCGAACAGCAACGGCGAATTGGTATTCAGCCCTCCGATTATACCCGGCCTATCCTTCAGCCCCTGGTCGTCGGCTTGCAGCGCGATTTTGGCCATTTCGATGCAGTCGCGCGCGCGTTTGCCGGTATTCAGCCAGTTGGGCTGCCAGCCTTTGTCGGTGAGCGTGATCTGCGCGTACATCATGTCGAGGTGGCGCGTCTCGGGCGGTAGTTCGAGCGGTTCCACGCCGCTGCCGCCTTCGTGATGGAAAATATTCAATGAGCCGACCAGCTTGACGAAATTTTCCATATCTTGCTGGGTGCCAGCACGTCGCCCGCGATCCAGGTCGGAAGCAAAGGCCGGGCCGCAAACACTGGCGAAGATGATTGAGTTGCCACCCAGACGTACCGTCTTTTGCGGGTTTCTGGCATGTATTGTGAACTCGGACGGAATGTCCTGCATCATCTCTTCGATTAATGCGGGGTCGAAGCGCACACGCATTTCAGCATGGTCGACATCGGCGCGGATATCGGTCAAAAGCTTTAATGCCGCTTCACTTTCAACGCGCATACCGATTTCTTTGAGTATTTTCAGGCTGGCCTGATGGATGGTTTCTACCTGGTCGGCGGAAATGATTTCCATCGGCCTGTATGGGTTGCTTAATGCTTTAAACGGCAGTTGCGCAAAGGCACCGACGCGACTGGATTTGAGATTAGCGCGAGATTTGCTGCGACGACGTGACATGGTTGGACCCCTTTAATTGGCAAAATGGAATAGCTGAAATAGTAGATCGAACTCTACCACTAACCCCTGCCCAGGTTTCTTCACCCATTATTGCGAAACACCACAAATCAGTCTGTCCAATCAATGTTTTCATTTCGACCTCATGCCCGCATTCGACTACCCGAAGGATCATATAATACTTTAGTTTGAAGCTCTGCCGGTTTTAATTGGCCCAACACTTCTACCGCGTATTTCCCGCCTGGTTGATACGCGTCGTGATTTACATATCCAAGCGCAATATGCGTCTCGGTTATCGGTCCAAATCCACCGGACGAAACATATCCGACGACTTCACCCTCGAGAAATATTGCCTCATCGCCCCAGATTGCACAATCACCGGCGTCGACAGTGAAGGTGGCATATTTTTCTCGTGGCGGCGGGTAGGAACGTACCGCCTCGCTGCCAACGAAATCGCCTTTCTCAAGATTAACGAAGCGATCCATTTCGGCTTCGACTGCGGTATAGTCGAGCGACAGTTCAAGCCCCCAGGCCGGAAAACTTTTTTCCAGACGAGTCTGCATCAGAGAGCGTGTGCCGACCAGTCCGAGACCGAGGTTACCGCCTTCACGATAAAGTAAATCGAACAAGCCAAGCTGCTGCTTCATCGGTAAATACATCTCATACCCGGTCTCACCGGTGAAAGACACACGAAACACTTTAACGTCTGAAATATCGCCTAATTTCATTTCAGCAGCAGACATGAAGGGGAAACTGGTACTGGTCATATCATGCTCAGCCAGACGCGAAATGAGTGCCTGCGCATTCGGACCGCAAATATGCAACCCGGCATAATCCGTGGAAAGATTCTTAACGCTAACACCCTCATCGGGCAGGGTCTGGTCGAAATGGCGCATAAACGCCAATTGCATCGTATCGGCACCGAGCACGAAGAATCGATCATGATCTAAACCTGTGATTGAAAAATCACCCGCGAGTCGGCCGAGCGGGGATAGCATCGGCGATAATGTCATGCGACCCGGCTGTGGTATTTTATTCGCCATCACGTAGTTGAGCCATTCTTCCGCCTTCGGCCCTGATACTTCAAATTTGGCCATCGCCGAGAATTCCATTAACCCCAGTTCATTGCGAATTCTTTTACCCTCATCGATTACCGGCTTCCACCAATTAGGCTGACGATAGGTGAGATCGTCTTTCGGCTCCGTGCCTTTGGGGGCGAACCAGTTGGCATGCTCCTGTCCAAATGAAGCGCCGAATACTGCGTTGGCTTCGCGTAAGCGATCATAAATACCTGGCTTGTGGATTGGACGACCGACTTCAAACTCCTGATAGGGGAAAACCTTTTCAGATCGATTTTCATAAAAATAGCGCGTTGTTTTTTCGGTGTAGGACTTATCAGCCCAGTCACCGAAACGTGCAACATCCCAACAAGAGATATCGATTTCGGGTTCGCCCTGAATAATCCATTCAGCTAAAACACGTCCGATACCGGCACCCTGATTAAAGCCCGCCATCACGCCATTGGCACAGAAATAATTACGCAGCGCCGGATGGGGGCCAACCAGTGGCCCGAGGTCGGGTGAAAATATCATCGGCCCATTGATAATCCGTTTGATACCGGCGTCTGCCAGGCAAGGCATTAGCTCTACCGATTTCTCAAAATTCCATTCCATGCGCGATAAATCATCAGGCAATAGCTCATGACCAAAGTCGAGTGGTGTTCCATCTTTTGCCCAATGTGTGCAAGTTTTTTCGTAGGCACCGAGCAATAGGCCCATACCTTCCTGACGTGCGTAACATCCGGTTTCATTGTCGTTAATCTGTGGTAACTCAAAATCCAAATTCTCGATCACGGGTAAATTATCTGTCACCAGATAGTGATGCTCGACAGGCACCAGCGGTAAGTTAATACCTGCCATAGCACCGACTTCACGTCCCCACAAACCGGCGGCATTGACGACAAACTCAGCATGTATCGAACCTTTTTCGGTATCCACGTCCCAGGAACCGTCGGCTCGCTGCCGTGTTGCAGTCACTGGGGTATGCCGATATATCTCTGCCCCCAGTTGTCTCGCGGCAGCAGCAAATGCCTGGGTGGCGGAGGCGGGATCGACGTGCCCGCCTTCTTTTTCCCACAGCACCCCTTTGACGTGGCTGGTATCCAGAAGTGGCGCTTTTTGTTTTGCTTCGTCCAGCGATATAAAGTGGCTTTCTATACCTAATCGCCGACAGGCAGATTGCATCATTGCGTTGCTATCGATTTCGTCCTGAGTTCGGCAAATGTTCATACCACCAGTAAAATGGAAACCACAGGCCTGCCCGCTTTCCTTTTCAAGCTCCTGGTAAATCTGGAAGGTATATCGATGGATTTCGGCGGCTGCATTCGGGCGTGTGACAGTAAACAGACCACCCGCAGCATGCCAGCTCGAGCCCGAAGTTAGTTCGCTACGTTCGATCAAAACCACATCGCTCCAGCCATTTTTCGCCAGATGATAAAGGATGGAGCATCCGACGACACCACCGCCGATGACAACAACGCGTGAAGAGGTTTTCATTTCGACTGAGCGCTACTGGTAAAAGATTCAAAAGTAGATACGCCCCAGCTAATGTCTTTTTCAATTAGCTGCGCGGCGAGTTCGGCATTACGAGATCTGATGGCCTTGGCTATATTGGTGTGCAATATCCGCCATTCATCTGGCATCGTCTGGCTGCGTACCGCCTGGGTCAGGAAAGGGCCTGTTTGCGCCCACAGACGCTCGATAGACCAAAACAATTCTTCGTTTTGACTGGCCGCGTAAATAGAAAAATGAAAGTTGTAATTGCGCACGATGTAATTTTCGTTACTGCCAGTTTCGATATCTCGCTCCATCATGTTGGCGAGGGCTTCCAGCTCGTCAATCTGTGAGGGGGTCATATTAGGAACAGCCAGCAAGGTCGCGATTCCTTCCAGTCGCGCGCGCAGAAAAAACTGGTCGGCGACTCGCTTGGGATCGAGTTCGGCAACTTTGTATGATCTTTTTACCGATGACTGCAATAGTCTTTCGGATGCCAGCCGAGTTAAGGCCTCGCGCACCGGCATGGTGCTGGTACCCATTTTCATGGCGACCGAGCGAATCGATAAATCACTTCCCGGGAAATACTCGCCGATAATCAAAGACCATTTTAAACTCTGGTAGATGCGATCACTCAGTGGCACCTGGGTTACATTTTTATTAGCTTGAGGTGCTTTCATAGGGTTTCGAGTGCTTAAGTTTGAGTTGGGTCAGCCGACGAGTTTATCATAGACAGCGAGCCATCAGATTCGACTTGCGCCAGGTCGCGAATACACCACCTGTCTGAAATTTTATGTAGATAGTCAACCAGAGACTGGGCATAACTTCGATCAACCAGGATATGAATATCGGTTGCTTCATCCCACCACAATAAGATAGAAAAATGCCCCAGATTGGTTCGGACTGTTCGATTCCTACCGATGTTATTCTGATTAATATCCACCGAAGTGTAATCGTTTATAAAACTAACTGCGCGGTCTCCAGACAGGCTAAATTCGCAGAATCCGTGACCTATGTCGGTGACCATGGTGTCGAACGCGGACACCGAATCGGGGAGAAAAAGTTCATCCGATATTAGATAAGCTGCCTGCGGCCAAAATTGAATCAGCCGTAGGCTTCCAGTCTTAATCATTTCGCCAAATTTTAATTGCTGGTTGAACACAACCCCGGCAAAACTGTTCAGATCGTGGTTTGCATTAGATCGTATCGACCATACACCGCGTTGGCTGATTTCCTTCAAATCTAGCTGTCGTGGCTCCGAGAATACGCCGTTGCAATCTGTCGCAGGTTGCTTAACTGGTTGACTAGCCATGCAAACGGCTCCCCTCGATATCGTAACAACAATTCGGCCCGACGATGACTTCTACCGATTGATTATTAAGCGGAGACACCGCCCATAGTTTTTCATTCATGCGTTGGTGTCCGTTATTCAGCAACGCTAAAGCAATCGAATGACCCAGGGTCGGACTCTCGACTGCCGCCGTTAATTTGCCAATTGAAGATTGAATTTTACCCGCTTGCCAGGGCGCAGCAGTCAGCAGCGCAGCAGGCGGGATTGGCGTCTTGCCATCGGCTGGTTTTAAACCAACCAGTTGTGGGCGGTCGTGCAGTTTTAACGCCGGACGCTGCAACAGGCTCGAACCGATGAATCCTTTTTTGCCTGAAACCATCTTGCCCAACTCCAGGTCTGCTGGCGTCGTGCGACCATCAATTTCGGTACCTACCGATATATGACCTTTTTCTATTCTTAATACATCGAGCGTTTCCAACCCGTAGGGTGTGATGCCGTAGGGCGAGCCAGATTCAAGCACTCTGCTAAACAGCCTCGATGCGAATCCCGCTGGCACATTGATCTCGTAACTTAATTCACCGGAAAAGCTAACCGTAAAAACTCTACAGGGAATTTCTTTATCGAGCATACCTTGTCGCACCGAAGCAAATGGAAGGCTGTCTTTATCGATATCAAAATCAGGCCGGAGTTCAGCTAGCAGTTTACGCGACTCTGGTCCTGCAATCGCAAGAGAGGCCCAATGGTCGGTGACCGACGTTAGTTGCACATCGAGATCGGGCCATTGCAGTTGCGACATTTTATTGATCCATTGCCAGCTGCGAGCCGCATTGGCTGTCGTCATCGTCACCAGAAAGTGACTATCGTCTAGCCGGGTGACTGTGCCATCATCGTAGAGTATTCCATCTTCGCGCAACATTAATACGTAACGCAGGCGGCCCGGTTTTAGACTGTCGAGGTTATTACAGTAGACACGGGAGAGGAATTCCAGCGCATCTCTGCCTTTTACGTCGACCTTGGCGAGGGTAGACATATCGACACAGCCTACCCCATTGCGAACCGCCAGAACCTCGCGCCGGATAGCCTGATCCATGGTTTCGTTACTATCATTACTGAAATAACGCGAGTAAAGCCAGTCGCCCGAGGTTTGGAATACGCAACCGGACTCACTGAAAATGCGATGAAACGGTGTGCGTCTGACGGCTGTCATCTGCGCGCCAGTGTCTGCACCAACCAACGCACCGAAGCTAACCGGGGAATAAGGTGGGCGAAAGCTGGTAAGACCGATAGCGTTGGCGTCTTTACCTGATATACGGGCGAGTTCGACAATCGCATTCGTCCAACTGGTTTTACCCTGGTCGGTGCCCATGCCAGTGGCGGTGTAACGTTTTGCCAGCTCGATCTGGTCGTAGCCCTCGCGTACTGCCAGTTCGAGATCTTCACGGGTTACATCATTTTGCAAATCGACGAACGCCTTTCCCCGGCCAGATAGATGTTGTTGAAGATTCGAACTTTCCCCAGGTGACGAAGTAAATGCCTGCTTGTCACCCAAATGGGCGGAAAGATGGGCGTTCGGCGTCCATCCGTTGGAAACGCACATCAGGTCGCAGTTGAGCGATTTTTCAACTCCCTGTTTATCAACAAGCTGAACCCTGCGCAGGCACTGCCAACCTCTAGTGGTAATTATTTTTTCACCTTCCGAAAGACTTCCAGCGACAGTGATACCCGCCTGCTGCAATGCATCTTCAGTTATCTGGCGTTCGTCCACATCTGTAATCGCGATGAACGCCCGAGTACCTGGCTTAACTGCATAACGATTAATATATTGTCTGACCGAAGCTGCCAGCATAATTCCCGGTCGATCATTGTTGGCAAATACCAGCGGTCGCTCCGTCGCACCGGTTTCCAGCACAATCTTTTTGGCTCGAATACGCCAGTAAATTGCCTCGACATTTCCCGGGTTTTGTTCGACTGCGAGTATCAGTCCGTGATCGTATTGACCAAACGCAAGGGTATTGATCATGCTGCGACAATTTGAATACTGTTTAAGTCGGCTGAGCTTTTCATCTAACCATTCATCGACAGGGGTCGAATCTATCGGTCGTTTCTCCCAGAGCGCACTACCACCGAACTCCTGATCCTGCTCGACTAAAATCACCTCAGCACCCGACTCGGCAGCGGATATCGCGGCGCGTAATCCACGAGGACCAGAACCAATTACCAGCGTATCGCAGTTAATATTTCTTTTATCGTAGCGCTTCGAATCCGCGTCATAGGTTATACGGCCCTGCCCTGCGATCCGACGAATCAGCTTTTCGTAAACTCGATGCCACCACTGTCGTGGCCACATGAAGGTTTTATAGTAAAAACCGGCAGTCAGGATTGCCGATCCTATTTGCAATACTGCACCGAAATCAAACGTGAGCGATGGCCAGCAATTCTGACTACGCGCAACCAGCCCGTTTTTCAGGCGCACTTCGGTCGCTTTTAGATTGGGAATAAACACACCATGCGCATCGGCGCAGGCCACCAGCGCGGAAGGTTCTTCGAGACCAGCAGAAATAATGCCGCGCGGGCGATGATATTTAATCGATCGAGAAACCAGATTGATATTATTGGCCAGAAGCGCGGAGGCTAGCGTGTCACCTGCATAGCCTACTAAATGTTGACTATTGAAACTGAAATAGATCGGCTCGCTGCGATTAATGCGTCCCCCGAATTCGAGTCGTCGTTGCTGCATTAGCTTTCGAACTCGTGGGTCATAAGATTCCGCGTAATTTCGATCCAGCACTCGCAACCCGAATGGTGGTACCAGCTTTCACGAATTACTTCAGTCGAATTATCACGAAGATGCAAAACTTCATGCCAGGCTTGAATCGATGCTAAAGCATTGAGATCGGGATATTTGATAGCGCGACCACCATAACTGAATTCGCGCTCGTCGCGCTCACCGCAGTTTGGGCAGGGAATTAACAACATTTGATCGTCCGCATCTAATGCAGCCAGGGGTACGGGCCGATGCCCACATCGTCGATTAATGCACCGGTTTCGAATCGCTGCAGTGAAAACGGGCGCAGCAATTCGGGCATTAAATCAGTAGTCAGCAATTCGGCCATCGCCCAGCCGACCGCTGGCGTCGCTTTGAACCCCGCGTAACCCCAACCGCAGTTGAAAAACAAATTCTCAACCGGCGTGTGGCCGACAATCGCATTGCCATCCATCGGGATATCAGCCGTTCCCGACCAGTGGCGCATCAGTCTTAAATTCGAAATAAACGGGAACATTTGAATCGCCCGCGCCAGCGTATCCTCGATTCGTGCAAAAGAACCGCGCTTCGCAAATGAAGCATAGCCGTCGGTGCTGCCTCCCATCACCAGCTCACCCTTATCGGTCTGACTGAGGTAGGAAAGACCGGCATTATAGTTGACCACCGTATCGAGTACCGGCTTGACCGGCTCGGAAACAAAGGCTTGCACGTTAATCATTTCAATCGGCAGGGCGAAACCTGCCATGCCTGCCAAATGTGATGATGCGCCCGCGGTTGAGACTAATACCTTGCCGCAGGCTACTTTGCCCTGCGCGGTGGTAACGCCGGTTATTTTATTATTTTCGATGCTAAATCCGCTGACGGGACAATTTTGCACGATATCGATCCCGGCTGAACTGGCGGACCGGGCGAAACCCCAGGCCACCGCGTCGTGTCGCACCACACCACCATCAGCCTGATACAAAGCACCGCTAACCGGATACCGCGTGTCGTCGCTTAAGTTAATGCCGGGAATCATCGCTGCAATTTCCTCAGGCGACAGAATTTCTGCGTCGGCGCCCCCCAGCCGCATCGCATTTGCGCGCAGCAGAAAATGCTCCAGTTCGCCGTCGGAATGCGCCAGATCGACATAACCCCTGGGCGAGTACATTAAATTGAAATTCAATTCCTGACTCAGTGACTTCCACAGTTGCAAGGCAAAATTTTTCAATTCGAAGCTCGCACTAAGCAAATAATCAGAGCGCACGATAGTCGTATTACGACCGGTGTTACCGCCACCAATCCAGCCACTATCAATGACCAGCACATTGTTAACTCCATGTTTTTTAGCGAGGTAATGCGCGGTTGCCAGACCATGCCCACCGGCGCCGACGATAACGATGTCGTAACTCGATTTCAGCTCGGAGTTTGCTACGATATTAGGCCACTTCCGATGACCACTGAAAGCGTTTTTGAGCAGAGAAAAGCCGGAGTATTTCATGCCGATTAAATCGGACTTAGCAAAGCCATGTATCGTCTTCCATGGCGACGATGATGGTTGGACCGCTGTGTTGGAACGCTTCATCGAGCGCCTGACGGAATGACGATTCACTGTCGACCTGGGTACCGGGGCAACCAAATGCTTCGGCGAGTTTGACGAAATCTGGCGCTCTGGGATTAACGCCAATTTCGGGAATGCCGCGTTTCACCATGCCGTCGCGAATCATCGCATAACTGTTGTTGTGCCAGATTATAATGGGAATAGACAGCGCCTCTTCAACAGCAGTTGCGAGTTCATTCACCGTAAACATGAAACCGCCATCACCAACCAGCGCGACGACCTTTCTATCGGGCAGGGCAAGTTTAGCGCCGATTGCGTCGGGTAACGCGCAACCCAGAGTGCCGAATCCGGCTGGATAAAACCAGGTTCGCGGCAGTAGTGTTTTCATCGCCACGGTGCCGGTATACACCAGTTGAGCAATATCGCCCATGATCACAGCATCGTCCGGCAGCACATCCCGGAGAATATTGAGCAGGGTGATATGCTGATTTTCGACTGGCGTATAGGCCGCATCGCGATGGACTTTTACAGCTTCCAGATCGGCGAGTGTATCCGTTTTGGCAGTTTTAATTTCTTTGCTAGCGAGCGCCTCAACCAACTGTGCACAGGCTGAACGCGCATCGCCTAGAATCGCGATAGTAGCTGGGAATGCGTCGTTAAAACGGGCCGGGTCGATGTCGACCCGAATAACCTTACCGTTCACCGGCAGGTCATAAATAAAACTATCCGCCTCCGCCAGTTCGGTGCCTATCGCCAATACCACTTCCGCCTGACCTAGATATTCCTGGACTGCCGGACTAATCACGCCACCACCGAGGCTTAACGGGTTATTATCGGATACTACACCTTTGCCAGCATTCGAGGCGATGACACCGACATTCAGGCTTTCCGCGAGTTGAGTCACTTCGGCGCTGGCCAGCTGCGCACCACCACCCACCATCATTATGGTATGCGCGGATGTGGCTAATAAGTCCGCAGCTGTCGAAATCGAACCCGGTTCCGGTATCGGCAATGATGCAATTTGCTGTGGCAGCCAGTTGTCGGTGACCGGCATCTCCATCACGTCGATAGGAATGGCGATGTGTACCGGCCGTGGACGACGGGAATGAAAAACAGTAAATGCCTGCGCGATTAGCTCCGGAACTTCGGAGGGACTATGAACCATCACACTGAACGCGGTGATCGGTCGCGTGATAGCGCAAAGATCGGTGGTTTCGTGTAGCCTGCCCCAGCCTTTACCGAGTGAGGGGCTGTCGTTCGCACTCGATATCACCAGCATCGGAATCGAATCAGCATAGGCCTGCCCGATTCCAGTGGCGGCGTTGGTGACACCGGGGCCGGTAATAATCGTACACACGCCAGGATTTCCGGTGACCCTGGCGTACCCATCAGCCATAAAACTGGCGCCCTGTTCATTTCGTGGAGTCACGGCCCTGACGTTACTTTTTT
Organism: uncultured Gammaproteobacteria bacterium; assembly: GCA_964196115.1. GTDB lineage: Bacteria > Pseudomonadota > Gammaproteobacteria. The sequence continues at coordinate 18,684 of CAXMRQ010000210.1, forward strand.
CGATGCCCCTGTAGAGTTCAAGCGTATGTTCGCCCGGAATGCCAAAAACCGTGGTAACACCGTAGGCTTCGAGCAAATGGATCAAGGCTACGCCGCAGGACTGGGTCACAGACTACTCCTCTAAATTTATGATTGGTAGGCGGCATACTACATTCTGGCGTTGATCTCGGTCAATATCTGTGATCACAGTAAATTAGTTTCACTTAAACCGGATCAAAGCATGGCAATATCACCCAGGGAAGCACTAGCTGTTGTCGATTATTATATGGTCGGTATCTCCAAATTACCCGGTTTCGACAAGCCGATTAAGCTTTCTCCGACAGGGTGTTATCGCATAACGACAAATGGATCGCCGAACTCAGTAGCCAGTTCTCCAGCTTTGGCCTGAAAGTCTACTCCAGCCAGACCAATTTTATACTGGTTGAATTTCCTGCCAATGGTGAAATATCAGCCGACCAGGTCAACGCCTATCTGAATCAAAACGGCATTATCCCACGCCAGTTTGCGCTTGATGATTTCAAAAACAAGTTGCGATTTACCACCGTGGAAGACCAGGGCATGGAAAAGACAATTGAAATACTCGGCCGTTTCTTAGGTTTCTACGATATCAAGCCCGTTGCAGAGCCTGCTGTCGCATCTAATGTTAATAAATTAAGGTCTTTTCGAACACATTTGTTATCCTGTAGGCTAGCTTTCGTTTCATCGAAATTGAATTCAATCAAGAACGAACCAGAGTATCAGAAGATGTAATCAATACAGAACAGTCATTATTAACGGCATAAATCTATTAACCTGAAGGTATCTAAATACAGTGGACAAAAACGTCAGTAGTCGCAGCACACTGGATAAAGCACTGCGCCTTAACCTCGACGAAAAAAAATACGGCACCATTGTCGAGATTGGTGCGGGTCAGGAAGTGGCAAGGCAATTTTTTAAGGCTGGAGCTGCGGCAGGAACCATTGCAAAAACAATGTCCGCCTATGACATGAAATTTTCTGATGCGATCTATGGTGTGCAGGAAGATGGTCGTTATGTGAGCAGGGCACGCGTGCAGGCAATGCTGGAAAAGGAATTTGAGTTGATAATCGATCGGGTCGGTACCTCCCGTCCAGTAGCATCACGTTTTTTTTCCTATGCTGCGACTGTGGCAACTAAAAGTTTCAACGCCGACAATGAATGTCACGCCTGGTGTGGAATACGAGTTCAGATGTATCCGGCTGCCCAACATTCCGACATCGTCGTACATATTCGAATGCGAGATGACAATGCCGACAGACAACAGCAAGCAATGGGTATATTTGGCGTCAACTTAATCTATGCCGCTTATTATTATTTTGAAAATGCAAAGTCGATTATCGATTCACTGACTGACAATCTGGAACCGAATCGCATCGAAATAGATTCAATCGAGTTTTATGGCCCTTATTTCGAAGATATCGACAACCACACGATCAACCTGCATCTCATTCGCAGCTGGAAGACCCGCGCAATTATGTTCAGACCGGATGGATCAGTTGTCGTGCCGGCTGAAATGCTTTACAAAAAAAATGTACTGACCATCCGGGGCACGTTCAGGCCCGTTACCCGCCTGAACGTCGACATGATCGACCAGGGATTGAAATCCTTCACTAAGCTGGATGGAGTGACTGTCGAAAACAGCGTCGCCCTGGCAGAAATTTCATTGAACGACATGCAGGGCAATGACTTGATGGTATCGGAGAAAGCTTTAATTGCCAGTGTGAGGTTGCTGAATTCATTGGGTTACAGCGTGATGATCACGGATTATACGCGCTACTTTTCGCTGCGTGCCTACTTCAGGCAGTTCACCAAGTTACAGATTGGCATTGTGGTCGGAATCAATAATATCAGGCAAATCTTTGATGAAACTAGCTACCGTGGAGTTGAAGGTGGAATCCTGGAAGGTTTTGGAAAGCTATTTCCTGATAATACCCGGCTGCTCGTTTATCCAGAAATCGATCAATCGGGCGAATATATAGATTTCGCAAACATAAGCCTACCGGAAAACTTGCAGTATTTGTATCGCCACCTGTTGGAGAACAACTTTATCTTCGGAATCGAATCGAGTGACCATGAGTTATTTAAAATATTTTCTCAAAATGTACTCAAACAATTGCCAAATGGCAGAGGAACCTGGGAAGAATGCCTGCCGGAAGGGGTCGCAGAGGAAATCGTCAAAAAAAGGTTATTTGGATATCGGGATTAAATTCTACCCGTGGGGCCTATCGAACTTAGGTTGGTCTCGGTAACTGCTCCTGCGTCGCCTAAAGCGCCTACTGTTGGTGTCCTACTATCGTACATCCTGTACATATCGTGACGACCACCTAGGTCCGACAGACTCCTAGAGTCGTAGTTATGGTGACGTAGATTGCACCAGGTTAGTAAAAAAACAAGACGCGACCAAAGTTACTCTCCTATATTTTCCCTGCCCAGGTCACTTCGTAATGAGTTTGTTCACCGCAGACGCGTATCTTATCAATACCCTCGAATTCAGCTTAAGGCCAACGGTAAACAACAGCAGTGTGATGCCAAGATCGGCGAGTTTCTGCAATGTCTCTCCGCTGGTAAAACCCAGGTAATTGAGCAGGAAACCGGTTGCCAGAAAACCAACCAGCGGAGGCAGGTTAACCAGTCTTGCTAGAAAACCCAGTGAAAAAGCCAGCGTGATCCATTGAATATTGCGGCCAATGCCTTAACGTTTCATCTACAAAAGCTGGCCAACGTCGATTTGGTCAGTTCGCAACGCCAGGGACAATTCATAATTTACTCCGCCGTGTTTTCGAATCTGCTTGAACTGGCGGATGACCTGGTTGGTGCCTGTTGCGCCGACAGCTCCGAAAAAAGCGATCCCAGCTGCCCAACAACAGGGTTTGGGCCCAGCAACATCGGGTATACCACTGTGGATGACGATCCCATCGAGCAAACAATAACGAGTCTAAAATGACCGAAGCTGACCAATCTGTCCATTCCTGGTTGCGCGCCATCGGCATCGGACTGGCGATATCCGTATTAACCGCCCTGATGATGGTAACGCTGCAAAAGACAGGGGTTTCGCCGCTACCCAAACCACTGGGACTGGCTTTTGCCGAAAAGCTGCTCAACCGCTCACTACCCTTACCCGTCGGACTGCTGTTCCATACCGCATACGTGACCTTCTGGTCAGTAGTGTTCCTGCGATTTTTCCCGCGCCGAAACATTAAATTCGCCCTGCTGCTCGCAGGCATGCTTTGGTTAGGCGTTCTACTGGTTTTTTTCCCAATTGTGGGCTGGGGCCTAGCGGGAACGAATATCAGTCCCAAACTGATTCCTGCCTCTTTTATGCCACACTTACTATTTGGTCTATTGCTGTGGGTTCTGAATAAGTATGCTCGCCGCAACTAACCAGTAGTTGAATAGAGAAATTATCGCGAAAATAATGGGGCTTTTCGAAATTACATTACGCGTATTGAGATTTTGTGATGCGATACGGAAAGACCTGCCCCGATAATTCTCGTTCAGGACAATAGGTGCATTAGACATAAAGCTGTTATCGGTTATCGATATACAGGAAATCGTTGGCAAAGTGCCAGAACTTTGTTTTTGCAATCTTCGATTAATGCTTCGTTTTTCGGCTCACAGTTATTCACCAGGCCCGCGATAATTACACCCAATTGGTTAATTTCCTGTTGTTCGAGACCCCTGGTGGTGACTGCCGAGACGCCGAGCCTCAGACCCGACCATTTGGATGGTTTGGTCGAATCAAACGGCACCGGGTTTTTATTCGAGGTGATGTTGGCCTGGTTTAAACAGTCTTCGACCTGCTGTCCGCTTAGTTTCCTGTCCGAAAAATCGAGTAATACCATGTGCGTGTCGGTGCCTGCACCGACCAGTTTGATTTTGTTTTGCGATAATACCTGCGCCAGGGTTCGGGCATTTTCGACCACGCGTTTGCCATAGTGTTTAAAATCATCGCTCAGTGCTTCGCCGAGACAGACCGCTTTTGCGGCAATAATCTGGCTGTGCAGGCTACCCTGTACACCGGGAAATATGGCTGGCTGTAGCTTGTCGGCCCATTTCGAATTGCGTGACAAAATCAACCCGCCACGCGGGCCTCGCATGGTTTTTGTGGTTGTACAGGTGACGATATCGGCATGCGGTAAGGGCGATGGATGAACGCCCGCTGCAACCAGTCCGGCGAAATGAGCCATATCAACCAGAAACAGGGCGCCAACCGACTTGGCGATATGGCTTAATCGTTCAAAATCTATGGTACGCGGATATGCAGACCCCCCGGCAATTAATAATTTGGGCCGAACCTCGAGGGCGAGCTTCTCGGCAGCATCGTAATCGATCAGACCGGATTCCTTATCGACGCCATAGTGATGGGAGTCAAACCAGCGACCCGATAGATTCGGCGCAGCACCATGGCTAAGATGACCTCCAGCGGCAAGATTCAGGCTGAGTATCTTATCGCCGGGTTTCACCGTCGCAAAAAAAACGGCCTGATTAGCCTGGGTGCCCGAGTGCGGCTGGACATTGACATAATCGCAACCGAATAATTCCCTCGCCCGGTCGATGGCGGCCTGCTCAACAATATCGACAAATTGTCCACCGCCGTGAAATCGATGTCCGGGATAACCTTCAAGCGTTTTATTAGTGATGGGATGCGCCAGAGCATCCAGCACCGCGCGGCTAACAATATTTTCCGATGCTATTAATTCAAGCTGGGTCTGCTGGCGATTAAGTTCGCCATTAAGCGCATCACCAATCAGCGGGTCGGTGGTGGCGATATTACTTGTGAAAAAATCAGGCATGGCGGCGCACTTTATAAACAGATAGGAATGGTAATGGGGTTTTTACCAACAGCCATGGTACTTCAAACATGAGCCGATCATAAGTGGGTGCCTCGGTTTTTTGATTCCTGATCCCAACCAGTGGTGAGCATTAGCAAGAGGGGCAGATCCAGATAATTAGTATTTCAGCCAGATGCTCAATATTATGAATTTTCAAATCAATGAGACAATTGTTTTTTAACAGATTAAACGTCTGTGCTGTGATGATTCACTGGCGAGGCCATTTTCAGCAATCCCAAATCTTCGGAGTATTCCATAAAATCATGGATATGGCCTCTGGGATGATAGACCAAATTCCGTTCCTTAGGTGGCATTTCACTTGTCATCTCTCCTGCGCCTCATTTGTGTTTCAACAGAGATTTGCCATTCACTGATATCTTCCTCGTAGTGAGCCAATTTGGCTTCCAGTTCCTTGATGCGATCAATTGCTGCCTCGATAATTCGCGCATCTGATGCGTCGGCCTGTGCAGCAATTACATTTAATTTTCCGATTAGATCAATCATAATTTTTCCCCAGTTGTTCCAATCAATTTCGGTCGTTCACTTATCATCACCCTATGAGTGTAGCCGACTAAGGTCTATCTGCAATCGAAATTGATTGAGGTATTCAATATAGCTGCAACTGTCGGCTCGATGACTGAGCATCAAATTACCTGTGCTTCGCTAGAGGATGATCGAATCCTGCCGCGCTGGTCTGACGGGTTCGAGCAGCAGTTACAATCGGCCTATCTACGGCATTCGCCGGGATTCCCGGGTTCTTCCCGACCACCAGGGCCTAAAAGTCGGTTTACAAAATATGTAGACAGTGTTGCAACGTAGATCGCGACGATTTTCTGCGGGTGTCATATTGTAAGATTACCCACTCGATATGGGCAAGGGTGACTAGAAGTTTTTTAGCCGCTCAGTTGTTTCCTGATCGAGAAAACCTCTGATAGTCGCTTCAGTTTCAAGTTCAAGCGCCTGGTTTATATCGTTCACGGCGGACTGGTTTAAAACCCGTTTCATCGCTTTCATCGCTAACGGCGGTTGTTGACTTAACTGCCTGGCGACCGATTGCGCCTCATCCAATAATTCGTCATCATCGACTACACGCCAGGCCACGCCAATGCGTTCCAGCTCGGTTGCGTCGTATTGATTTCCGAGCATTAACATTTCTCGCGCCTTATTGAGACCGGCTAACGCGGGTAGCAACGAAGTCACGGCGCCGGTGACAAACAAATTGAGTGACACTTCGGGGAAAAAGGCCCTGGCAGTTTTAGCCCATATGGGGAAATCGCAGTTAATTGCCCATTCAAATCCACCGCCCACGGCCCAGCCATTTATCGCACCAATTACCGGTTTTTCACCAAATATTATTGCCCGCGTAGCCCGTTGGATGGCTTCAACGAGGTCGCGGGCCTGGGCTTCGTTTTCTGGATGGCTGTGTTCACGACGATCATCTCCGGCACAAAAGGCCCTGCCCTGTCCGGTCAATATAATCACGCTGGTTTGATCGTCGGCATTAGCATCATCGAAGGCTTGCGCTACGTCGTCTATTAATTGCCGATTCATCGCATTCAGACTATCGGGGCGATTCAGCGAAATGCTGCGCACGCTGCTACTATTAATGGTGCTCAGAACGGTTGCGTATTCAAATGGTTTCATCAATAGCTCCTGATAACTCGCCTGGTCTTACCTTCGGTTACTGGCAGTGATTTTGGCGGCAGCAGGGTAACTTTCGCTGAGGCACCGAGTTTCGATTTAATCGCCAGTTCGATTTGCCTTGCCAGCGCGGGCCTGGTTTCCTGCTTATTTGCCAGTTCGACCTGAACCGGCAGAAAATCATGCGGTGGTTTTTGATCCAGCAAAATTCGATAATCACCCGACAATTCGGTAAATTCACTGACAACTGCAGCCACCATGGTCGGAAACAGGTTGAGTCCGCGAATAGTCACCATGTCATCGCTGCGTCCCACTACCCGAAATCGCATGCCACCACGCCCGCAGACGCAGGATTCGGTTTCATCAATAGCGATGATATCGCCGGTACGAAAACGTACCAACGGTTGACATTGCCGCTGTAGATGCGTGAGCACCAGTTCACCCTCGCGTCCAGCTTCGACAGCAATTGGTACTCCACTTTCGGTGTCGATAAGTTCAGCATAAAGCACGTCACCGGCTATAAAATGCAGCCGCGTATCATGGGTACATTGTGCGGCAAAATTCGACATAACATCGGTCACGCCATAATTAGCATTGCGCGGCTCCATACCCCATGTTTCATGCAGACGCTGGCGTAACATGGGGTCATCGAGTCCGGCTTCACCACCAAACAAACCCAGTTTTAAGCCCAGATCACGTGGTTTTAAATGGGAAAATTGCTCGGCCAGTACACGCTCCAGTACAGCCGGGTAAGAAGGCGTACAGGAGATGGCATCAATCCCTAATTCAACAATAGTCCGTATCAATAACTCTGTGTTGCCTACGCCGAAAGGGATAACCATCGCGCCGGTACGTTCGAGGGTTAAATGATCGGTAACACCGCCCATCCACATTTGGTAATTGAGACAATGGACTACCTTGTGTTCGGGTTTAAGCCCTGCGGCGCTGTGACTACGCCCGCCGACTATCTCTGTGGTTTCACAGTCAAGCGCCGACAGAGCCAGGTTCATTGCCTGCCCGGTGGTACCGGAAGTGCGGTGTAGCCGAGTGACCAGATCAGCATCACTGGCGAGATAATTGCCGAATGGCGGAGCTTGCGTCTGAGACTGGCGTAATTGCGATTTGGATGTTAACGGCAATATTGCTAATTCGGTTAATTCGACCGGCGGGTTCAGGCCGTCCCACAGACCCTGGTAAAAACTTGAATTGTTTAACAGGTACTGACGCTGCCGTTTCCATTGCTTCTGTTGATGCGCTAACAGATCCGCCGGGGCGAGCATTTCTGCATCCGCTAAAATAGTCATTGGATACGCTTTAACTGCCTATCGGAGTAAAATCGAAATCGTCGGAATTCAAAATGGCCTCGATACCGCCGAGTTCCTTAATTTTAGCCGCCTGATCGGCGAACGCGAGTTTATTCGCGGCCTCGGGGTCTACCAGTGCCAGCATTTGATCGTGACATTGGGTCAGAATATCGGTGTGCGCCCTCGACTCACCCAGGTCAGTCAGCTCATCTGGGGCGTTTTGCATATCGTAAAGCTCGGGCCCGTAGCCGGGGTAGTAGTTGTATTTCCAGTTTGCGTTGCGCAGCATAAACATGCCTGTCGGCGAGCCGCCATCGTGGTATTCACTCAGAATAGGGCGATCAAATTCGGCTTCATTCGCCAGCTTTTGCAGCGCGATACCGGGACGTTGTTTACCATCGTCCTCAGCGCCAACACCCTGCATTATAGTCGGATAAATATCGACCAATGAGGCCAGCGTCGATACCAGCTTTTTTTCGGGGATACCCGGGCCAGCGATAATCATCGGCACAGCTGCTGACTCGTCGTAAAGTGTCATCTTGGTCCACAGGCCGCGATCACCATTATGATCACCGTGATCGCTGGTATATATAATCAGCGTATTATCAGCCTGCCCGCTGGCTTCGAGCGCCGCCATTACCTGGCCTACCTGATCGTCGAGAAAACTACAAAGCCCGTAATACGACGCGCGAGCGATCTGGCGTGTCTCCGGCGTGAAGTAATTGTCGTAGTCAAAATTATTTCGAATAGCCTTTAATACCGGGTGTCGGAGAGCATGCTGCGCTTCGGTAAATCGCGCCTCATCCATATCGCCGAGCGGGTACAGGTCGTAAAAATCCTGCGGACAGGTCAACGGGTAATGCGGACGAAGCCACGAGACAAATAGGGCCCAGGGTTTATCGCCATTGGTATTCTGGCTATCGCCAAGCCATTCGCAGGCCTTTTCAGTGACTCCGAGGTCGTATTTTGTGTAGCTATCATTGCCGGGCCCGATCCCGCGCGCATAGCTTGAGCAGTCCAGCACCGACTCATGATTGCGCAACAGTCCCTTAATCCAGCCAACGCCGTCGCGTATATACAGCGGCAAAATTTCATTATCAAAGCCATTGTCATACTCTTTGCCGCGATAGTGTAATTTACCGATTGAATCTACCCGGTGGCCCTGCGATTGCAGTCGGTGTCCCCAGCTTTTCGGCTCTCCCTGGTAGCCCTGTGCGTTGGACCAGCAACAGGTTTTATAAACATACTCACCGGCCGCCATCGATGCACGCGCTGGGACACAGACCGGGGAGGTTGTATAGGCATTGGAAAAACGTGTACCGTTGGCAGCCAATTTGTCGAGGTTTGGCGTTTTAACCAGATTGTGACCATAACAGCCTAGCGCGTCGCGACGATGCTCATCACTGAATAAAAATAGCACATTCAAATTAGACATTTCGGGTTTTGCCGCTATGAATCGATCTGATTAGCATCCAGCATACTACAGCCATTAAAAATTGGCGAAATACCTGGCCATGAGAGATTGATTTCTGATAGCGGGAACAGTTATATTCGTTGTGCTAATTATATTGGAGAGTAAAGCTTGAGCAGGGTACAAATATCAGACGCGTTAGTCGATGAATTCGAGCACCAGGGTGCTGTATGCCTGCGTGGATTATTTGCGCAATGCTGGCTGGAAAAACTCGCCTACGGTGTCGATAAAAACTTTGCCGACCCCGCTGAACCGCAGCCGGTAACGCGCGCGATGCTAGAAGCTTATATGCATCGCCGGGATAAAAAAACACGCGCTCTGGGAGCCGATAACCAATGGAAATTAACCCACGAATTACGCCAGGACAAAGATGGCATATTGACCGACTGGGAGTGGTGGAAAGTGCTCGAAACCGGGCTATGTGGGGCAGCAATCGTGCAGACTGGCAATAAAGGCGTTCAATTTGAGCGAATCACTTACTTTGATCGCAATATCCGGCACCCGCAAACTTGACTACCCGACCCGCTACTTTTGGCTCGGCACTGCTTTCCTCCTGGGCGCTTTTACTCGGATTTGGCATCCTCATGCTCGGCGATGGCCTACAAGGTACATTGCTCGCGGTACGCGCTGATCAGGAAGGCTTTTCCGCGACCATCACTGGTCTGGTGATGTCTTCGTTTTACGTCGGATTCCTGCTGGGTTCGATTACGGCACCGAAAATCACTGCACAGGTCGGGCATATCCGCGTATTTGCTGCACTCGCCGCCCTCGCCTCGGCAGCGATACTGATACATGCGGTATTTGTTCAGGTGCCAGTCTGGATCGGCTTACGATTCATCAGTGGATTTTGTTTTGCCGGGCTCTATATCGTCGCTGAGAGCTGGTTAAATGATCGCGCCACAAACGAGACTCGCGGAAAATTACTCTCGCTTTACATGGTTGTATCATACCTTGGTGTTGGTGCCGGACAGTTACTACTCAACCTCGCAGAACCCACCGAATACCTGCTGTTTATCCTGACATCGGTATTGATTTCCATAGCGGTGGTACCGTTGTTGTTATCCGCAGGTTCACCGCCAGCGTTTCGGGAATCGGTTAATATCAGTTTGCGTGAACTGTTTCTACTATCGCCGCTCGGCATAGTCAGTATGTTCGCGGTTGGCCTTGTCACCGCGACGTTTTTCGCAATAGGCCCGGTATTCGGCCAACGTATCGGCCTCGATGTGGAAGATATATCTTATTTTATGGCCGCTGCGGTAGTCGGCACCATCGTGCTGCAGGGCCCTGTCGGCGCTTTATCGGATCGATTCGATCGACGTATTATTTTAACCATTGTGACCTTGCTGGCGGCTCTGTCAGCGGCAATATGCGTACCCTTATCGCAAGAATCGTATCTGATGCTTTTATTATCGGTGGGTCTGTTTGGCGGGCTCGCGTTCCCGCTATATTCAGTTTGTATCGCCTATACCAACGACCATCTCGATCCCAGTCAAATGATTGCCGCAAGCGGTTCGCTGGTTTTAATCGGCGGGCTGGGCGCGATTTTTGGACCGATACTGACTGCGAGTATTATGGATCGATTCGGTAACGACTATTTTTTCTGGTCGATGGGTGGCACACATGGATTAATGGGCCTTTTTGCGCTCTATAGAATGACTCGCAGCGCCGCTGTGCCACTTAAAAAACAGGGTCACAATACGGCGACGGCGGCCCATCCCACCAGTTCTGTATTTGAAGGTATTCAACAACTGGCACACGACGAAGCGACCGAGTTTACAATTGACGAGCAGGATGAAACCTGAGGATCGAGGCCGGTTAATTTTATACCCTCTCCCCTGGAGAGGGTCGAGCGAGGGAAAAAGAATTAAGTTTAAACTTTTTTAACCAGCGATTTTATATACTCGATTCGCAAGGCTACATCTTCTTCCAGTAGTCGAACTTCTTCGGTTATCAACTCTGACAGATCCACTGCCTGACTTTTTTCGGTCGCCAACTGTTCCAGTTCACTCAACGCCTCCCGAAATGCGGGGTCGCTTTCATAAATTAGTCCCGTTTGACGGGTCCCGCTATCGACCAGCACTGTTTTCTTGATTCGATCAAATTTATACTTTTTGCTGACCGGCAATATCGAGCCTTTTTGACGCGCATAAATAATACGCAGAACATCGAATTCATCGGTCGTATAGACCGCATGTTTCTCAATTTGCTTGGGGTTTTGAATTCCCATTTCCTTTAAACGTGGATAGTTTTTCATATCATGTAATCCAAATTAATTATTAACTAGGCTGGCAAAGCAGGATCGTCTTTTCCAATCCTTTCATAGCCAAGTAAAATTTTCTGTGTATCAGCTTCTGCTTCGTTTAACTGATCTTCAGTGAGGTGACAGGTAATTTCATGACCGCCCTTGAGTCTCAAAACTGGCGGTACCACTGTGTCGCAGGTGTTATCTATAGCCATCGGACAACGATTATAAAATGGGCAACCGATAGCCGTAATTTCGACACCACGAGCAATACCCACTGCCATTTCGCGTTTTTTCATCGTATCTTCTAGCCAACCGATACGCATTTCAGGTACCGAGCTGATTAACAGGCGAGTATAGGGATGGAATGGTGGCTCCAATACTTCGTCGGTCGGGCCCTGTTCGACCACGCGTCCGGCATAAAGCACGACGATTTCATCGGCAAAAGAAGCTACAGTCGACAGGTCGTGGCTGATAAATACGAAAGATACACCGGTCTTATCGCGTAACGCGGTAAGTAACTTGATTACGTTAGCGCCAACGATACTATCGAGTGCCGATGTCACTTCATCGCACAACATGACTTCGGGATTAGCAGCTAGCGAACGCGCCATATTAATACGTTGTTTCTGGCCACCCGACAGCTCCATCGGGTATCGGCTGGCAAACTCGGCCGGCAGTTCGACCAATTCGAGTATTTCGGCCACTTTGGCATGCCTCTCCTTACCTTTCAGGCCATGATAAAATTCCAGTGGCCGGCCGATGATATCGCCGATCACCTGTTTTGGATTGAGCGCGGTATCGGCCATCTGGAATACAAACTGTACTTTTTGAAGTTCTGACAGTTCACGATCTAATAAACTACCTTCAAGATTCTTGCCATCTAGTACGATATCTCCCCGTGCCGGTGGGAGCATCCCGGCCATTACCCTTGCCAGCGTCGATTTACCACAACCCGACTCGCCGATAACGCCGACCACGTGTCCGTTTTTAACACTGACATTGATATCTCGCAATATCGTAATCTTGGGTTCGCCGTTTACGTTTCCGCCATAACCCGCAGTCAAATTGTGTACCTGTATGTTGTCGACATCACGGTCGTGCTCATCGCCAACTGTAGTACCCATACCGGCTGTCGGTTTGGGTCGCGCGGCTGCCATTAGTCGTTTGGTATAGGCATGGGTCGGATTATTGATGATCTCATCGACTGAACCCTGCTCCATCACTTCGCCACTATACAAGACCACGATATGGTCGGCGATTTGAGCTACAACGGCCAGGTCATGAGTCACGTAAATAGCCGCCGAATTTTGTTCCTTGATAACCTTTTTGAAAGCCTTCAACACTTCGATTTGAGTGGTTACATCCAGTGCCGTGGTGGGTTCGTCAAGCACCATTAAATCAGGTTTTCCACATAAGGCCATCGCGGCCATCAATCTTTGCAACTGACCGCCGGAAACCTGATGCGGATAACGAAAGCCGATGCGGTCGGCATCGGGTAATTCGAGAGCGTGATAAAGTTCCACCGCTCTCTTAGTGGCTTCTTTCTGCGATAACACACCATGTAATACCGCGGATTCGGTAACCTGCTCGCCGATGGTGATGGCCGGATTAAACGTCGCCGCGGCGCTTTGTGCCAGGTATGCGACATTCGTACCGCGGATTTCGCGCTGCCGTAGCGGCGCCATGGTTAATACATCCTCGCCGTTTAATAATGCCTCACCACCGGCAAAATGCAAACCGGGTTTGGTATAGGCCAACGATGCCAGCGAAATAGTTGTCTTGCCGGAACCGGATTCACCGATCAATGCGACTACCTCGCCTTTGTGGACATCGAATGAAACACCTTTGACGATCGGAATTTCGACTCCATCATCGTTGGTGGCACTGATTCTAAGATCTTTAACTTCGAATAATTTTTCCCGGTTCATATTATTATCCATCGTTCTACACCATTTTCTTCGCGAGGCTGCCACCAGACTTGGCGGAAATATCATCGACGATAAGATTAATCGCGATGGTGAACGAGGCGATTGACAATGCTGGCCAAATCGACGCATAGGAACCGTATGTCAAACCCGCCAGATTTTCTCTTACCATCGCACCCCAATCAGACGCGGGTGGTTGCACGCCGAGGCCGAGGAAACTCAAACTGGATATGAATAGCACCACGAATACTAGCCGCAGTCCAAAGTCTGTCGCAAGGGGCATTGCCGCGTTTGGAAGCACTTCCGACTTAATGACCCACCAGACACCTTCACCACGTGCCTGCGCCGCTTCGACAAAATCCTGCACCATAATGTCCTGGCCCAGTGCTCGTGCGATTCGAAATACACTCGTCGCATATATCACCGCTGCCGTTATTATCAGAATGGGTATCGAGGATCCAAACGCCGCAATGACAATCAAACCGAGCATGATCGTCGGTAAAGCGAGGATGGCATCGTTAATCCGGCTAATCCCCATGTCGATCCACCCGCCTTTGACCGCAGCCAAAATACCGAGCGTGATACCCATTAGATAGGCCAGCAGCGTGGCCAGCAGCGAGATACCAATCGTATTTCTGGCACCAAATAAGATACGCGAGAAGGTATCCCTGCCGATATAGTCGGTACCCATGTAGAAGGTTCCATATTCGCCGGAATAGGCATCGAGAAAACTGTCATCACCTTCCATATCCATCTCATGAAAAGGTGCTATCGACGGTCCAATAGCAACAATCACCAGCCAGAATACGACAACCGCTACGGAAGCCTTTCCTACCCACGACAGTTTTAACCTTCGTTTTGGTGGGGCATCTGGTAACTCGGCAAAAGCATCCAGCTTGGCGATTACATCTTCTTCTTTAACTGTATTTTCTTCAGCCATATCTCTGTCCTCTAAACCTACTTAGGTTGCCTTAGGCGGGGGTTGGAAAGTATTGATGCGACATCTGCCAATATAATGAGTACCACGTAAGTACCACAAAAAATCATTGCACAGGCCTGCACCAGGGGCAGATCCCGAGTCTGTACGGCATCAATCATCAGTTTCGCCAGACCCGGGTAGGAAAATATGGTTTCGACGATTACCACCCCGCTGACTAAATAGGCGAGGTTCAAAGCAATAACATTAACGATTGGCCCGATGGCATTAAAAAATGCATGGCGCAGAATGATTCGCTTTCTGGGCACACCTTTTAATATCGCCATCTCGATATATGGCGAATTCATTACGTTAAGTATCCCGGCTCGTGTCATTCGAATCATCTGTGCGGACACGACTATGACCAGCGTGAACAGTGGCATAGCGATCGCTTTTAATAATTGCCCAAATGATTCATCACCGCTCAAATAGGTTGTTGAGGGCAACCAGTGCAAATTGACTGCCAGTATCAGCACCAGTACGGTAGCAATAAAGAATTCAGGAACAGAAATGGTGCTCAGGGTACCAAAGGTGACCAGGCGATCTAGAGAGGTTCCCGGATGCATCGCTGCAAAGAGACCCAGCGAAATCGAAAATGGAATCGAGATCAGCGCAACCAGTCCCGCCATCATCATAGTGTTGCCGATTCGGCTACTGATTAGACTGGAAATAGTGGCGCCACCCGCCTTTGATATTCCGAGATCACCCGTCGCCATGTTGCCGAGCCAATGGAAATACTGGAATATCAGCGGTTGATCCGTGCCCAGTTCAGCGCGAAGTGCTGCAAGCGTCTCGGGCGTTGCGGACTGCCCCAGAATGATCGAAGCAACGTCGCCCGGTAACCAACTGGTCATCACGAAAACGATAACGGAAACCACAATTAAAGTGGCGAAACCAATCGCAATCCGTTGCAACACCATTTGCTTCATCATTAGACTGTTCCTCTGGAAGAATTATTTTTTTAGTACTTTATTTATTAAATTTTGAGAATTAAAAAAGGCCTGTACAAAAAATTTATACAGGCCCTTCTCAAGAACTACACTGGCTTTAAATTACGCTAACCAGATAAACTCAGGCCATTCACATCCACCTAACTGACCTAGTGGAACGGTTGGCATACCCTTAATATTATTGGCGATACCATCGTTGATATTGGAAAAAGCCGGTATAATCATGCCACTGCCTTCATGAATCAGGGCCTGCATTTCACAATACATTGAGTGGCGCTTGTCGGGGTCAGTTTCTGCCAATGAAGCCGTCAGAAGTTTGCCCATTTGATCATTATTCCAGAAGGTATCGTTCCAGTTACCATTAGGACCAAACTGAATAGCCATCTGCGAATTTGCTGTTGGACGCATATTCCAGCTCACCACATTGACCGGTTCTTTCATCCACACAGCACCCCAGTAACCATCGGTAGGGACTTTCTTCAACTTCAGGTCGAACCCTATCTTGGCGCAATTGGCCTGGGCCAATAAACACATATCCTCAATTCCCGACATGACTGGCGCAACATAAAGTTCGGCAGAACTGATGCCAGCTTTTTTGAAATGAAATTTCGCCATGTCTGGATCGAATGGACGCTGTGGCAGCTCAGAACAGAAATCTGGGCCATGTGCCGACGAGACTGGGGTATCGTTACCGACCGAACCCTTGCCTTTGAGGATTCGCTTGACCACACGCTCTCTATCCTGAATGAATTGCATACCTTTGACAAAGTCATCGTTACTGCCAGGCGAAGAATTTTTCAGCGCACAGATACCCATTTGCAGCGCAGCCGGAATCGACAAAAGCGTGGCATTATCAGACGATTCCACCTGCCTGAAGGCCTTACCATCAACCTGGGTAATAAGCTGTACATCACCAGCGAGCAGCGCATTTACTCGTGCAACTGGGTCGGTGATTCCGGTAATTTCGATCGCATCCAGATTTGCCCCTTCGCGCCAGTAGTTTTCATTGCGTTTATGAACCGATTTTACACCTGGTTGAAACGACTCCATAGTGAACGGACCGGTACCGTTACCACCGCCCTTGCTGCCGTTTTTAATAATTTTATTCTGAAATATACCGAGCACTATTGGCAAGTCGGCGTTAGGTGAATGCATAATCGCCTTCACTTCATGCGAACCCACTTTTTTCCACTCTTTAACCGAAGCCAAAACCGATTTGATCACCGAAGTCGATTCTTCACCCAGGTGACGATTCATGCTGTAGACCACATCATCCGCAGATAATTTTGATCCATCATGGAATTCAACGCCTTTGCGGATTTTGAAAGTCCACTCAGTCGCGTTAGAGTTCGACTCAAACGATGTAGCCAGTTCGGGTTGTGGTGTTAGATCATTAGCATGTTGAACCAGGCTATTATAGGTTGTCCGACCGCGAGTATAGTCGATAGTCGAGGTAAACAGCGTTGGATCGAGCTGATCATCGGGTCCATGCAGATTGGACGCCATTCGCACCGAACCACCTTTTTTAGGTGTTGCCGCAATAGCGACATTACCGGAGATCAGAATATTTTCCGCTGCCGCCAGAGTAATACCGGTTGCAACCATTAATTTAATGGCGTCACGACGAGAATATCCGCCTTTCAGCACCTTGTCGACAATACCTTTATCTACGTGATCGAGATCCTCGTATTTGAGTTCATTTTGTAATATTTTATCTTTCATTTTCGCTCCTCGTTGGATTACTTTTGATAGCCTTGTTGTTCGAACTGACGTTCTTACAGGCTTTAATTTATCAGACAACTACTAATGTTGCCTGAATCAGAGTCACCAATGGCCACTAATTATGGTAGCTCTACGCATTTATCGCGTCTCTAATACTATAACCATAACATATCGGAAAAATTTGTCTAACTAATCAATAATTTTTGTTCCTCGATTATTTCAGCCAATAAATAATACTGTTCGGGCAAATAATCAGAGCTTTCATTGCAGCCAAAATGTTGCGTAAACTGCACAATACGAGTTTCTTATTAGCAAGAGCGTAAGGCACTATGTCAAAGCTGGATTATATCGATCAGTCGGCAATCAGGCACTACCGGCTGGAGCGGGTGCGCAGCCTTTCGGC
>CAXMRQ010000211.1:0-4366 GCA_964196115.1 uncultured Gammaproteobacteria bacterium
CCTTTTAGTTCTGTATGCTAAAACGGATTATGAAGCAAGCTTCTGTTCGGCCTTACGGTCAAACCACTTTTTCGCTTCTATATCCCAGTCATCCATACGGACGTAGGAGCTGGTACGCGTTTCTGAAACCATGTTGGGGTCTACTTCAACACCGATACCTTCAAGAAAATTAACCAGGCCGACACGTTCAACCATTTCTCCGCAACGCTCATGTTCGAGGCCGTTCTCGGCCCAGTAATCGATTACTTCTTCGGCCAGTTCAGTCAACTTTTCGTAATCTTCTTCATCTTCCAGTTTCATGAATGGCACGATTACAGTACCCATCAAATCACCGATCTTAAGAGTACGTTTGCCGCCAATTAAAATCGTCACACCTTTGTCATCTCCCGGAGAGAGCGCTTTTGGAACGACGTTGAGGCAGTGCATGCAACGCACACAATTGCGGTTATCCACTTCGAGTGAATCGTCATCGTTCAGCGACAGGGCCTTAGTAGGACAGCGCGTAATAATATTGTCGATGGTATGCTGCCGACCTTTTTTAGCGACGTAGGCTTTAAATTCTTCCTGATCGACTTTGATGTCATCGCGCCATGTGCCGATGATGGCAAAATCCGAGCGCTCGATCGAATTCATGCAGTCATTGGGGCAGCCGGATACCTTGAATTTAAATTTGTAGGGTAATGCAGGGCGGTGAACATCGTCGGTAAAATTATTTAACAGGGTACGATGAATTTTCATTTCGTCGGCGTTGGATTGTTCGCAACGCGCGGCTCCAACGCAGGACATTCCGGTTCTCACACAGGGCCCTGCACCACCCAGATCCCATCCGTAGCCATTAATTTCATTAAAAAAGTGCTGAGTATTTTCGGTAGTGGTGCCAATAAACATGATATTACCGGTCTGGCCATGAAAGGTGACCAGGCCTGAGCCATATTTTTCCCAGCTATCGCCGAGCTGGCGCAGCATGTCGGTTGTATAATAGTTGCCTGCTGGGGGTTGTACGCGCAGGGTATGAAATTCTTTTGATTCTTCAAACGAGCTGGCAACTTCGGAGAAACGCGGGATAATACCGCTGCCATAACCATAGACGCTTACCGTGCCGCCTTTCCAGTAACCTTTTCGTGTTTCGTAGGAATGCTCGAGCTGACCCAGCAGTGAGTTGGCGACGCCATTAATTCGCTGCTGTGGATGGTCGTCGCGAAGGCGCTTGATACCATCGATAAAACTCGGCCAGGGGCCGCCCTGAAGCTCGTCGAGCATCGGAGTTTCATGTATCTTCTTAGCCATAGGATAAATCCTCCAACGAAAACATTTTGTAAGGTATTGGTATCATGAAATACGATACTATTTCAAGAATAGAAATATAGTATTTCTAGAATTGAAGTATGCCACTTATTTCCGTCTTCAGGATACCTTAAATTCTGAGTGCTAGTTTGGTTGAAGTTAAAGGCCTGGGCTATTCCCCGATTGGGATGCTATTTATTAATAATTTATCCCTAAGTAGATAGGCTTACTATAGCGGTACATCTGTGTATGTCTGGTGAATTTAAATGAATGGGTATAAATTCAACAAAATCAGTCATTTATAAACAGGCCTAAATAGTTTTCGCTCTCCCACCGATGGGATGCTCCAATCGCCATGAGGGTGTAATAAAATTTTGGTTTATTATGAAGAATAAATTCAGAGCATTTTAGAGTTTTGGTCAACCCTACTATAACTACCGATATTAAAATTCAGCACAATTATTCTGTGTGGGGTTCGCCGTTTCTACTAGAAAATGAATCTGGATATCAGAACTGGAGAAAATCAAAACTCGAACGCTATAGCAGCTCTAACCCCTGTAAAATAATTAAAATCAGCAGTCACGGGAACTTATCTCCAGAGACACTTGCTGAGTTCGCTGTTCAGTTGCAAACATTTAATTTTGCTTTTTATGAGATTGACCTGACAAGTGGTACATTTTCCCCAGATGAATTTCTGACACTTGGGCATCAGTTTGGCCTGAATCGAATTGATGGCAACCTCGGGGCCGAATCAAACGGGGTGACTCAATTATCCGTAGTTGGTTCATCAGATAAAAGATCGCGTTATATTCCCTATACCAATCGTGCATTAAACTGGCATACCGATGGCTACTATAACCCGATGAGTTCACGCATAGATGCTTTTTCACTCCACTGCGTCAATCAGGCAGGGCGGGGTGGAGATAGCTTTATACTTGATCATGAAATGGTATACATGCAAATCCGCGATACGGACGAAGAATTACTGGTTGCTTTAATGGATTCGGGAGTCATGGTGGTGCCGGCAAATATCTCTAATAATCAGGTGATCAGGCGGGCTGAATCAGGACCGGTGTTTATCGTTGATAGCGAAACGGGTCGCCTGAATATGCGTTATTCGGCACGACCGCAAAATATCGGCTGGAAAGCTGACGAATTAAGCAAACGTGCGCTGAACTTGATCCGTGAAATATTGATGGACAGCGAATACATTGCCAAACTGAAACTAAAAAGTGGGCAGGGCCTGGTTTGCAATAACGTATTGCACGGGCGGCGAGCCTTTGTTGATGATGAGTCGAGTGAGGCCTCGCGCCTGTATTATCGCGCTCGTTATTATGATGCCATAACATTCTCGGATGACATTTCCGGATGATTGGTGAATTTAGATTATTTTTCAACCGGGGTTCTTTATGGAACAGTTAGGGGCCAATGATCTTATTAAGTGAAATCTTGATTTCAGAATATCAGCTTGCATCATTTACTGATTTACAGGTTGCTGTGCAACAGCGCGCAATGCAGGGTGAGCGATTTTTTGGAATGGATGTCAAGCCCCAGTTTGCCGACACGCCGGAAAATTGGGAGTCAGTGCTCGAATCGATATTTACCGCCAGATTGTAGCGGAGCGGCAGGTGTATTGGCAGGAAGAGGACGACCCGAATGAAACCTATCAGGTTCCCGACGATGTATTTGATGTGGTGTTCAAGTTGGCTGGTGGTCAGTTGGTGGTCGATCATGCGCAAGCGTTAGCTGATGCGGTCTGTGCGAAATTGAACACTGATACCCATTCGCAGATAGGTATTCACCCGATTCGAGTCGCTGAATCGGGAAATGGTTGGCAACGACCGGGTGCTGGTGGCGAAATGTTGCATTTGTCGCGCCGAACCAAATTAGTATTGCGGGTTCATCGAAGCGTCTATGAAGATGTGTTGCGGCTTAGTGACTCGACATTGGAGATTAATGGGCAGGCATTAAAAGTAGGCGTTGGTAGCGTTAGGAAATTAACTGCGATGACCACTTTGTTTACGCACGGCATAGCCTGCGATGAAGTCCAATCTGAAAGCCAGTTTCTGGTTGATATGGCATCCGCATTACAGACGATGGAGATCAGGGTTAAAAAAATGATATGTGGTACCACTAATTCGATTCAGACCGACAAGGGCTCGATTTTCACCCGTGCATTAATGGTCGCGAATCTAACGCCAGAAGAGTCGGTACTGGTGCAACAGCAAGGTATTGGTAGTGACAGGCTGATGGGTTGTGGTCTATTTGTAGCTCATAGGGGCATAGATGCGGTTTTTACCGAACAACAAACTCTCTGATATTAGGGTAATAAAATGACGATTGAAATAGATGGTGAAACCATAGCTTCTACGGCTACGGGTTTCCTCGAAAATATTGAAGACTGGTCGGAAGCGATTGCTGAACAAATTGCAGTGCAGGAAGGCATTGTTTTAATTGACCGACATTGGGATTTGATTAATTTTTTGAGAGAGGAATTTCTAAACAATGCCGGTAATCAGCCAAATACGCGAAATATAGTTAAGGCGATGTCGAAAAAATGGGACGATAAATCGATTAACGCTAAATCGCTTTACGACCTGTTTCCCGGTGACCCTAGTAAACAGGCCGGCAAAATTGGTGGCTTGCCTGAAAGTCGGAGAAAAGGGGGTTACTAACCCGCGCTTTGATCGAACCGAATTTAAACTGAAGGTTGCCTGCATATAGAGAGTTAAAGATTGTGGTGGCCCGTAATAGAGGAGATTTTAAATGACTGAAAAACAGAAAATTATTCAACAGATGCTTGAAATGCAAAGAAAATTTATAAAGCTGGAGCAAAACGGCGAATTTGCCATCGATGAGTATTACGATACCGATGGCGACAGCGAACTGGCAAAGTATAAGAATGAATACAATGAACTCGCGATTCGATTAGTGGACCTGGCGCATGAAGAAAAAGGTTCTCATCGGTAAACCTAGCCCGGAAATTTCATAAATCTGCGCAAAGATCGCGCAGCATATTGATTTCACAAGGAAATATCCGAAGAAGTCTCGTATCAATGATTCCGAGCGACTGAGGAACTAT
>CAXMRQ010000212.1:0-20759 GCA_964196115.1 uncultured Gammaproteobacteria bacterium
ATTATGAGTCCACTGCTCTAACCAACTGAGCTACAGGCCCGTAACTGGGTTTTACCGTTGCGGTTTCTATCAGGTCGTTGTTTCACCCGCTGAGGGTTCAACATCGACGGATTATGTCGTTCACAATGCAATCCTCGGCAATTGCTCCTGCATCGCCTAAAAGCGCCTACTTTTGGTGCTCTACTACCGTACATCCTGTACATATGCATTGTTCTCTGCCCGGTCGGACTCCTGACCTCCCTTTCGCCTGGTTGCGAATGTACATTGAGTACATTCGGTCCTGGCTCACCCACTGCTCTAACCAACTGAGCTACAGGCCCTTTGACTTGTCTTTTTCCGTTATACGGTGTTGGTCCCAATGCTCACCTTGTTACATTGAGACCGCCTTGTCTGACGGAAAAAATCCTGCGTCATAAATTTCGGCAGGATTACAGAGAGTGCGAATTGTAACGAAAACTTATTCGGCGTCAATAAAACTTCTGAGTTGTTCTGAGCGGCTGGGGTGACGTAGTTTACGCAGTGCCTTGGCTTCGATTTGACGGATGCGTTCTCGGGTTACATCGAACTGTTTGCCGACCTCTTCCAGCGTGTGGTCGGTGTTCATGTCGATCCCGAAGCGCATGCGTAACACTTTGGCTTCGCGTGGTGTCAGGCTCGATAGAATTTCGCGGGTTGATTCCGACAGACCGGCGTTGGTTGCAGTATCTGCAGGTAACAGGACGTTGGTGTCTTCGATAAAATCACCCAGATTCGAATCTTCGTCGTCACCGATTGGGGTCGCCATCGAGATCGGTTCTTTGGATATCTTTAATACCTTGCGAACCTTGTCTTCGGGCAGTTCCATGCGTTCAGCCAGTTCATCGGGCTGTGGCTCGCGTCCGAGTTCTTGCAACATCTGGCGTGAGATGCGGTTCAGCTTGTTGATCGTCTCGATCATGTGTACCGGAATTCGGATGGTGCGCGCCTGATCCGCAATCGATCGTGTTATTGCCTGGCGAATCCACCAGGTGGCATAGGTAGAGAATTTATAACCACGACGGTATTCGAATTTATCGACTGCCTTCATTAAGCCGATGTTGCCTTCCTGGATGAGATCGAGAAATTGTAAACCACGGTTGGTGTATTTTTTGGCGATAGAAATAACCAGGCGCAGGTTGGCTTCGATCATTTCTTTTTTCGCGCGCCGCGCCTTGGCTTCGCCGATCGACATCTTGCGATTGATTTCCTTGATATCGTGGATCGAAAGATGCGAGATTTTCTCTATATTCTTAAGCCTCTTTTGGTGACGAATAACTTCGTCCTTACTCTCTTCTAGTTCATTGACATAAGGCTCTTCGCTTTTTAAATGCTCGTCAATCCAGTTTAAATTGGTTTCATTTGCCTTAAAGGTTTCGATGAATTTTTTACGCGGCATGTGCGACTGTTTGACGCAGATATCCAGGATCGTTCGTTCGTTGGTACGCACCCGGTTGATTACGCCCTTCAGGTTGCTGCCTAGCGAGTCTATAAATACAGGCAGCAGTTTGATCTCCATCAGTTCCTTCACAGCCTTGCTCATGTGACGATCGTAGGCCTTGCCATCGGCGGTGGCCATCGCTTCCATCGCCTTGTCGAAACTTTTGCCGATTCTTTTAAAGCGTTTGGCGGCCTCTATCGGATCGGGCCCAGTATCTTCGACTTCTTCTTCCTCGTCATCGTCTTCGCTGGCTTGTGTGACAGCAGGCATCGGGATGGCATTGGGGTCTTCGTTTGGATCGACGTAACCGACCAGTAGGTCGCTCAACTTCGCTTCTTCTTCCGCAACTTCGTGATAACGCTTTAGAATCAGACGCATTGTCTCGGGGTAGCGGGCGAGTGAACTAATGGCCTGGTTCAGGCCATTTTCGATACGCCTCGCAATCTTGATTTCACCCTCACGGGTCAGCAGTTCGACGGTACCCATTTCGCGCATATACATGCGCACCGGATCAGTGGTGCGACCGAATTCACTATCCAGTGACGCCAGTGCGGCTGCGGCTTCTTCGGCAGCGTCTTCGTCGGGTTCGCTTTCGGTATCGTTAAGAATTTCGTTGCTTTCGGTCGGAGCCGATTCATGGACTTTGATGCCCATGTCGTTGATCATTCGGACGATATCTTCGATTTGCTCGGGTTCGACGATACCGTCGGGGAGGTGGTCGTTGACTTCAGTATAAGTAAGAAACCCCTGTTCTTTACCTTTTGCGATGAGTTCTTTTAAACGGGATTGTTGATCTTGATCCATGGTGCCTCGACGGTATTTGGAAAACTGCAGACTAATCCCCCAGTATATAAGACATATTTGGGATTATTCAAGTTAAAAGCCTTTAGTTATATGTGTTTTGTAACTATTTATTTAAGTTCCTGTTTTTCGGCGTCGGAAAGAGTCTCACCGCGTTGTAATTTCTGGATAAGTAATGTTCTGCGGCCTTTAATATATTTTTCCTGCAGGCGCTGTAGACAGTTTTCGAACATGCGGTCAATACTTTCTTCGTTTTCCATCGCCGGCTGCATCGCGGCAAGCTTGTAGAGGTGCGTTTCGTGTTCGTTGCCTCTGAAGCGGTCGAGCAAATTTTGCGTGCTGATTCCGGGCTCTTCATGGATGTGATCGAGCAGTTGCAAAAATAAATCTACACCGGGAATATCGGTTTCAGCAAGTTCATGGTGCGCGCCGGTATTGTCTGCTAGCGATGGCTTCAGTAGCAGCAAATTAATCGCCAGGCGGGTAGGGGTCCAATGCTGGTCGGGTAGTTTGAGGCTTCTCTCTGGCGCTGGCTTTTGGTGACCCAGTATTTCGAGTAAACGATTGTCGAGCTTAACCGCTAGTTGGTGCTCGACTTCACCGAGGATTTGATCTTTCAGGCTTTGCAATGGTATCTGGGTGAAATAAGGGCGCAGACGATCAAGAAACTGGGATCTGCCTTCAAGGGATTGAATATTGCATTGGGCGAGCAGTGTTTCGAACAGAAATTTAGTCAGGGTTGCGGCATTATTGACTTGATTTTGAAACCCCGGCTGTCCATATTCCTGAATGAAGGTGTCGGGGTCGTGGTCATCTGGTAAAAACAGGAATCGTGCGAGGCGCCCCTCTTTTAGCGATACCAGGCACTGTTCGAGCGAACGCCAGGCGGCTTTTTTACCGGCAGCGTCGCCATCGAAGCAAAATACCAGAGTTTTGCAGCTACGAAATAATTTTTCAATCTGAGCGTTATTGATCGCAGTGCCAAGCGTGGCGACCGCGGTTTTAACACCGTGTTCGGCGAGCGCGATGACATCCATGTAGCCCTCGGTGATAAATATTTGATCGATCTGCGAAACCGCCTTTTTCAGTTCGTATAGACCATATATCTCGTCACCCTTGTGAAAAACCGGGGACTCGGGGGAGTTCAGATATTTGGGGTTATCTTCGGCATCGATGACGCGGCCACCAAATGCAATCGTGCGACCGCGCCGGTCACGAATTGGAAACATCATGCGATGACGAAATCGGTCGTAGTGCTGGCCGTTGTCTTTCTCGATCAGCATACCGGCTTCGGTTAATGTTTTGGGTTCGCCAGTTAAATTATTCCAGCCGGGCGGCGCATAACCGATAGCGAAATCGCGGGCGGTTTCTCCACTGATGCCGCGTTGTTTTAAATATTCAATCGCTTCGGGGTGTTGCTTAAGCTGCGCAAGATAAAAATCGCTGCATTGCTGTAAGGTAATAAAAATTGATTCCGAACCCTTTACTGGCTGTGCCGGGGCCTGCCCCTTTTCATAGGGCACATCGACGCCGATCATTTGCGCCAGCGCTTCAATCGATTCGACAAACTCCATGTGGTCATAATCCATCAGAAAGCTGATTGCGTTGCCGTGCTGTTGGCATCCGAAACAATGGTAAAACTGCTTGTTCTGGCTCACCGAAAACGAGGAAGATTTTTCGTTATGGAACGGGCAGCAGGCCCAGTATTCCTTGCCTTTTTTCTTTAGCGGTACGCGTGCGTCAATCACTTCAACGATATCGATACGATTGAGCAGGTCGTCGATGAAGGCGCGCGGGACTCTACCGGCCATTCGAGTTATATCCAGACAGTAAATTTAAATGTGCTTTCGAGAACTCGAAAGTACATTTATGCGGCATTGCGTTGCAGGGTTTCTAACAGAGAGTCAAATTCGGCGGCTTTCGGCTTCACCATCCAGATCTTGCGTTTGAAATGGCTGAAGTTCTCAAGGATATACTGCCCCCATTCACTGTTAGTTTCGTCGACATATTCCTGTATCGCCTGGGTGAGGTAGACGCGGTGGCTTTCCATGCTGCCATCAACGATTCGGTGTATATCGATTAATTCGTTGTTAATGCGATCAATAAAGCTTCTATCGAGATCGAGCACATAGGCGATGCCACCGGTCATGCCGGCACCAAAGTTGACCCCGGTATTGCCGAGTATGGTGACTATGCCGCCAGTCATGTATTCGCAACCATGGTCACCAACACCCTCGACCATCGCGTTAGCGCCAGAATTACGCACTGCGAAGCGCTCGCCAGCGAGACCGGCGGCGAGTAACTTACCCCCGGTTGCTCCGTACAGACAGGTATTGCCAATAATGGTCGAATCCTGTGATTTAAAGTGACTGTTGGGCGGTGGCGTGATGACTATCTTGCCCCCGGCCATGCCTTTGCACACATAATCGTTAGCATCGCCTTCGAGGTACATATTGAGCCCACCCGCATTCCACACGCCGAAGCTCTGGCCGGCTGTGCCTTTCAGATGCAGCGTGATCGGCTGTTCATCCATACCGTGATTACCATGGATACGCGCAATTTCGCCCGAGAGCCGTGCACCGATAGAACGGTGCACATTTTTTACCGCGTAATTAAACTCCCCGCCGCTACTGCTTTTGATTGCAGGCAGGCAGTCAGCCACCATTTTTTCGGCGAGTTCGCCCTTATCGTAGGGTTTGTTGCGTCCCTGGGTACAAAATTGCGGAAGATCGGCATCCAGTCCACCATCGCACAAAATAGGTTGCAAGTTGAGGTTTTTCTGGCCTGCGGTTTTACCCTCGATTGCTTCCAGCAGGTCGGTTCTGCCGATTATGTCCTCAAGCTTGCTAATGCCGAGCGATGCCAGTATTTCGCGTACTTCGCGGGCAATGAAACGGAAGTAATTTTTAACTTTTTCTGTATTGCCGGTGTAATGCAGTTCGCGCAGCAGAGCATTTTGTGTCGCGACGCCGGTAGCGCAATTGTTGAGGTGGCAAATGCGCAGATATTTGCAGCCCATTGCTACCATCGGGCCGGTGCCAAAGCCGAAGCTCTCGGCACCAAGAATTGCTGCCTTGATGACATCGAGGCCGGTTTTCAGGCCGCCGTCGGTTTGAATTCGCACTTTTTCGCGCAATTTGTTGGCGCGCAATACCTGATGGGTTTCGGCGAGACCCAGTTCCCAGGGCGAGCCGGCATATTTAACCGAGGTCAAAGGGCTGGCACCGGTGCCACCATCGTATCCGGCAATCGTAATTAGATCGGCATAGGCCTTGGCAACGCCTGCAGCGATGGTGCCGACACCAGCCTCGGCGACCAGTTTGACCGATACCAGCGCCTCGGGGTTAACCTGTTTGAGGTCGTATATCAATTGTGCCAGATCTTCGATTGAGTAGATGTCGTGATGCGGCGGTGGCGATATTAGTGTTACACCGGGTTCAGAGTTTCTCAGCCGGGCGATTAATGCGTTAACTTTTTTGCCCGGCAGTTGCCCGCCTTCGCCGGGTTTGGCACCTTGGGCCACTTTAATTTGCAATACTTCGGCATTCACCAGATAGTGTGGTGTGACGCCAAAGCGACCCGAAGCGACCTGTTTGATTTTGGAAACCTTATCAGTACCGAATCGCCCCGGGTCTTCGCCGCCTTCACCCGAGTTAGAGCGACCACCGAGCTGATTCATCGCCTGCGCCAGGGTTTCGTGGGCCTCAGGGGATAATGCTCCGAGCGACATACCGGCTGAATCGAAGCGTTGCAGAATATTTTCTGCCGCTTCGACTGATTCAACGTCGATGGCCTGTTGAGGTTTCAACTTTAACAGGTCGCGAAGTGCAGTAGCCGGGCGACTATTAACAATACCTGAATATAGCTTCCAGTCATCGTAACAGCCGGATTCGACTGCCTTTTGCAGGGTTTGCACTACATCGGGATTGTAAGCGTGATATTCACCATCGTGGACGTACTTTAGTAATCCACCCTGGTCGATACCTTTGCGTGGATTCCAGGCTATCTTGTTGATCGCGATCTGTTCGTTTTCGATGTCATCAAAATTGAGGCCGTCGATGCGACAGGTGGTGCCGGCAAAACACTGGTCTACCACTTCGCTGTGAAGGCCGACTATCTCGAAAAGCTGGGCGCCACGGTAACTGGAAATAGTTGAAATTCCCATTTTCGAAATAATTTTATACAGGCCTTTATTGATACCGCGTCGGTAGTTAGAGCCGGTGTTCGGGCATTGCAAATCGGGTAATTCGCCACTGCGGGTCATGCCGACAATACTGGCATAGGCGAGGTATGGGTAGATTGCTGTGGCACCAAAACCGAGTAATACGGCCATGTGATGCGAATCCCGGGCGGTACCGGTTTCAACTACGATATTGGTGTCACAACGTCCACCGGTATGACACAGGCGGTGATGTACGGCACCGGTTGCCAGGGCTGCGTGAATCGGTATATGGTGTTTGGGAATATTTTTGTCGCTTAATATCAAAATTACGATGCCACGGCGGGAAGCTTTCTCAGCCTGATCCGCGATCTCGTTAATCGCCGCTTTCAGGCCAGTTTTTTCAGGGTCATAACCGAGCGATACCGTTTCGTTCGAATAACCTTCCTCGTGCAGGGCCAGCAGGTCGACATATTTTTGTTCGGACAGGATTGGTGAGCTGGTGGTCATGCGGTTGGCATGTTCGGCTTTTTCGTTGAAAAGGTTATGCTCGCGACCGAAACAGGTTTCCAGCGACATAACAATTTTTTCGCGTAACGGATCAATCGGCGGATTGGTGACCTGGGCAAATTGCTGCCTGAAACTGTCATACAGCGAACGTCGGTGCATGGACAGAACCGGCAGCGGCGTATCATCGCCCATCGACCCGGTCGCTTCCTGCGAATCCTGCGCCAGCGGTTTTAGAATCTGGTCACGCTCTTCAAAGCTGACCTGAAACTGTTTTTCGAGGCGGGTTAGTGTTTCCTTATCCATCGCCAGTGCCGAGAATGGCGAATTGGCCGGATTGGCGCTCAGGCGTTTGAGTCTATCGCGCAACCACATTTCGTAGGGATGGCGATCCTGTAGAATTTTGTCGATATCTTCTGACAGCAGTAACTTGCTGGTTTCTGTGTCCACCGCGATCATTTCACCCGGTTTCAGGCGGCCCTTGGCGATGACATCCTCAGGTTTGTAGTCCCACACGCCTATCTCTGATCCGAGGGTGATATGGCGATCTTTGGTCATAACCCAGCGTGCCGGTCGCAGGCCGTTGCGATCCATCACACAACAGGCGTATCGGCCTTCGGTGAGGACGATACCGGCGGGCCCATCCCAGGGTTCCATGTGCATCGAGTTAAATTCATAAAAAGCATGCAGTGCCGAGTCCATATGATCGACATTTTGCCAGGCGGGTGGCACCAGTAGACGCATCGCTCGGAAAACGTCCATGCCGCCAGTGAGTAAAAAGTCGAGCATGTTGTCCATCGAGCTCGAATCGGAACCGGACATATTGACCAGTGGCTTAATTGCTTCAACATCGGCAAGTAACTCACTTTTAAATTTGTAGGCGCGAGCGTTGGCCCAGTTGCGGTTACCCTGGATAGTGTTGATTTCTCCGTTATGCGCGAGATAGCGAAACGGCTGGGCGAGCTGCCATTGTGGCCAGGTGTTGGTTGAAAAACGTTGGTGAAAAACACAGATTGCACTTTCCATCAATTCGTTATTCAAGTCTGGATAAAATACCGGTAAATAATCGGGCATGATCAGCCCTTTGTAGGACAGAACATTCGATGCCATGCTGGAAATATAGTAATAATCGTTAATACGCGTATTTTCGAGTGCTTCGTGGGCCTTTCCAATTGCCCGTCGAGCCAGGTACAGGGATCGATCAAATTCGGCCGTACTGAGTTCGTCAGGGGCGTTAATGTATGCGTGGTAAATTGCCGGTAGTGACTTTAAGGCTTCTTCGCCGCATGCAGAAGGATCGGTCGGGACTTCACGCCAGCCGGCAAATTCGATGCCCTGTTGGGCAATTTTTTCTTCAATAATGGCTTGCGATACTTCGGTTTCACCCGCATGGGGGGAAATAAAAATAAACCCCACAGCGTATTTTTCGGCACATTCGATGCCAATTTCGGCGGCTTTAGCACGTAAAAATGAATCGGGTTTCTTTAATAATAAACCACAGCCATCACCCGATTTGCCATCGGCAGCAACTGCGCCGCGGTGTGTGAGGCGGGCGAGGGCGGCAATCGATGTTTTTATTAACCAGTGACTGGGCTTGTCGTCGATGTTAGCGATTAAACCAAAACCACAGCTATCTTTCTCGAAACTGGGGTGATACAGGCCTTTGAGTTTAGTGTTTGTGCTCATTTTTGATACCGAAATTCAGCAACGAAACGACCGTTCAAGCGGGTTCAGGTTGTCGCCAGGGTCATTACCTATTTACCCTTCGCCTTCGCAAAAGGGCAAATATTATACCTGTTGAATCAAACCCCGTTCAATTAATTAACGAAAGCAACTCTGCTCCGTTATGAATTACAATTTTTGCACTGTTGTAGTGCACAGTTGTGGAGTGCTAGCATTGAGTCAGTGTTTGTTTGAGTAGATCTGCATCGTAGTCGGAGGTAATGATGGCCTTGCCTAACGCCTTTAGTAGGATAAGCTTGATCGTGCCATCGAGCGCTTTTTTGTCAATCGCCATCGCATTCATGTATTTGTCGATAGTCATTTCAGCGGGTGATTTTATCGGTAATGCCGATTTTTCGAGTAATTTAATCGTCCTTTGTTTAACGCTTTCATCTATCCAGTGATGCCGCAATGATAAATCGGTCGCCATTACCATGCCTGTCGCAACAGCCTCGCCGTGCAGCCAGTTGCCGTAACCCATCGAGGTTTCAATCGCGTGACCAAAGGTATGACCCAGATTCAAAATTGCACGAATACCGGTCTCGCGTTCATCCTGGGCGACAATTTCGGCTTTGATTTTACAGGAAACCAGAATGGCGTGGCAAAGCGCCTGATAATCGTGTGTGATTAGCTGTTCGATGTTTTGTTCGAGCCAGTCAAAGAAACTCGCGTCATGTATCAATCCATACTTGATCACTTCAGCAAGGCCGGCGCTGAGCTCTCGGGCGGGCAGGGTATCGAGCGTACTGGTATCGGCAATAACGCATTGCGGTTGGCAAAAAGCGCCGATCATATTCTTGCCCAGTGGATGATTTACCCCCGTTTTACCACCGACCGACGAATCCACCTGGGACAGCAGTGTGGTCGGAACCTGAATATAATTCACCCCGCGTTGGTAAATGCTCGCGGCAAAACCGGTAATATCACCAACGACGCCGCCACCGAGTGCTATTAGAGTAGTTTGCCGGTCGTGCCGTTGGCGCAATAGAGTATCGATAATTTTTTCAACTGTGGCGATAGTCTTGTGCTGTTCCCCATCATCGAGGATAACGCAATCGTGACGAATATTGAGTGCGTTTAGTGATGCCTGTATTTTGGCCAGGTATAAAGGAGCAACGGTTGAATTGCTAACTACAAGCGCCGAGTTTCCGCGAATATAACCGGTCAATAAATCAACCTCAGTTAACAGGTCAGCGCCGATATAGATGGGATAGCTGCGGTCTCCGAGGTCGACCTTGAGGGTATTGGAAAGAGTCATAATTTATAGTAAATGCTCGGGTAATTGATTGATGATTTCGGAGGCCAGCTTGCGTGCCTGCTTTCGGTCGGTTTTCACTGCCAGGTCAGCAAGATCGAGGTAGATAGGTCTACGTGCATTAAACAGGTCTTCGAGCCGCTCGCGTGGGTTTTCAGTCTGTAATAATGGCCTTTTTTTATCTCGGCGAAGTCGTTGCATTTGTTGGGCTACCGAAGTATCGAGAAAGATGATGTAGCCTTTAGAGCGCAGCAGGGTCTGATTTTCCTTACGCAATACTGAGCCTCCTCCGGTGGCCACCACCTGATTATCCAGATTCAGCAGATTTTCCAGTGCCTGCGATTCACGATGCCGAAATCCGTCCTCGCCTTCTATGTCAAAAATTCTTCCGATATCTACACCGGTTCTTTTTTCTATGAAATGGTCGCTATCCTGAAAATCGCGACCTAGCTTTTTCGCCAGGATATTGCCGATAGTTGATTTTCCTGAGCCCATAGGTCCAATCAGGATAATATTTTGCGTCTTCATCGGGCTATGATACTAGAAACATTGGTGATGCATTAGTTGGGGGGTAAAATAATTTAACTTTTTTATTTCGTGATCCAACTGCGTTTTCCAGGATATATATGGCAGGCACAAAAAAGGCAGCCAAAGGCTGCCTTTACGGGTCCGATTCGATTGAACCTAGCGGGTAGCGAGACTGGTGCCCTGCAATATTTTTGGCGTTACAAATATAAGCAGCTCGGAGCGGTCATCGACGGTAATTGAGGATTTAAACAAGGCGCCGATGATAGGTAGGTCACTGAAGAAAGGTACTCGTGAAACTTGTTTCGTCTTCACTGTCTCATAAATGCCACCAAGTACTACGGTTTGGCCATTATCGACCAAAAGCTGAGACTGTACACTGCGTGTGTCGATACTTGGTGCTGATAGACCACCCTGGAAACTTACCGTTTCACCCACTGCATCCTTGTGCACATCAAGATCCATGATGATTCGATCATCGGGCGTTATTTGCGGTGTTACTTCAAGAGATAGCACTGCTTTTCTGAATTTCAGGGTCGCGGTGCCATCGTCAAGTGACAGGTAGGGAATTTCCACACCCTGTTCGATTTTTGCGGTATGTGCATCGGCGGTGATAACCCTCGGACTGGAAACGACTTCACCACGACCCTCTATCTGGGCGGCTGAGAGTTCCATTTCCAATAAGGTACCCAATGGTAATTTAGCCAACGCCAGCGCGAAAGAACCAGCCGGATTTAGCACCGGCAGATTTACATTCAGGCCGTCAATGGCGTTAAAGGTATTATTGTTTACCAGGTCGGTAATGCCATTAAGGTTACCCGCTGTAACTGCTGTGTCTCCGGTGGTACCATTGGTCAAAGAATCTCTGCTGACGCCAAATCGGACGCCTAGTTCTTTGCTGAAATCGTCGTTGGCGATGACAACGCGGGATTCAATCAGTACCTGACGAACCGGGATGTCCAGCTCGGTGAGTAATTGACGTACGCTTGCCAGGCTAGAGTTAGTGTCTTTAACCAGTAGAGTATTGGTGCGTATATCGACGCTAACCGAACCTCTAGCCGACAATATGGCATTATCTTTTTGATTCAGTAGTTCGGCCATTTCTGCAGCCTTGGCATAGTTGACTCTCATGAATTCGGTGCGCAAACGTTCTAGTTCCTCGACTTGTTTGCGAGATTCGAGTTCGAGTTTTTCCCTGGCGGCAATTTCGTCGGTTGGCGCGATTAATATGACATTTCCGGCACGGCGTTGAGACAGACCCTTGGTTTTCAAAATGATATCCATGGCCTGATCCCAGGGCACGTTTTTAAGTCGTAATGTCAAGTTACCAGCGACCGAATCACTCACCACCAGGTTTAAGCCGGTAAAATCGGCGAGTAGCTGTAATACCGAACGAACTTCGATGTCCTGGAAATTCAAAGACAGGCGATCACCGGTATAACCAAATTTGGTCTTCTTCTTTTCCTCTTCCTCTTCTTTGGATATTGGAGCGACTTCGATCGTGTAAATTCTATCGGTTTGATAAGCCAAATGCTCAAAATCACCACTCGAAGAAATGGTCATTTTAATATTAGCGCCATCCTGAACTGTGTCGATATTGGATATTGGTGTCGCGAAGTCGCTAACGTCCATGCGACGTTGCAATTCTTCAGGGAGCTGTGCTCCGATGAGCTCGACATACACGGTATTATTTTCGCGCCATACGTCGGTGCTAATAGAAGTGCTGGTGAGATTGAGAATAATGCGTCCTTCACCATTCGGGCCACGTTTAAAATCTATATTGGTAATTCCTTTTGCGATTCCTGCCTGAGGGCTGGTAATCGATGCCGGGGTGGTTGTTGCGTTGGCCTGGCTGGATGCGAGTGATGACTGCGCAGATCCGGCCAGAGTTAAAGTCATTTGATTGCCATTAATACTGGTTACATAGTTGGTTTTCTGGGTAAGATTCAATACAACGCGCGTCCGCCCTTGCGAAGAGGCAGAAATGATGCTCTGCATGGTACCAATCCCGACCTGTAGGTTTCTTTGCCTGAGGCTGTTAACTGTATCGGCAAAATCCAGTGCTATACGAGCGGGTTCGTCTATAGTGAAAGCGCGTGGCTCTATGGCGTTTTCGTCAAAGGTGAATACCAGTTGAACGGCGTTTCCGGTCATTACCGAATAATCCAGGCCGATTAATTCTCGGGCGGTAACGGTGTTGAGGCCGAGTCCGATCAGGCATAGCGCACCCAGGGAGGCTTTCAGTAATTTAATCATCATATGTCTTGTATTGCGAATTTTCATGGGGGATTCCTCTCGCTATTCGATCAATGCTACGGCTGAAGAGCGTTCGATATAATTGCCTAAGCCGTCGGGGACGATTTCCGTCAACTCAATTCTTTCGTCTGTGACTGAAATGATGCGACCGTGATTTTGTCCCATGTAGTGGCCTTCTAGTACACGATGTACGGTATTGTCCGGAGCAAATATAAGACCCCATTTAATACCATCTTTGGTGAGAGTGCCTTTCAGCCTCAGGGTGTCTAGCGGGAAGTCCTCGAGTGGTTCGCGAGGTCGATCAATATTGGGTTTGGGGCCGCTGGCTATGGCTAAAATTTCTTCATCAATTTCTTCTGGACGTCTAAAATCCACCAATTTAAAGGGGTCTCTTAAATCGTGCGAGGTGTATTCGAAGTTTTGATAGGGCTGAAATTCTGGAATAGGTTCGATTCGCCCGGGTGGTTGGCTTTTGATTTGTTGTGCAAAAGTACGCAGATCGCCAACGCCCTGGTTGCAGGCTGCCAGCAAAGTGGTCAGGGACAACACAATGATCGCGCGAATATGCTTGCCTGAATTCGC
This sequence comes from uncultured Gammaproteobacteria bacterium, assembly GCA_964196115.1. GTDB lineage: Bacteria > Pseudomonadota > Gammaproteobacteria. Next base: position 13,264 of record CAXMRQ010000212.1, read on the forward strand.
TGTCATTGTTCGTCCTCCTGAAGATACCGATAAGTTTTGGCGGTCGCGGACATTTTCAGTTTGTTTTCTTGCGGTCCTTCGGCTTTTGCATCCTTTTTAACAACTGCCAGCTTCATATTGCTGATAGTTACGATTCGAGGCAGCGCAGCAATGCCGCTGATAAAAGTAGCCATTTGATGAAAAGACCCGATTACTTCAAGGGTTATCGGTAATTCAGCATAAAATCCCTTTTTCTCCTCTGCGCTGGGCTTGAATTTCTGAACTTCAAGGCCACTTGCCAGGCCGGTTTGCGAGACGTCAACGAGTAGTGATTCGACGTCAGTTTTTTCCGGAAGCTGTCTCAGTAGTGCGCCGAAAGTGGCATTCATTTCAGCTAGTTGTTCCTTGTAAAGTTCCAACTTGGCTGCCTGTCTGGCCTTTAATTTGAAATCATCTTTTAAAATCAATTCTTTCTTTTCATGCTTTTCCAGCTCTTCAAACTGTATTCTGGTGTCGTACCATAATCCAGCGGCGATAATCACCGTGCATAAAACCACTATTACCCCAAGTCTGATAGGAAATGGGGAGTTACCGATGTTTTCTAGATCGAGGTGATGTTGAATTTCATCAAGGGTCATTGCTGAATTTCTCCATCGTCTGTGGCTTCATCCTCATTCGCACTGGGTGAAGTTTGTTTTACGGTTAAAGTAAATGTGCTAATACGGTTAACTTTTATATCTTCAACTTCAATGACGGTCAAATTAGGTTCTCTAAGCCATTCGGAGCCGTCCAGGTTTCTCATGTAGGTTGAAACCCGGGCGTTAGATTCAGCCTCGCCATTCATTAACAGGTTACTTCCACTTTGGGTTAAAGACTTCAGGTAGACGCCGTTAGGCACGGTACTCACGATTTCGGTAAATAAATGCACGATAGATGGACGGCTGCGCTGTAGATCCTGAATGACTTCCATACGTTCTACCAGGCTTCGCCGAACTTTCTTCAGATCTCTAATTTCAGCGATTTCCTTATCTAATTCGGCAATTTCGGCAGTTAAAAAATTATTTCGTGAAAGCTGGTAGGTAATTTTCGAGCTCATCTGAAAATGTATCAGGCCTATTAACGCTGCGGCGAGGAACATCATAAGAAAAGTGAGTACACCGAAATCTTTTTTCTGTTGCTGGCGATTTTCTTCGCGCCAGGGTAGTAAGTTAATTGAGGTTATCATTGGTATTCAGCTCCCCGGATTGCGAGTCCGGCAGCTATCAGAAACGAGGGCGCATCAGCCTGTAGGTTGGCTTTATTGACTTTACCCGAGGTCGACATATTGCTAAACGGATTGGCGATCGAGGTCGGTACCCCGATATGCGATTCTGTCAATTCTGCTAAATTTGGCAAATTGGAGGTGCCGCCAGCCAGTACCAGATGGTCAATATCACCATCTGCCCCACCTGCGGAATAAAAGAACTGTAAAAAACGACTAACCTGCTGTGCGGTTGTTTCCTTGAACGGTTCAAGCACTTCGGGTTCGTAATTGTCTGGTAAGCCGCCCTGACGCTTTGCGAGTCCCGCTTCATCGTAGGACAGTCCGTAACGGCGCATGATTTCTTCGGTTAATTGTTTACCGCCGAAGTTTTGTTCGCGTGTGTAAATCAATCTGTGGTTCTGTATTACACTCAGATTAGTCATGGTGGCGCCGATATCAATGATGGCAATGGTTTTATCCATTCCTTCGTCGGGCATTTGAGAAGCCATTGCGGAAAATACAGTTTCGACGGTATAGGCCTCAATATCGACAATCTTGGCTGTCAGCCCGGCGAGCTCAACTGCGGTAACTCGCTCATCTACATTTTCACTTCGACAGGCTGCGAGCAGTACATCGACCGTCTCGGGATTATTCTCTGTGATTCCCAGCACCTGGAAATCAAGATTAACCTCTTCCAGCGGGTAGGGGATGTATTGGTCGGCTTCGAGCTGGATTTGCCCTTCCATTTCATCTTCTGAAAGAGTAGCAGGCATGGTAATCTTCTTCGTGATGACCGAAGAGCCAGCGACTGCTATAGCAACAAATTTCGATTTAATTTTTGACTTGCTCAGCGCACGCTTTACACTTTCACCTACGGCTTCGACTTCGGCGATATTTTTTTCGACGACTGCATTAGCAGGCAGGGGCTCGACAGCTATGCCTTCGATTCGATAGCTTGAGCCGGTTTTACTAAGTTCCATCAACTTGACTGATGTGGAGCTAATGTCTAAACCTATTAATGGTGGTTTTTTTTGCGATAAAAACACAGGTGTTCCTCGTGTGTGCCTATGTTCATAGACCTTATACTATAAATTACTTTAAGACCTGGTTGTAAGTATTTAAAATGATAAATTATTCTATTAGTTCATGCCAGAGTCTAGTTCAAGATATTGGTCTTGTCGATACTTTTGATGTATTTCTTTACATATGTAGCCTAACTTTATGAAAAAACTCGTAAAAATCATTTCCTGGCTGTTTACCGTGGGGTTTATTGTGCTGTTCGCCGGTGTATTCTATATTTACGGTGTTTTAGTCCCTAAGCTACCCTCTATAGAGAATTTGGAAGATACCCAACTGCAAATACCCTTGCGGGTTTATGACAGAAACGAATTTTTATTGGCTGAATTCGGCGAACACCGCCGCATCCCGGTTCATTTCGAAAATATTCCCACCCATGTTATCGACGCCTTCGTTGCGGCTGAAGACGATCAGTTCTGGAATCATGCCGGGGTTGATCCGATCGCTTTGGCGGCCGCTGCTTATGAACTGGTGATGACCGGAGAAAAAACCCGGGGTGGTAGTACCATTACTATGCAGGTGGCGCGAAACTTTTTCCTTAGCTCAGAAAAAACCTATGGACGGAAGCTTAATGAAATTCTGTTGGCGCTTAGGATAGAAGGTGAGTTGAGTAAGGAGAAAATACTCGAGTTATATGTTAATAAGATATTTCTAGGTCATCGGTCGTACGGTATTTCTGCGGCCTCGCAGGTATATTATGACAAGGCGCTGGAGGATCTGACCCTGGCGCAGGCCGCTATGATTGCCGGTTTACCCAAGGCGCCGTCGAAATATAATCCCATTATTAATCCTGAACGAGCATTGATCCGACGCGACCATATTTTGGGTCGCATGCGATTACTGAATTTTATTAGTGACGAAGAATTCGAACAGGCGCGGGCAGAACCTGTCACCGCCGAGTTATACGCCGCCCGGACCATCGCCGATGCAAATTATGTCGCTGAAATGATTCGATCTGAGCTGTTTGAACAATATGGCGAAGAAGTCTATAAGGCTGGCATGAATGTTTATACCAGCATTGATGGTGAGCTTCAGGTAGTAGCTAATAAGGCCTTGCGCAGGGCTTTACTGGATTATAGTCGCCGACACGGCTACCGGGGTATTGTCGATACACTGAAGATACCTACGTCGCTTGAAAAGCCGTCTGATGGCGCGGACGCCAGGAATCTGGAACCATTATTGGGCTGGGATCCATTTGAGCTAGATCTGGTTTCTGATGAGCGAATCGGTGGCTTGCGTAAAGGTGTAGTGATTTCAATAAATCAGAACCCGGAAACCGATATTGACGGTGAAGATGCGACGGATGCCAAAAAAGCCGCCAGCAGTGAAGCTGAGGATGCCGAGGTAGAGAATAATTCTTCTGCAAGCGTATTAATTTCGAGTATAGAGACTATTGAGCTACCCTTTAAGGGCGGTATCGACTGGGCCAAGGCTTATATAGAAGTCGATAAGCAGGGGGAGGAGATTCAGGCAATTGAAGATGTCCTGTCCGTCGGTGATGTAATCTGGCTGGAGCAACGCGATGATCAGTGGCTACTCGCAGATATCCCGAGAGCACAGGGAGCAATTGTGTCATTGGACTCTTACGATGGGGCAATTCGATCCATGGTCGGAGGTTTCGACTATTTCAGAAATAAATTTAATCGGGCAACCCAGGCCAAGCGTCAACCTGGCTCAAATTTCAAACCTTTTATATACTCAGCAGCGCTTGATAATAATTTCACCGCTGCCAGTATTATTAATGATGCGCCTGTGGTGTTTGACGACGATTCACTTGAGGCGACCTGGCGTCCGGAAAATTACTCAGGCAGGTTTTATGGTCCGACGCGTTTACGCGAAGCCCTGGTCAAATCAAGAAATCTGGTGTCGATTCGGATTTTGCAGGCCATTGGCTTACGCTTTGCCACCCGCTATGCGGAGCGATTCGGATTCAAACGGGCTGATATGCCTTATGATCTCTCTTTAGCGCTAGGCAGTGGCGCATTTTCGCCACTAGAGATTGTTCGAGCCTACGCGGTTTTCTCAAATGGTGGTTATCTGATCGATCCTTATATCATTAGCCGCGTTGAGTCGAGTGAGGGTGAAATTATTTTTCAGCATCAGTCGCCAACTGTGTGCCAGGGTTGCGAGTTGGAATCGCTTGAAAGTCTTTTACTTAAGCCGGAGGAGGAACTAGCGGAGTCTGAGGCTGAAGTTGCGACGGTCAATAGCGCTGCCGAAGCTTCGGCGCTTGTAGAGGAAGAGGTGGCCACCGAAATTGAACAGGTGCCGGTATACGCGCCGCGAGTTATTTCAGAGCAAAATTCTTTTATCATGCGTTCTATGATGCGTGAAGTCGTTGAACGTGGCACTGCAGTGCGAGCCAAGGCTCTGGGTCGGGCTGATATTGGCGGTAAAACCGGAACCACCAATGATCAGATAGATGCCTGGTTTAGTGGATTTAACGACCAGATAGTGACCACCGCCTGGGTTGGGTTTGATAATCAGCAAACGCTAGGTGGTCGAGAGACCGGGGGTCGTGCTGCTCTACCTGTGTGGCTGGAGTATATGAAAGTTGCGCTGGATGGAAGTCCGGAAAATCTTGAAGAACAGCCTGAAGGACTGGTTACAGTGCGAATCGACTCGATTACCGGTAAACGCGCCGGACAGGATACGGTAAACAGTAGATTTGAAATTTTCAGGGTTGAAAATGCGCCGATCGAAAAGATTGTTTCGCGCTCAACTGATGGTTCTATCGACCAGATTCAGTCTGAGTCGCAAGATACCGAGGAAGAGATCGTCGAGGATATATTCTGAAGCCGCATTACCGGCGAATCTGATTGCCGAATTCATGCACGGCGTCGATCAGCACGGCCAGGTGATCGGGATCTACCGATGGATGAATGCCGTGCCCAAGATTAAATATGTGGCCGACATCGTTGCCGAATCTGGTGATGACATCTTTGACCGCTGCGCGAATGGTTTCAGGCGAGGCGTAAAGAATGCAGGGGTCAAGATTCCCCTGTAAAGCGACCTTGCTGCCTACCCTTCGTTTTGCATCGTCGATATCGATAGTCCAGTCTAAACCAATCGCATCGCAGCCGGTGTCTGCAGTTGCCTCTATCCATTGCGCTCCGCCTTTAGTGAACAATGTAACCGGAATGGTTTGACCATCGTGTTGGCGCTTTAACTGGGAGACAATTTGTTGCATGTATTTAAGCGAAAATTCACGGTAGGTTTGTGGTGTTAGGACGCCACCCCAGGTGTCAAAAATCATTACGGCCTGTGCGCCGGCTTCAATTTGTGCATTCAAATAAGTAACAACCGACTGTGCCAGGGTGTCTAGTAATCGGTGCATTGCTGCGGGATTTTCATACATCATTCCCTTGACGTGGCGATAGTCTTTAGAGCTGCTGCCTTCGACCATGTAGGTCGACAGAGTCCATGGGCTGCCGCTGAAACCGATCAACGGTACATCGCCATTGATTTCGGTTCTGATCAGGCTGACGGCATCGGTGACGTAGCGCAATTTGTCGGCCGGGTCGGGTACGAATAAATTATCGATGTCTTTTTCGCTTCGTACGGGTCTTTCGAATTTAGGTCCTTCTCCTTCGCTAAAATACAAACCCAGGCCCATCGCGTCGGGAATCGTCAGGATGTCGGAAAATAAAATTGCCGCATCAAGATTAAATCGGCGTAGTGGCTGGAGCGTGACTTCGCAGGCGAGTTCTTTGTTTTTACAAAGGTCAAGGAAGCCACCGGCACCTTTGCGGGTCTCGCGGTATTCCGGTAGGTAGCGTCCGGCCTGGCGCATAATCCATACCGGTGTAGTATCGGTGGGCTGGCGTAACAGGGCCCTAATGAAACGATCATTTTTTAATTGGGGAAAACTCAAAACTCAAACCTCCAGATAATCCAGGATGCCTTCGGCCGCCTTTCTGCCTTCATAAATCGCTGTTACCACCAGGTCCGACCCGCGTACCATATCACCACCAGCAAATATTTTTTGATTCGATGTTTGAAACGGATAAGTGTTTTGCTCGGGAGCGGTTACCTTGCCAGCATCATCTATATTAATTTGAAAATCGGCAAACCAGTCGGCTGGATCGGGTCGAAATCCGAATGCTATGACGACTACATCGGCCAGAAGAATTTCCTCTGAGCCTGGAATTACTTCCGGCCTGCGTCGACCCTGTTGGTCGGCTTCGCCGAGCTTTGTCGATACCAGTTTAACGCCTTCAACTTTGCCGTCACCGACGATTTCAATCGGCTGCCGGTTAAATAAAAACTGGATGCCTTCCTCTTTGGAATTGGCTACTTCGCGCATCGAGCCGGGCATATTGGCTTCATCGCGCCGATAGGCGCAGGTGACGCTGCTGGCCTGTTGCCGAATCGCGGTACGATTGCAATCCATGGCGGTGTCGCCGCCGCCGAGAACAACGACATTTTTACCGGTAAAGTCGATAAACTCGGGGACGTCAGCAGTATCAAAATCGATTTCGTGATGAATATTGGCGATTAAATAAGGCAATGCTTCGAATACGCCGGGTTTGTCTTCGCCCGGGAAACCGCCCTTCATATAATTATAGGTGCCCATGCCGAGGAATACCGCATCGTAGTCGGCGAGCAGTTGTTCTAAGCCGATGTCTTTGCCAACTTCGGTATTCAGGCGAAACTCTATACCCATATTTTCAAACATAGTTCGCCGACGCGTGACGACTTCTTTTTCGAGCTTGAACGGTGGTATGCCAAAGGTGAGCAATCCGCCAATTTCTGGGTATCGATCATAGACGACCGATTTTACGCCGTTGCGTGCGAGTACATCGGCACAGCCGATACCGGCCGGACCTGCCCCGACTATTGCTACTTTTTTACCACTGTCTACAACGGCGGATAAATCGGGTGACCAGCCTTGTGCAATAGCAGTGTCGGTTATGTATTTTTCAACCGAACCGATTGTCACTGCACCAAATCCGGTGTTCAGCGTGCAGGCACCTTCACAGAGTCGGTCCTGCGGGCAAACGCGGCCACAGACTTCGGGTAAGCTATTGGTTTTATGCGACATTTCAACGGCTTCCATCAGGTTGCCTTCGGCGACCATTTTCAGCCAGTTGGGAATGTAATTATGTACCGGGCACTTCCATTCGCAGTAGGGATTGCCACATTCGATGCAACGCTCGGACTGATCCGCTGCGTCTTTTTGATTAAAATCGGTGTA